>SVFZ01000115.1 GCA_015056585.1 Butyrivibrio sp. | reverse complement strand
GCAGATGACGCTCAGGAATTCTTACAAAACAATAACAACATTTTTAATCCCAAAGACTACGGTATATCTCCCGACTCAGAACAATTCTACTCAAAGTTGTGGATCAATATCCTCGCCGACTCTAACATCAAGTTCTTTTGGAAGGACAATAACCGCAGGTTTCTTGGGGCCAGCAAAGCTTTCCTTGATTTCCTCGGATGCAGGATTGAAGACATCATGGGAAAAACCAGCGAGGAATTCGGTCTTGTTGCTGAGAACAATTCTTTTATAGAGGATGAAATATCCATAATTTCTGAGGGAGTTTCAAAGCCAAATCTCCCTATTCAGGTTGTCCTAAACGGTGTTTTTCATAATCTAATAGTCAGTAGATCTCCACTATATATCAATGGAACTATAGTGGGACTGATAGGAACATTTATTGATGTGGATGATGAACTGGCACTTTTAGATGAACATTTCCGCGAAAAACTCCTTGACCCAATAACAGGGCTCATGAATGTTTCCGCTCTTGCCGATGCAACCAAAGACTATGCTCATCATTATGCAAGCGATGGCACCGACTATGCACTTATAATTTTGCGAAACGAAAATCACCACAGAATAGTTAAAGACTATGGTGAAGAATTTGGAAACAAGCTCCTAAAGAGAATAGGAGAAGTTATCCTTGATGTCACCGACGGAAAATGCGCCATTGCAAAATGTATAGCCTCAGACTTTGCAATGATCACCGGTTCAGTAAAACAGTCTGAGCTTGACAATCTCACAGGACAACTGAAAACCTCACTTGAAAGTATACGGGAACTTGAAGGCAACAGCGTCACCTTAAACATCCATATCGGTTACAGACTTCGAAGTGAGGAAGGCATTACTGACGAGAATATTTACTCCTCGGTACTTGATGTATTGCAGGCACAAAAATAAACAAGTTTTTATTTTGACATTGTTTTCAGAATAAAAACTTGTTTTTTTTATTAATGACTCATGTTATCCTCATTGTAGCTTATATCAGTGAAGGATATTTTTTTATGTCAGAAAAACAGATGATCAAGATTGATAACAACCTATTTTACAAAAATCTTTCAAGAATTGCTCTCCCCATAGCACTGCAGAGCCTGATGCTTGCCATGGTTGCAGCTGCTGATGCCCTGATGCTTGGACGCGTGGAGCAAATACAGATGACTGCAGTCTCGTTGGCAACACAGATCCAATTTGTGCAGAACATGTTCCTTTCATCAGCCACCGGTGCCGGGGCAATCCTTGGTGCACAGTACTGGGGAAAAGGGGATAAAAAGACTCTTGAGAACATCTTCAACCTGATGCTGTGGTTCTGCGGAATTGTCTCAATAATTTTTTTCCTTGCCTGCGAATTTGTTCCGGAAACTCTTATGCTGTTTTTTGCAAACGACAAAGAGCTCATCAGTATCGGCAGTTCTTACCTTAGAATTGCAGGCTTTTCATACCTTATTACCGGTATCAGCGAATGTTACCTCGCAATAATGAAGGTGACAGAGCATGTAAGAACAGGCGCATTCATCAGTTCCAGTGCGGTTGTCATAAATATCCTGCTCAACACAGTCTTCATCTTTGGCTTGCTCGGCGTTCCCAGGATGGAAGCCAAAGGCGCGGCGCTTGCTACAACCATTTCAAGAATAGTGCAGATATGCCTGTGCCTTGGCTTTTCCGCAAGGCAAGGTTATATTCGTCCCGCTTTTACCAGATTATTTAATGTTCCTGTCCTTTTAATAAAGGACTTCTTCAGGCAATGCCTGCCACTTATGGGCGGAGCCCTTTGCTGGGGAATCGGCTTTACCTCATATACCGCGATCATGGGTCATATGGGCGTTGATGCAGCGGCCGCCAATTCTGTTGCCGCTGTTATAAGAGACCTTGTCTGCTGCGCTTGCAATGGTATCGGAACTGCTGCAGGTATCATTGTCGGAAACGAGCTTGGTGCCGGACGCCTTGATCTTGGCAAAGCCTATGGCATCAAATTAAAGAACATCTCCTTTGTTGTAGGCTTCATTTCAACTGCTATAGTTCTGGCAGTAACACCTTTTGTCGTAAATGGTGTTATCCTTACGGATACTGCAAGAAAATATCTCGTCGGAATGATGGTTATTATGTCCGTTTATATGATCGGCAGATGCGTCAACACAATCATGATCAACGGAGTCCTCGATGGCGGTGGCGATACACTTTTTGATATGTACAGCCTCATAGTGTCGATGTGGATGATTGCTATTCCTCTTGCCGTCGCAGGTGCATTTTTCCTGCATTGGTCACCTCTTGCAGTATACGCATGCACCTGTGTGGATGAAGTCGGGAAAATCCCGTGGGTTCTCGCCCGCTTCCACAAGTACAAATGGGTCCAGGACCTGACACGGTGAGGTGGTGTATGCTTCATATCGTCCGCCCAATATGGAATTGCTACAAAATGTTTGTTTTCGTCTGCGGTGTGATTTTCTACAAAATAAGTAAGCAGCAAATGCCTCATTTCGACGTTGCTCAGTGCAATCGGCATTTGCTGCTTATTATTTTTTGAAAATCATCATCCTCGTCCGAGAACTGCACATTTCTGTATCAATTTCCTTCGGTCCGGACGAGAGTGAATACTACTACGAATAGATTTACGGTCAGCCTTTTAAGGCTATCCACCCTAATCGAATATCACTTCTTCTTTCTAAAGAAAAGAGCGATTAGGCCTGCCAGGGCAAGTACGCCCAAGGTGATACCTGCTGCGAGGTCAGCCTTGGATCCGAAGGATGGTGCTGAGCTGTTTACGTTGACATTTGCGCCGTTGGCGCTGGCATTGTCTGCAGCAGAGTTACCAGCTCCTTTATCAGAGGTACCTGCATCAGAGCTGTTGTCTTTGCCGCCTTCTGCTATGGTCTCGTCCCCCCTGACAAGAATCATCGCAGACAATGGTTCTATAGTATTCCTCTTGCTACCATCTAATTTTCCAAGAGATTCGCATCCGGCTTTAAGTCCGCTTGCGCATATATCCCACTCTCCGGAGCCGATAAAGAATTCTTTCTCCTCATCTGCAGCGTTAAAGATTATCATTATATCTTCCGCGCTCTCACCTGAGATCTTTTTGTCAGGGTTACTGAGCATGAAAGAAATAAGCTTTGTTTCATCATTGTAAACCGGAGTGATTGTATTCCATATTTCATCAGCTGTGGATAGTCTCAGGATTGGATGCGCTTTTCTGAAAGCAATAAGTCCCTTGTAGTAATCAAGGTTTGCCTGATATTCCTCATCATCAAGAGTATCCCACTTTATACAGTTGACTTCATCTCCTGAACTGTAGCTGTTGGAATCGTAGGTTCCATCCTCTTTTACCTTGGTTCTTAGGATCTCTTCCCCGGCCTGCATAAATGGAACTCCCTGCGCAGTAAGGTAAAAGGCTGCTGCAAGATTACTCATCTTGATCCATTCAGCTCTTGTAAGGTCAGGTCTTGAAGTTGCAATCCTGTCAATAAGCGTATTATTGTCATGGCATGAAGCATACTGGATGATCTGTGAAGGATTACTGCTCCACATCTCGTTTGCCATAAAGGATGCTATCATCGCATTCTCTTTTCCCCTTGAACCTGAAGCCCATCCGGTCTCGCCGGTGTTAAATACGCTGCCCTTAAGGCCATCACGGATCTTATCATTAAAGTATGCAAAGCCCGGTGTCTTATCAGATGAAACCTGTGTTGCCATAGTGATGTTTTCCTTGGTAACATCTGTGTTCATGCTCCAGCCTTCGCCGTAGAAAATGACATCAGGATGGTTCTTGTGAACCTCTGAAACTATCTCGTTCACAGTATCAACGTCCAAAAGTCCAACGAGGTCAAATCTGAATCCGTCGATATGATACTCGTCAGCCCAATAACATACCGAATCCACGATGTATTTTTTGACCATGCTGCGCTCTGAAGCTGTGTCGTTTCCGCAACCTGAGCCGTTGGAATATGTGCCGTCCGCATTTATCCTTGAGAAATATCCCGGAACAAGACGATTGATGCAGAAATCTTTTCCGCTGTAAACATGGTTGTAAACCACATCCATTACCACTGAAAGGCCATTGTCGTGAAGAGCCTTCACCATCTCTTTTGCCTCAGCGACGCGCACCTCACCATGGTACGGATCTGTTGAGTATGAACCTTCAGGAACATTGTAGTTCACAGGATCATAGCCCCAGTTGAACTGCTCTGAGGATGGAGAATTCTCATCAACGGAGCCAAAATCATAGAAAGGCAAAAGATGTATGTGGGTTACTCCCAGCTCTTTTAAATAATCAATTCCTGTGGATTTGCCGCCTGCAGTCCTGGTTCCTGTCTTGGTAAATGCTGTGTATTTGCCTGCATCAGGAATGTTCCCCGCATCTGATACAGAGAAATCACGGATGTGAAGCTCATATATAACCGCATCATTTATTGTCTCGCCGGCATGCGGATTGGTATCTTCATCCCAGCCCTCCGGGTTGGTTGAAGCAAGGTCGATGACCATAGCTCTTTTGCCGTTTACACCGGTTGTCCTTGCGTACGGATCGCAGGCCTCCACGTTAAGACCATCGATCACTGCTGTGTAAGTATAGTAAACACCGGCCTGATCTCCTGAAACCTCTGCTACCCAGGTTCCGTTCTCATCAGCTTTCATTTTGACCTTCTCGATAAGATCATCTTCCCATGGATCGCCGGATTTGTAGAGATTTACATATGCCTCCTGTGCTGTGGGCGCCCAAAGCCTGAAATATGTAGCATCTTTTTTGTATGTTGCTCCAAGGTCATTTCTTGTATATGTGTATCTGCCCTCGAACTCAGGTGTTGAGTAGATGATAGGCATATTTATCTGGTACTCCTGGCCATCGAAGCCTACTCTGTAATTCCTGTTTGCGTCGAGTTCTTCTTCAATTGTCAGCGCATAGTAATACTCACTGTCAGAAGCTTTTTCAGAGAGTTCAACATCTGTAACCTTTGTCTCTCCAAGTCTTCCGATAACATAAAATGTCTTTTCCTGTTCCTCACTGATCTCACCGGTAAAAAGAACCGTTACTGTATTCTTACCATCATAGATCGCGCTTTTAAGCTTTGTTCCGGTCACTATATCTCCTCCGTATTCCTTCGTTGCACCCTCTACGCCTGATTCCACATATGCGTGCACTGTCCCTGATACCACCTCTGAAATATCGATGAACTGGTCCATGTCAACGTCCTTGGTCCAATCCTGGGTTCTTACGATGAAGCCCACCTTAGCTGTTCCTGAAGGCACCGACATGGTTGCAACCATTTCTCCATCCTCTTCCTCAAAAGGATATCCTGCGCCTTCACCGCCATCGGGCCACATCCATACATCCCATGGCTCATAGTCGCCATCTTCTCTGTGGTAGTGAAGCTTAAGTGTGACTCCCTCATCAGCCTTTACCACCACCGGGTTCCTGGTATAAAGGCTTGGAAATGCTCCTGAGATTGCCAAGGTAAATATCATTACGATCGCCAGAAGGCTTGCGATGAGCCTTGAATGAGCCTGCGTTTTTTTGTGGATTCGTGCTACTGTGCACAATAATTCTCTTAAATTAACCCCTTGTTTCAATGTTACCCTCCCTTTGTTTCCGTGATTTCTCTTTGTTTCCGTGGTTTTTGCCGCCGGAAACGTTATCGGAAAACGTTTTCCTTATTCCAAATTTTACTACATAAGGTATTATTCGTAAAGTGTCATTTTTTTATTATATGATCAGCAGGCTTTGTCTAGGTCCGCAAATATACTTTTCAAATATATCGATGAACTTGTGATTTACCCATGAAAAAGCAGGCAATAGAAAGGATTGCGATATTTTGACAGAAAAAAAGAGTCCGTATTATGGTGGCTGTCGCGCTAAATTATTAGCGCGACGACGCCTTTATTAAATGATGCTACACAATCAGAAAGAAAACAGGTTTTTCAGCCTGCTTTCTCAGTAACTTCTCTCTCATGAAGTTCCTGGATCTCATCAATAGATGAGAGCATAGGCTTTATATCTTTGCCAAGGATCTTTCTATCCACATAGTTCCTGGTTATCTTCATAACAGTTCCGCTCAGTGAAACGACGCCGATAAGGTTCGGAATCGCCATAAGTCCATTGAATGTGTCAGACAGATCCCATGCAAGAGTCAGATCCATTGTTGCACCGACAAGGATAAATGCTACAAATACTATATGATAAGCCTTAACAGCACCTCTTCCAAAGAGATACTCAAAGCCTTTGCTGCCATACTGGCTCCAGCCAAGGACTGTCGAAAATGCAAAGAACAGAATTGCTATGGCGATGAATGCTCCTCCAAAGCCACCGAATACTGTGGAGAAAGCCTCAGCAACCAGCGCAGTTGAAACATTCTCTGATAAAACTTTTCCTGTCTCCAGATCAACGAGACCACTTGATAAAACTGCAAAAGCAGTGAGTGTGCACACGATGATGGTATCTGCAAATACTTCAAAGATTCCCCACATTCCCTGAACTACTGGCTCTCTTACGTTAGAGCTTGAATGAACCATAACGGATGAGCCAAGACCGGCCTCGTTGGAGAATACGCCTCTCTTCATTCCCCACTGAACAGCCATAGCTACGCCGCTTCCTACGATACCGCCGCCAACGGCTCTCATTCCGAAAGCGCCCTTTATTATAGAAGCAAAAACAGCGCCAACCTGATCGATATTTACAATAAATACAGCAAGTGCACCGACAAGATAGATGATAGCCATAAAAGGAACAAGCTTTTCTGTTACAGAAGCTATTCTCTTAAGACCTCCAACAATTACAAGTCCTGCAATCAGCATGAGAAAAAGACCTGTGAAAAGCGCAGGAACATGGAATACTGAGTTGAGGTTAACTGCAATTGAGTTTACCTGTCCCATATTTCCAATTCCGAAGGAAGCCAGGACACAGAAACTGCTAAACAAAACTGCAAGAATCGCTCCTATCTGCTTGCAGCCTTTCTTTGCTCCAAGTCCGTCTTTTAAGTAGTACATGGCTCCGCCACACCACTCATTTCTCTCATTGCGGCGTCTGTAGTAGATACCAAGTACATTCTCAGAAAAGTTTGTCATCATGCCAAAAAATGCCACGATCCACATCCAGAAAATGGCTCCCGGGCCGCCTGCTGCTATAGCTGCTGCAACACCTGCGATGTTTCCGGTTCCGATTGTAGCTGCCAATGCAGTACAAAGACTCTGGAACTGTGATATCTGCATATCATCTTTTCCGGTATGTGCTGTTACGTGGGAATCTTTGAAAATTCCTCCAACAGTATTTTTTACCCAGTGCTTAAAATGTGAGATCTGGAAGCATCTTGTAAGGCATGTCATAAGAATTCCCGTTCCAACCAAAAGGATCAGCATAGGGAGTCCCCAGACAAAGCCATTAACTTTTCCGTTAATTTCTTCAACTACAGATAAAAACGAACTCATAAAAACCTCCACCGCGCGTTACTGATTTAAAGCATTAAACTGTCGTGATTAAAAAAATCGGGCGTGCGACATCTATGTCGACGCCCTTGTCACTTTATTAGTATATCAAATTAAAGCGTAAAAGCAATACCCTTGATCAATTTTAATTCAAAAAGTAGCTTTCTCGATACCCTTGCACTTCTCAATAGTATCAATAGTACCATCCTCATTGTAGGTAAACTCTGCTACACACACGCTTCTATGGAACAGACTTCCTCCGGGAAGGTCTCCTGTATGGTAAAAGAGATATGAATGCCCCTTAAAATCTGCAATTCCCGGATGATTTGTGAACACTCCGCCCTCTTCTGTCATGAGAACACCGCCGTATTTCCATGGGCCTGTCGGAGATGTGGAAGTTGAATATGCTAGGTGCTCATTCTGTTTGCCCACAGCGAAAGCTGCATAAACCATGTAATAGAGGTCATTTCTCTTGTAAAACCATGGGCCCTCTCCATAGGATGTTCCTGTGTCGTGGCTTCCTTTTGCAAAAGCCTCCTCAGTCATAGGAACTTTTACGATTCCCACTTCCTGGTTGTAAGTGATCATATCCTCATTAAGAAGCACATACCTGAGCTCCGGATTTCCGAAATAAAGATATGCCTGACCATCGTCATCTATGAAAACTGTAGGATCAATGTCGTTCCAGTCTCCCTCATCCACAAGGGGATATCCCAGATCCTTAAAGGGTCCTGTAGGGCTGTCAGAAATGCCGACTGCTATCGCCATACCTCCGTTTATCTTATGAACCGGGCAGTACAGATAAAACTTGCCGTTCCTCTCTACCGCCTGTGGAGCCCACGCTCTGCTGTCCGCCCAGGCAATATCATCAAGCGAAAAGATCGCTCCGTGATCCTCCCAGTTGACCATGTCCTTTGTGGAAAAGCAGCGCCAGTCATTCATTGTATAGAAATCGTTAACCAGCTCATCCTCATCGTGAGTGGTATAAAGATAAAGTGTATCCCCATACACCATTGGTGCAGGGTCTGCAGTATATATTGTTTTGATGATGGGATTTTCCCCGAACATCTTAGTTTCGCTCATATTTGTATTCTCCCTGATGTCTTGTGCTTTTTTGCCAATCATAATGGTAATCACCAAAAGGATCAGCAACAGTATTGTCGGAATAAATCTTCTCATGACAGGATCGCACCTACCAGATGCTGCACAACCCTTGACAGTGCGAATAATGCTGCCATTGTTACAACACTCATGGCCCAGAACTGCACTCCGCTGTACTTAAAGCTCTTCCAGCACTTGTAGATTCTGACCAGCGCGATCAGATAAAATGCGATAAACGGAACCATTACCAGTGCAAAGAACTGGTATGAACATAAAAAGAATATTCCTATTCCAAGCATTGTTCCTGCCCAAAGCTTTAAAAGTGAATCCTTTGGATGTTTGTCTGTAACTTCAAGTGTCTTCTGAGATATTTCATCAACATCATAGAATATCTTCTTGAAGTTCATTGTAAATCGGCCTTTGTGCTCTTTGATCAGTTTGGCCTCGTAGTCCTGATCATCTCCCCAATTTCCCATTTCTCTCTCCTTCTGTTTTTATGGCGTAAGCAGTTCTCTAATCACATAACCTGCTAGCCAGATAGCATCTATAATTATACATATATAATCATAAGTTCTCTCTTCAGAGCTTGTTAATGCACTGCCCAGATAATGCTATAATCGTACACCTATACTCTATTACCCACTCATTTTCCCCTAACGTCAAAACAGCAGGTGCCATGAAAGCACCTGCTGTTAAAAGTAATATCATTTTTAATTGAGATTGTTGGGATCCTGTCCGGAGGAACCAAGTCGTACAAGAGCTCTGTAGAGCTTCGCCTCTGCCCGGACTCTGGCTTCCTTATCAAGCATCTGGTCCTTGAGTCGCTCTTCAGCTCTGGCCTTGGCTGCCTTTGCTCTTTCTACGTCAATGTCTTCAGCCCACTCCCATGTGGTGGGAAGGACTCTGACTTCTCCGTTCATAACCGAAAGCATTCCACCGATACAGGCCGCTTTTTTATCTGTTCCATCAGCCATAGTTACTTTAGCTGTTCCCATGCCGATGGCCGTACAAAAATCTGTATGACGGGCAAGTATTTCTACATCGCCATCAATTGTACGGAGCAATATTTTTTGAACTTCGCCTTCAAATTCAGGTCCGTCCAGGGATACAACCTGTAAGTGATATGTGGACATTTATTATTCCTCACTTCCTGATTCTTTCTCAAACAGATTACTGTTTCTTAGCCTTCTCGAATACCTCGTCAATAGTTCCAACCAGCAGGAATGCTGACTCAGGAAGGTCATCACATTCACCGTCAAGGATCATCTTGAAGCCACGGATTGTTTCCTTAAGAGGAACGTACTTTCCAGGAAGACCTGTGAACTGCTCAGCAACTGAGAAGCTCTGGGACAGGAAGTTCTGAACTTTACGTGCTCTGTAAACTGTAAGTTTATCCTCTTCTGAAAGCTCATCCATACCCATGATAGCAATGATATCCTGAAGTTCACGGTATCTTTGCAGAACCTGCTGAACTCCCTTTGCTACTTCATAGTGCTCTTTTCCTACGATATCAGGAGAAAGAATACGGCTTGTGGAATCAAGAGGATCAACAGCCGGATAAATTCCCTTTGAAGCGATATCTCTGGAAAGAACGGTAGTTGCATCAAGGTGTGTGAATGTTGTAGCAGGAGCAGGGTCTGTAAGGTCATCAGCAGGAACGTAAACAGCCTGAACTGATGTGATAGAACCCTTCTTTGTGGATGTGATACGCTCCTGAAGAGCACCCATTTCTGTAGCCAGTGTAGGCTGATAACCTACGGCTGAAGGCATACGTCCAAGAAGGGCGGAAACCTCAGATCCGGCCTGTGTGAAACGGAAGATATTATCGATGAAAAGAAGCACATCCTGATTCTTTACATCACGGAAATACTCAGCCATTGTAAGTCCTGAAAGGCCAACTCTCATTCTGGCTCCCGGAGGCTCGTTCATCTGTCCGTAAACCAGAGCAGTCTTATCAATAACTCCGCTTTCCTTCATTTCTCCGTAAAGGTCGTTTCCTTCACGAGTACGCTCACCAACACCGGTAAATACTGAGATACCACCGTGTGCCTTAGCAACGTTGTTGATAAGCTCCATGATAAGTACGGTTTTGCCTACTCCGGCACCCCCGAAAAGTCCGATCTTACCGCCCTTAGCATAAGGACAAATAAGGTCAACGACTTTAATTCCTGTCTCAAAAATTTCTGTAGCAGGAACCTGATCTTCATAAGCAGGAGCCGGGCGATGAATTGCCCATCTCTCTACCCCTTCAGGTGCAGGCTCATTATCTACAGGTTCTCCAAGCAGGTTGAAAATTCTACCCAGGCACTTGTCACCAACAGGAACAGTTATTGGGCTTCCGGTATCCTTAGCATCTACGCCACGAACAAGACCGTCTGTTGAACTCATAGCTACGCAACGAACAACATCGTCGCCTACCTGCTGAGCTACCTCAGCTACAAGTTTTCGGTCATCAATCATGATTTCTATGGCATTGTGAAGATCCGGAAGTTCACCCTCTTTAAAGCGGATGTCAAGTACAGGGCCTGTAACCTGTATTACCTTTCCAACGTGATTTTCACTCATTGTTAAACTCCTTTGTTTTCATTTATGCGGTTCTCAGCTTTCGGCACCCGCCACGATTTCGGTAATCTCCTGAGTAATGCTTGCCTGACGGGCTCTGTTATAATACAAGCTCAAGGTCTCAATCATTTCCTCAGCGTTATCGGTTGCTGCCTCCATAGCTGTTCTGCGTGCAGCAAGCTCACTCGCATAAGAAATATTGATACTTGTATAAAGAAGCCCCGCAAGATATTCCGGAACAATCGCATTGAACACTGTCTCACTGTCCGGCTCATATAATATAAGCTCCTTTGGCTTTCCGTCACTTTCCTTCTTTTCTGTCGAAAGATCAGACAGCGGAAGCAGTGATGTAGCTGTAGGAACCTGTGACAGCATGGACACAAAGTTCGTGTAGCACAGGAAAACATGTCCAAATCCATCGCCACCATATGATCCGCAGATAAGCTTGGCTATCTGGAAACAGTCTGAAATGCTGGTCTTTGCAACTTCGGCATATTCCTCTGTGAGAATATCCATTTTCCTATGTTTGAAAAATTCCACAGATTTTTTTCCGATTGGCAGAACCGTAACATTATTCTTGTCCTTTATCTCCGATTCGACAAACTTGAAGAGGTTTGAGTTATAACCCCCTGCAAGTCCTCTGTCTCCGGCAATTACAATATAGAGCCATCTGTCATTCTCTCCGGCCTTTGTGTAGGCGGATTGGAAATCAGTATTACCATTGGCTATATCTGTAAGTGTTGAAAGCATTGTCTCAAGATAAGGCTTTGACTGATCTGCTCTCTCTTTTGCCTTACGAAGCTTTGAAGCTGCAACCAGCTGCATTGCCTTCGTTATCTGCATTGTGCTCTGGACGCTCTTGATACGGAGTTTAACAGCTTTCATTGATCCAGCCATTATCTATCCTCCTTATTTGCTCTTAATGAACTTATCAGTATAAGCATTCAAAGCCTCTTTAAGCTTCTCTTCAGTTTCCCCTTCAAGCTTTCCGGTTTCACGGATATCTCGCATTGCTGCAATTCCTGAAGGATCCTGATCAAGGAAGTCATAAAGACCAGCCTCGTACTCGGCTACATCTGATGCTTCTACTTTCATCAGGATGTTATTTACTACCGCATAAAGAATAGCAACCTGCTTCTCAACAGGAACAGGCATATTCTTGTTCTGCTTAAGTACTTCCACGATACGTTCGCCCTGTGCAAGACGGGACTTTGTGTCTTCGTCAAGGTCGGAGCCGAACTGAGCGAAGCTCTGCAGCTCACGGTACTGTGAATAAACAAGTTTAAGAGTTCCGGCAACCTTCTTCATCGCCTTTATCTGAGCGTTACCACCAACTCGGGATACTGAAATACCGGGGTTAACCGCCGGCATGATTCCTGAGTGGAAAAGCTCCGTCTCAAGGAATATCTGTCCGTCTGTGATAGAAATAACGTTTGTAGGGATATAGGCTGATACGTCACCGGCCTGTGTTTCAATAATTGGAAGGGCTGTAAGTGAACCGCCACCGTTTTCATCTGAGAGCTTAGCTGCTCTCTCAAGAAGTCTTGAGTGCAGATAGAAAACGTCTCCAGGATAAGCTTCACGTCCCGGTGGTCTTCTGATAAGAAGGGACAGTGCTCTGTAAGCTACGGCGTGCTTTGACAAGTCGTCATAGATACACAGTACGTGTTTTCCCTTATACATGAAGTACTCACCCATAGCGCATCCTGTGTATGGGGAAATATACTGAAGCGGACTGGGTTCAGAAGCTGTAGCAGCTACAACAATTGTGTACTCCATAGCTCCGCCCTTTTTAAGATCCTCAACCAGTGATGTAACTGTTGAACGCTTCTGTCCAATAGCGACATAGATACAGATAACATCTTTTCCCTTCTGGTTCAGGATTGTGTCTACAGCGATAGTGGTCTTACCTGTCTGTCTATCGCCGATAATAAGCTCACGCTGTCCTCTTCCGATAGGAATCATGGAATCAATCGCCTTGATACCTGTCTGAAGTGGCTCTTTAACCGGCTGTCTTGCTATGATGCCGGGTGCAGGTGACTCAACCGGTCTGTATTCAGAAGTCTCGATCGGTCCTGCTCCATCAATTGGCTGACCGATAGCATTAACTACTCGGCCAATCATCTGCTCGCCTACAGGAACAGATACAACTCTTCCTGTACGCTTAACGGTCTGTCCTTCGCTGATGCCGACATCTTCGCCGAACAAAACCGCAGATACTACCGTTTCCTCGAGGTTTTGAGCCATTCCGAATGTACCATTTTCAAATTCAAGAAGCTCGCCTGACATACAGTTCAAAAGTCCGCTAACACGGGCAATACCGTCACCAACGGTAAGAACTGTACCGGTCTCGTTCTGGATTATGGCATTCTGGTAATTCTTTATCTGGCTTCGAATGACCTCGGATATTTTTTCTGGTTTTAACTCCATATCATCCTCCGACGTTTAAAATAATTTTTAAATGACTGTCTCGTCGACTCTTCTGCGAAGTTCGGATAACCTTCCTTTGACAGTGCCGTCAAAAAGCTGTCCCTCAAGATCCACTCTCACGCCGCCAAGGACGCCGGGATCTGTCTTCTGCTTTAGCTGAATCTTTTTACCGCTGATTTTCTCAAGCTTTTCTTTAAGCTGGGAAAGCTGCGAGTCATTTAACGCTACCGCTGTTGTAACCAGTGCTTCAGCTATTCCGTGAGCCTGATTGTAGCTTTGTCTAAAGCGCTTTTGACAAGCGGAAAACTCTCGCAATAATCCCTTCTCTATAAGAATCTTGATAAAATTCATAAGGTAAGGCTGCAGGCTTTTATCAAAAGCCTGATCAACAAGCTGCAGTCTCTCGTTTTTCGGGACTGAAGGTTCCGACAGGAGTGTCACGTAATCAGGATTCTCTTTAAAGATTTCCTTTACGACCTCCATTTCTCCCAGAATCTCATCCGTAAGGTTCTCTTCTGCTGCCAGATCGTACAGGCTCTGCCCATAAAGATCTCCAGCTTTACTCATAAAAAACTCCTTCGTCGTTTTTTCTGATTCGCATGCCATCAAAATTGCCTTCGGCAAGGGCATGCTCACCCTTGAATCATGTTCTCACGTCCTCAGCAGCAAGTGCTTCGGACTGCTTCAAGCTCCAACCTTGTTCAAGAAGTCATCGATAAGCTTCTTGTGATCGGATTCGTTAATCTCTTTTTCAACTACCTTGCCGGCTATATCCATTGCAAGGGAGCCGATTTCATCTTTGGCCTCATTGATAGCTTTCTTCTTCTCCTGCTCTATGTCGGCTGCAGCTCTGGCTTTGATGCTTGCCGCTTCCTCCTGAGCCTCATGAACAAGTGTGTCAGCCTTCTTCTGCGCTTCCTTCTGCGCATCAGATACAATCTGAGCTGCTTCAGCATGTGCATTTGTCAGACTGCTCTCGTACTGTTCCTTAAGAGAATCAGCTTCACTCTGGGCCTCTCTTGCCTCACGAATCGTCTTATCAGCCAGATTTTTTCTCTTTTCCAAAATCTCGTTGATTGGTTTAAAGAGAAATTTCTTTATCAGATAAACCTGGATAAACAGGTTACAAATCTGAATGATAAACGTCCAGGGCACTAATGTAACCAGATCCTGCGTCTGCTTTGCGTCCGCAGTGATCAGCATAAGGGCCTGTATATCCATACGCATTTTCTCCTTATTCTTTGATGCCCGCTACTTGTGGGATCTTGCGATGCCCACTAAGGTGTTAGTGATGCCCACTAAAGTGTTAGTGATGCCCACCAAGGTGTTAGTGATGCCCACCAAGGTGTTAGTGATGCCCACCACAAAACTACAATAATACGGATTGCTACGCTACGCTCTCGCAATCCTACAAGTATTCGGAAATCGTCATTTTACTTCGTAAAATGTCTTTTTTCCTCATACTTGTTTGGTCTTCAAGGTCATAAATTTTTTCATGCGAGCATGAAAAATTTATGACTTTGAATCCCTTATTGTAAGTAGTTCATGAACATTCCGGGTGCAACGAAAATAAGAAGAAGACCTGTAACGAATCCGTAAATACCTGTTGTCTCTGCAACCGCACAACCAAGAAGCATGGTACCTGTAACATCGCCCTTACACTCAGGCTGACGTCCGATAGCTTCAAGAGCCTTAGAAACGGCAGTTCCTTCACCAATACCAGGTCCGATACCTGCGATAAGTGCACATCCTGCACCAATACCGCATCCTGCAAGTGCAATACCTCTAGCTAGTAACTGAAAATCACCCATAATCTTTGCCTCCGTTAAGATAATTTTGGTTTTATTTTTTAATAACGATATGAAATTTTAAAGATCATCCTTCCTCAGCTGCGTTGGCGATATACATTACCGTCAGCATGCAGAAGATGAATGCCTGCATACATCCCGAGAACCAGTCAAAATACACACCGGTAACTGCAGGAATACCAACGCCAAGGATTGGGATCTTGGAGAGGAAATCTCCAACCGCTCCCGGAATGAGCCCAAACAACGCTGCTGATGCAAGTCCTAATGCCCAATAAATAAGTCCGTCAATAACTACACCTGAAAGAATGTTACCAAAGTGACGGCAAGCCATACTTACCGGGGTTGCCAACTCTGACAGGATATTAAACGGGGTCATTACAGCAATTGGTGTTGTAAATCCTTTTAAATATCCGCCAAGTCCGTTGGTCTTGATCTTGGTCGATGTGATCATTATAAAAACGACAACCGCCCAAGCTGCCTCTGTGGACAGGTCTGCTGTAGGGCTTCTTAAACCCACAAGGCTAATAAGATTTGATACCACACTGGTGGCGAATAGTGCTGAAACAAAAGGAATCAGCTTATCAAACTTATTGGAGCCGGTGTTGTTACGAACAAAATTGTTGCCCGTCTCAACCAGCATTTCTGCAAATGCCTGTCTTTTAGAGATGTTTTCGATCTTCAGATCTCTTGTCAGGAATATACACAAACCTGTGATGATGATCATGACAATCCAGCTTACTATAAGCGTTTCAGTGAGCTGAAAGTCCCCGAGAATCGGAATTCCCGTGTGAATGGTTTTGTATATCTGCGCATAATCGACTTCGAAACCACTATTCATGCTTTCGCCTTCAACCTCCTTTCCCCGCAGACAAGATCCCGCGTAGTTTAATTGTAAAACCAGGTATAAACAGCGGAACTATGCCCGCCACCAGATTGAATACCGGAACTACTATTGCAAGTATCACCCACAGAAACTGAAGCATAGTGCGATATCTGTAGCTTACGCCCATGGTTCTTCTCGCTCTCTCTTCATCTTCTATAGATGCTACCTTCTGCACTGTGATCGCCATCCAGAAGAAGTTGCCGACGGCAACCAAAAAACCGCCTATTCCTCCGAGGATAACCTTGTAGTCGAAAGGCACCGTCCATCCAAACGGAGCGTCCTTCGGCACAACCATATGTAAAATAAAAAACACTGCAAACATTATCAAAACGCCAATTCCTGTTCCAATGGCGATATTTACTGTCTCTTTCTTAACTGCATCCTGTAACTTCATTATCCGGCCTGTTCTCCCCTGTTTGTTTAGTTACACCGCATCACATATGGCGGTTGAAAAAAACTTCATTATTATCTTTTTTCTTTTTCTCTTCCCTGTGAATAACCGATAAATAGACCTTGTAAGCAGTAGTCATAGAACCACCGAGCCCCAAAATAAACCCCGGTATATAAACCCATGCCCCAACTGAGAGTTTGGTGCATAAAAGATAGCAACCAAATAGACATAATAAAAGTGGCATCAGAAGCGATAAACCAAGCTGACCGACCATAGCGAATTGTCCTAAGATCTTAGACATATTCCTGACATTCATATGGTTATCCTACGCTCCTTCCCTGTCACATTTCAAAACCATTAACGTTATACCGCACACCAATACCGTACATTGTATGACACATCGCCCTCAATGCTGAAATTGGCGCACAAATAAACAGTACAACAACATAATAATACACTTTTTATGCCATTTTCTCAACTAATGTGACATAATTCATAAGATTTTCATTCTTTTGCAAAAAAGCCGAATCCCGCATGGCATCTAACCAGAGCAGGGATTCGGCCTACTTTTTTATACTTTTTTTATCAAAATTTCGCTTATTGTTTTTCAGTTGTTACGCGCATTACTGAGCGGCTTTTCTGGCCTCAATCATTGGTGCATACTTCTCTGTATCAAAAGCTACAAGGTCTGCCCATCCAAGACCGTCAAGCTGTGATGTCATAGCATCCCACTGTGCATCGAAGTCAGCATCATCTTTTGCAAATACCATTCTCCAGGAAGCATCCTTGATGATATCGCCGCACTGCTTACGTATAAGGCTGATATCTGTAGAATCGATTGCAAGAGCGATATTGATACTTGGAACAACAGTCATCATCTTGTTGTTAAGAAGGTACTCAACGTCGTCGGCTGCACCAAACTTCTCTGTCCATTCCTTAGTTGTCTTTGTCTGGTTCATCTCGATTGTTGTGGACCACATATCTGTTCCATAAGGCTCGTTTGTATCAGGGTTAACATCGCAAGAAGCTACGATCCACTGGTTGATCTGGTTGTTACCGTCATTCCAGTTTCCGCCGCCCTGATCTTCAGGAACTGCTACCTCTGCTGAGAATCTGTTGATACCGTCTTCTGTAAGCTTATACTTGCCGTTTTCAACTGTGTATATAAGTCCCTCTGTACCACCGTGCTGGATCTGAACTCCCTCAGGAGAAGCATACCAGTCAAGGAACTCCATGAGTCTTGCAAAGTTCTCATCGCTAACCTGTGAACCTACGCAAAGAACACGGCCGTCGCCATAATATGTGTCAGATGCCTGGTAAAGGTTTGTATCTGCTACAGGGATCTCGATGTAGTTAGTTCCCTCTTCACCCTTTGCAGGTGTGTTCCAGAATCCGTACTGCCAGCTGTACCAGTAGAGATAGACTCTCTTGTCCTGCATCTTGGAAACCATCATGTTCCAATCCTGTGTTGCTGAGTCAGGATCAACAAGGCCCATCTTGTTTGCCTTGTAGAAGAAGTTAAGCATCTTGTAGTAAGCGCCTGCCTTATCTGTAAGAGGAGCGATTGAGTTATCTGTTCCGATCATTACAGATCCGTTAACTTCCTGTCCGTACCACTTTGTAAGCTGAGCTACGCACTCCATGTACTGGCTGTCCCAGTCCTTCCAAAGAGAAATAGCATAAGCCGGGTCACCCTTGTCATTTGTAGGATGAGCTTTCTGGATATCTGAAAGGCAATTAAGAAGATCATCAAGGTTCTTAAGATCAGGAGCTCCAACTTCATTGTACATATCCCATCCGATACGAGGGTATGAATAAACGTGAAGCTGCTTGTAAGCTGTAGGGCCGTTGTTGTTCATCTCAAGAGGAATAGCATAAATTCTTGTTCCGTCGCCCATCATTGAGTTGAACTGCTTGATCTGATCCTCATATCTCATGAGGTTTGGATAGTTTGCAATGACATCTGTAAGGTCATGGATAAGTCCTGACTCTACACATTCCTGAGCGTCTGCATTGTCGAGGATAATTAGATCGCCCAAAGCTCCTGCTGCACAGCGTGTCTGGTAAAGAGCTGCACCATCGCCGGAAACCTGAGGCGCAATAATGTTAAGGTCCATGTTGAACTTGTCCTTAACGATCTTGCCGTACCATCCGGACTGAACGCCCTGGAAGTTAGCTGCCACATCATAGAAATCTACTGTATAAGTAGAATCATGATTTACTTCTGCTGCAGCACCACCGGCTGCTGCCTCTGTACTTGTGGATTCTGTTGCTGTTGTTTCTGTCTTTGTCTCTGTTTTGGACTCAGTGGTTGCTGTTGTGTCCCCGCCGGTCTGAGTTCCTGCGCTGCTTCCGCATCCTGCCAGCATAGACGCTGCCAGCACTGTAGAGAGCGCAATGGATGCTAGTTTCTTACACTTCATTTTTCATACCTCCGTTTTTGTTAGTGTTGTTTATTTACCCCCGGCGCCATGCCGGATTACACCCAATGGTTAGCCTTTTACCGCTCCTATCATGATTCCCTTTACAAAGTATTTCTGGAAGATCGGGTAAACCAGCATGATCGGCAGTACAACGATAACGGTAATGGTCATACGCACGCTGGTGGTGGTCTGTGTTGTTGCTGCAGCTGCTGCCAGAGATGAAGTACTTGTATTACTCTGGGCAAGGGATGCAAGAGAACTTGCCTGATTTAAGTACTGGTAGAGCACGAACTGCAGCGGATAAAGCTTTGTATCTGTCATGAGCAAAAGAGTGTCCTGAAAAGCGTTCCACTGACTTACAGCAGAGAAGATTGCAACTGTGGCCATGATTGGCTTGATGACAGGAATGATGGTCTTGAAAAATACGGTAAGTATCCCTGCGCCATCCATCTCTGCGGCTTCCTGCAGCTCTTTTGGCACCGATTCTACAAACGTCTTGGTAAGTATCAGGTTAAAGGGAGATACGATCGCAGGAAGGATATATCCCCAGAAATTGTTTGTCAGGTGCATGGTCTTCATTACCAGAAACCACGGGATAATTCCGGCATTGAAATACATAGTTGCAACAATGAGTCTGTACCAGAACTTCCTCATCCACATCTTTTCCTGGGTAAACATAAATCCAAGAAAAGCTGAGGCAAACACTGTAAGAGCAGTTCCAAGGACAGTTCTCATGAGCGATATCTTGAAAGCCTGCAAAAGACCGTCAATCCTGAATGCAGATACATAGTTGTGTAAATGAAATCCCTTCGGCCAGAAAAT
>SVFZ01000114.1 GCA_015056585.1 Butyrivibrio sp. | reverse complement strand
TAGTAGGAAGTAGCATGTTAATGCGGATTCCGAATGTATGTAGGATTGCGGGAACGAAGTGGAGCAATCCGTATATCACGTTTATCACACAAAAATATATGCATCGACTAACAAAGGGAGGATACCATGGCACAGGATAATGAAATAAAGAATAACACTGAGGAAACTCAGGTAAAAGAGGCAGAGAAGACAAGCGCTGAGCTTAATACTGAAAGCCCTGCTCCTGCAGCGCCTGTTTACGAGGACTATGAAGTGAACGAGATTGCAGGGAAACCTAAAAAAAGATTCAAGAAGAGATTTCTTGTTTTAGGAGCTGCAGTCCTGGTAGTTGGAGGAATTATTGTAAGCCGTTTTATGAACTCCGGAAAAAATCTTGTTTATGTAACTACGCAGGAAGCCAGCCTTGGAACAATTGAGAATATTCTCTCTATTTCCGGAACGGTTCAGAGCGCTGAGAGCAAATCATACTTTGCTGGAACCAACGCAAAGATTGCTGAGATACCTGTCAAGGCAGGAGATAAGGTTTCTGCAGGAGACATCCTCTGTACCTATGACGAGGAAGCATTGGATCTTGCAAGGCAGACAGCTGAACTTTCAATCAAACAGGCAAAGGGAAGCTATTCCGCAAACTTTACCGGATCTGCTGCAGCTGACAGGGAATATGCAAAGGGCATGAATGCTCAGCAGATAAATGAGAGACTTGATGCGATCACAGCACAGATCGATGCTCTTAACACTCAGATTACAGAGAAAAGAGCACGCATGAACCAGACACTGACAGACCTTCAGAAAGTTCAGGCAGACATCAACCAGAACGGTATTGCCGACAGCAGCGAGGGACTTTTCGAAAAGAACGGCAGCGACAGCTACTTATATAGAAATGAGTCCGGAAACAAAGAGGAAGAAAAGTATACAGAGCCTACACCTGAAGACAGGCAGATGTCACTGGCAATCCAGCAGTCTATAGCTGATGTTCAGTATGCTCTTTCCAATGACCCTGAAACCCAGGGGTGGAATGATCAGATCACAGCTCTCAATGAGGAAAAGGCACATCTTCAGTCAGCAAAGGCTTCACTTTTGAACTCAGGCCAGATTGCAGCTGCAAAGGCGCAGCTTGACTCTACTGAGCTTTCTTCTGAGGATACAATTGCCAAGATTGATGAGGCAAAAGAGGGAGTGAAGGCAGATTTTAACGGAGTAGTTTCCTCTGTCAAGGCAGTTGAGGGGCAGAGTGTTCAGACAGGTACTTTGCTCTTTACCCTTGACAATCTTGATGACGTAGAAGTTGCAATACAGGTATCAAAGAGTGATCTGCCTAAGATCGCCATTGGTCAGCAGGTTGACGTAACTATTAACGGAAATCCTTATAACGGAGAGATTACCAAGATTTCCGGAACTGCATCCAAGAACAACAACGGAGTTGCTGTTGTAGATACAACAATAAAGATAAAGAACCCTGATTCAAACATCATTCTGGGAGTTGAGGCAAACAATAAGATCCACGCTCAGAAGGCTGACAATACCCTTGTTCTTCCTTATGAGTACATCAAGACTGACTCCGAGGGAGATCATGTATATGTTGTTGAGAATGGTTTGGTTGTGAGGAAAAACGTAACTCTCGGAATCACATCCAGTACAGAAGCGCAGGTTATTGAAGGGCTTAGCGCGGGAGAAGCAATAATCACATCAGACACAGATTCACTTATCGAGGGAACCGCTGTGCTTGTACAGCAGCAGTAATTTGATTTATGGGAAAACTTGGCGAATATATAAAAAGTGCAATTAAACAGATAATCAGTAATGGTTACAGAACCCTTATGACTATGCTGGGTATCATTGTGGGTATTGCTGCGGTTATCGCTGTAGTGTCACTGGGTAACGGAATGACAGAGTTTGTCAAGAGTGAGCTTAACGGTATCGCAGGTAATTACGGAAGTATTTCGGTGGATACTTCAAAAACCTCCGAGAGAATAACGCAGGATGATATCGAATATGTTCAGGCAACTGTTTCGGATATCTATGGATTATCACCTAATATGGGGACCTGGGGCAAGATAACCGGAAACAGAGGAACCTTTGAAGTTTCTGTTAACGGCGGAAGCGAGAGCATGGAATATATGTCCAGCAACGGCATAATAAAGGGAAGATATTTTACTAGGCAGCAGGTAGAAAGCGGACAGAGAGTCTGCGTTATGCTAAGGGATGATGCCAAAAAGATCTTTGGAA
This sequence comes from Butyrivibrio sp., assembly GCA_015056585.1. Classification (GTDB taxonomy): domain Bacteria; phylum Bacillota; class Clostridia; order Lachnospirales; family Lachnospiraceae; genus Butyrivibrio. Next base: position 21,210 of record SVFZ01000114.1, on the reverse strand, counting down.
CCGAAGAAGCCATAGGTATGGAAGTTGACCTTACCATCTGGGGCAAGACAGCTACTTACAAGGTTGTAGGTCTTAGAGACAGCATGAACAGAATGTACAATTTCATTATGGAAGGTCAGGATTACTTTGCTCAGGTCGAGATTCCGTATACTGCTCTTGGTGCGGATTTTGATTATTACATGGAAGACTTTAACAGTGTAATACTTTTTGCAGATCAGAGCGTTCTTAATACCAAGGTAAATGAGGTAAAAGAAATCCTTACAAACCGCCACGGACTAAGAGGTACGAAGGCTATTTCCGGCTATTCAATGGCCGATTTTTCCGATGAGCTCGATAAGATCCTCGGATATGCCACTACGTTCCTTCTTCTTGTTTCTGTCATATCTCTTGTGGTCGGCGGAATCGGAGTAATGAATATCATGCTGGTTTCCGTAACGGAAAGAACCAGGGAGATTGGTATCCGCAAGTCCATAGGAGCAAAAACAGGTGCGATCATGACGCAGTTTTTGGCAGAAGCAGCGATACTTACTCTTATTGGAGGAGTAATAGGTATTATCCTGGGGATCATTTTAGCTACGATCATATGCTCGGCTATCGGATTTAAGGTAATAGTCACACCCTCATCAGTTCTTGGTGCGGCATTCTTTTCTGTGGTCATCGGTCTTTTCTTTGGACTGTATCCGGCCAGAAAAGCTGCAAAAATGAAACCAATTGATGCACTTCGTCTGTAAAAAACATTTGGAGATAACAGCAGATGTATTTTGAGTACATAAAAAGCGCTTTGGCGAGTATAAAGAGCAATAAAGGAAGATCTTTTCTGACAATGCTTGGAATCATCATCGGTATTTCAGCTGTTCTTATCGTACTTGTGATAGGAGATGGCATGAGAAATACTGTGAACAGTGAGATGGATTCCATGGGCGCTGCCACAATAACGGTTTCCCTTGATACTCTTAAGACAGAAAAAACATTCACCAGAGAGCAGCTTGACCTTATAGAAGAAAACCTCAAGGATATATACGGTATTTCACCATCTTTGTCCCTGGGAGCACACTATGTGACAAAAAAGAATACTTATGATGTCATAATCGACTGTGCTTCAGACGCTATGGGCAATGCTGCGGGATACAAGATTGTTCATGGCAGATTCTTTAACAAAACAGATGTACAGGAATCAAAAAAGGTAGTGGTCATAAGCCAGACTACAGCCAATATTCTTTTTGGGTATGAAGAATGCGTGGGAAATACTGTTCACATAGACTTCTACGGAGATGAGGCTGACTTTACTGTAGTAGGAGTAAGGGAAGACACTTCAATGGATGTTGCTTACGCAAGTTTCGGAGATGATCCGACACTTATGGGAGATGTTCCTTATACCGCTGCAGCTGAAGTGAACAGGATGGATCCTGACACACTTTTTGACAGCTTTACCATATATCTTGACAGAGAGAATAAAGACAAGGTGCTTTTATCTGCGCGTTCTGTTGTTGAAAACATAATGGGACTCAGAGGCGAGAATGCTGTAAAAATCAAATCTTCTGCAGGTATTGATAAGACTACCGATTCAATTCTCAATATCATCACTTCTGTTGTAGCCATTATCGCAGCAATTTCACTGCTTGTTGGCGGAATCGGAGTTATGAATATAATGACGGTTTCTGTGACAGAAAGAACGAGAGAGATTGGAATCCGGAAATCACTTGGAGCAAGGACCAGTTCGATCCTTACACAGTTTTTGGCAGAAGCAGCAATACTTACATTTACAGGTGGAATCATTGGTATTGTTCTTGGACTTAGCGTTGCTTATATCATCTGCCAGGTTGTGGACTTTGCATTTGTTGTCAATCCGTCACTTGTTATTGCTGTCGTAATGATTTCTACCGGCATCGGACTGTTTTTTGGAATTTATCCTGCCAAACGCGCAGCAAATCTTGATCCTATTGAGGCACTTAGAAATGAATAAGGCAAAAGGCGATTCTGATGCAAATTGGGATCGTCTTTTTTTGACCTATTTTCTTACCCAAACCAGACTCAAACTGTGCTATACTTCTATATATATGCTTATTTGGGGGCAGTTGTGAAAGAAATTGTTGAACAGCTATTAAACGGCAAATATTTTTATGCGGAAAGAAACCTTGATTTTTCCACTCCGCGTGTTGAATTATATCTTGGTGCGGGAGAATCTGTGGAGGGATCCTTTACCATTTTTGGCTCTGAAGAGCGGCTTCTTGTAGGAGAAATCAGCTCTACAGAGCTTAGAATGCAGGTTATTACAAGGGATTTTTCCGGAACTCCCTATGAAGCTTCCTATAGATTTGATGCTACAGGGCTTTCAAAGGGAGATGTCATTCAGGGGGATTTCCGCATCATTTCCAATCAGGGGGAATATTTTCTTCCCTTTGTAGTCAATATCAGACTGGATCATATTGCATCCAGCCTTGGTGACATCAGAAATTTATTCCACTTTGCAAATTTAGCCAAGACAGACTGGAAAGAGGCGGTAGACCTCTTTTATTCCGATGAGTTTATTTCGATCTTCAGCGGAACCGAAGGGCAGTATGAGAGTCTTTACAGAGGCCTTAGTGAGATTCCCGGCAACGAGCAGAATGTGGAAGAGTTTCTTATAGCAATCAACAAGAAACAGCCCATGAACTTTCTCCTTGATGTGAAGGAGATAAATACGGATTATGGCTCGACTTCCAGGGATAATACGATCACAGTTACCAGAAGCGGATGGGGATATTCAGATCTTTTCGTTCAGATAGACGGGGATTTCATCACCCTTGATAAGACCTGTATAAAAGAGGATGACTATACCGGCAGCAGCTGTCATTTAAAATACAGGATCAGGCAGGATAAGCTTCATAACGGCAATAATTTCGGCAAGATCACTTTCTACAATGCTTTTACCAGGATCGAGCTTCCTGTTACGGTATCGGCTGATGTATCCGGTGTACATCCCACAGTGGACTATCAGGAAAAGAAAAAGTTAATAGTCCAGCTGGTCAAGATCTATGAGAATTTTAGCTGCAAAAAGATAACCTCAAGAGCATGGCTTTCCGAGACCGGCAAGATCATCACCAAGATGAATGCTCTTGATGACACTGACCTGGAATTCAGGCTCTATACCGCTCACTACTATATAACGGCAGGAAGAGTCAATGAGGGCAAATGGATCCTCGATAAATGTGCCAAAGAGGTGGAGGATGCGCCGGGAGATACACTTTACAGCTACTATTTGTATTTGTCCACTTTGAGCAGCAGAGAGGACAACTTTGTCAATGACATATCCGAGAGGCTGGAGGGAATATTCAGAAGAAATCCCGACAATTGGCGTATCGCCTGGCTTCTCATGTATATTTCCGAGGAGTTTACTTCCTCAGGTCCAAGAAAATGGATGACCCTTGAAAGCCAGTTTTCTTTTGGCTGCAGAAGCCCGATCCTTTACCTGGAGGCTATAAATCTTTTAAATGCATCCCCGTCGATGCTGACAAATCTGGGAGATTTTGAGCTTTATTCCCTGGAGTACGGCGCAAAGAAGGGAATATTAAGCCTTGGCCTTATTGACCAGCTGGTATATCAGGCCGGAAGAATAAGAGAATACAGCAAGAGACTTTTTAAGATCCTAGGGGCCTGCTACAAGATAAAAGAGAGCGACGATGTTCTTGAAGCTATTGTCTCGCTTCTGATAAAGGGCGGCAGGACTGACAGTGCATCTTTTGAATGGTACGAAAAAGGAGTTACAAGAGAACTTCGCATTACAAGACTCTACGAGTACTATATGATGTCCATCTACACTGATGAAGACGGGCTTCTTCCCTGCGAGATCAGCAGGATGGTGCTTATGTACTTCTCCTATCAGAGCAATCTTGAGTACGATAAGAATGCTATTTTGTACAGATACATTCACGAAAACAAGGAGGAGTATCCTGAACTCTACGAGTCATACGTTCCTCAGATAGAGAAGTTTCTGATGGCACAGCTTGATAAGGGCAGGATAAGCAGAGATCTGGCGTACCTTTACAAAAATATGCTGACCAAGCAGATGGTTGATGCTGCAAATGCATCGAAGGTTCTGGGGGTACTTCACACTTCGGAGATCAGGACCACTGATAAAAGAGTGTGCAGCGTTCTTGTGGTCTATGACAAATGCGAGAAGGAGATGCGCTACCCCGTTAATGATGGAAAGGCCTATGTTCCTCTGTACGGAAGCGACTATGCTATTCTTTTGGCAGATAAGGAAGACAACAGGTATGCGACAACAATCCCTTACAGCAATATCAAGATGATGCTGCCCGGTAAACTTCTTGGCTACGCATCGCCCTATATTCAAAAGGGAAAAGAGAACTTTGACTTATTTTTATCCGACCTTGGCAAAAATGCCTATACCATCACCATGGACAATGTGGGCAGATACAGGGATCTGGCGGTTTCAGAGCTGGTGCGCAAAAAATGCAGAGACGAGATAAGAAATAATCTTGTAAGGTTCTACTATGACAACGATTTTACAAGACAGCTTACAGAATATCTCATGGGCATAGATCCCACGGAGCTTTCAGGCGCAGAGCGAAGCGAGATATTGGAACTTATGGTTCTTAGCGGTCTTTATGACAAATCGCTTGAGTGGCTAAAGACCTTCGGAACTTTTGGAGTAGATCCAAAGACAGTGCTGAGGCTCTGCGGCAGAATGATCGACAGAGACCAGTATCCTGGAGCTTCTGCCGAGGTAGAGATTGCCTTTTATGCATTTAAAAACGGCAAATATGATGAACAGCTTCTTTTGTATCTGGTCAAATACTTTGAGGGCACTTTAAAGGAGATGCGAAATATCTGGAAGGCAGCAGAGTCTTTTGGCCTTGATACGTTTGCTCTTTGCGAGCGCATGCTGATACAGATGCTCTATACAGGTTCCTATATCGGGGAAAAGATTGCCATTTACAAGGAGTACGTTCAAAATGGTCCAAATACCGACATAGAGACAGCTTTCCTTACCCAGAATGCCTATGACAGCTTCGTTCATGGGAGAATTGCGGATGGCTTTATCTTCAAAAGGATAGAGAAACTTGCATCTGAGGATATTCCTCTGCAGGATGTCTGCAAACTGGCTTATCTGCGTTATTATGCCACGGAGAAAAAAGCTGACGAAGAGATAAATCCTGAGGTTGCAGTCCGCTTTTTGAAGGGGCTTATGAAGCAGGGAGTATTCTTCCCGTTCTTTAAGGAATACGAGGAACTGATACCGGATATGTATCAGTTTGCCGACAAGACTATGCTGGAGTACAGAACCGTCCCGGGAACACATTGCGTTGTTCATTACAGACTGGACAGCGATCTGCAAAATGAGTACAGAAGCATCGATATGATGGAGATGTACGAGGGAATATTTGTGTGCAGTTTTGTGCTTTTCTTTGGAGAACAGCTTCAGTACTACATAACAGAAGAGGGAAAAGACAATTCGGAGGTCGCTACAGAGAGTGGAACTATTTCCAAGAGTGACATCGTAAAAGGTTCCCTTGGAGGAAGGTACAACCTCATAAATGACATTATGATCGGAGAGACTCTGCAGGACTATGAAACAGTTGACAGACTGATGCAGGAGTACTATCAGAAAAAGAATGTCTGTGACAGGCTCTTTAGGCCTATCATGGAAAACGAGGACTAAGATATGCTTTTTGGAAACTCAGAAGATAAGCGCTTTGTGCTGGGATATGATCTTGGAGACAAGGTATCACAGATAAGCTACCTCTCTTCCGATGCGGATATGCCTGAGACGTTGTCAGTGCTGGCGGGAGCAGAACTTTATAATATCCCTACGGTTCTTTGCAAAAGAAAGGATGTAAACCAGTGGTATTACGGCAAAGAGGCTGTGCGTCACATTGAAGATGGCGATGCCACTCCTGTTTACGATGTACTGCAGGCCGCAAGAGAGGGAAAACCTGTAAAAGTGCTGGATGCTGAATATGATCCGATAGCGCTTCTTACTCTTTTTATAAAAAGAAGCTTATCCCTCCTTTCCATGGAGTTGTCACTTGATAAGGTTGAGGCCATCATGTTTACCACAAGATCTTTGGATCACAGGATGGTTCAGGTTCTTAACGCAGTGACTGCAGCACTTGAACTTAAGACTTCCAACATTTTTTACCAGAGTCATGAAGAGAGCTTTTACAATTACATGCTTTATCAGCCGGAGGAGCTGATGCACCACTGCATTCTGGCCTGCGACTACGACATGGATTCTCTTTTTGTATACAGGATGTGCCTTAATCATAACACTACACCTATAGTGGCAACGATAGACGTATCAGAGCATAACGAGCTTAAGCTGGGAGCCGAGGGCTTTCCGAAGGATGCAGCTCTTTTCCATAGGACCTGTGAGAGGCTTGATGACGGATTCCTTAATATAATGCAGAAGGTCTGCGGGGATGCCATTATCTCTACTGTATTTCTGCTGGGCGATGGCTTTAAGGAAAAATGGACAAAGAGATCTCTGGAATTTTTGTGCAGAACAAGGAGAGTTTTCCAGGGCAACAATCTCTTTAGCAAAGGAGCCACAATAGCGGCAAGAGAAAGGCTAAGGCCCACCGATAACTCATCAAGATATGTATTTCTCGGAGAGGATAAATTAAAAGCCAACATTGGCATGAACGTGTTAAAGTGCGGAACCGAGTGCTACCATGCCATTTTGGATGCAGGTGTCAACTGGTATGAAGCGCAGTCCCAGATGGATATAATCATCGATCAGAGCGGTGTCCTGGACATTCAGGTTACGCCCCTTACGGGAAAGAGCCCCAAAGTTGTGCAGCTTATTCTTGACGGACTTGAAAAACGGCCCAGGGGAACAACCAGGCTCAGGCTTTCGGTGACCATGGGATCTGTAAATGAAGTAGAGGTAAAAGTACAGGACATGGGCTTTGGAGAGATTTTTCCATCCACGGGAAAAGTCTGGGAACAGGCTATAGAACTGTAGGTGTAAGGAATGTATTTTGACATTTGATTTTTGGAAATTATAAGTTTACGAATGGGAGGACCAGGTGGGCAGACCAATTCTTTGCATAGGAACCTATGCCGAAACTCCATATTATATAGACAAAGTAGGCAAAAATGTATACTGCATAGAGGAGCTGTGTTACTGCATAGTTCAGAACGCTTTCCTTCTTGATGAGGAGAGCTTTAATAAGGAACTGTTCGACTGGATCGCAGCTGAGTGTTCTCTGGACCGTCTTGCGGACGAACTAAGGAGCATGTACTCGAAAAGGTGCTCTATGGCGTCTATGGCCGGAACCATCCTTGACTATGCCGGATACAACACCAAAAAAGAGGTGGACAAGACTGAGGAGATCCTGCGTGAGAATGCAGGCATGGATGTCTATAAAAAGCGCCTTTCAAGAGCTGATTTCCTGATGATGAACGGCCGCTTTTCCATGGCCTTTAAGGAGTACGAATTTATACTGGCAAATACTCCTGATATGAACAACAAACTCAGAGCCAGGATCGAGCACAATGAGGGCGTTATGTATGCTAAGCTCTTTTTGTTTGAGAAGGCGGAAAAAATGTTTTTAAGGGCCTTTGAAGACGGTCGAAATCCCGAGTCTTACATAGAATATCTCTCAGCGGTCAGAATGAGACTCAGTGACAAGGAATATGTGAACTTTGTGGCTGACAACGAAGAGGTGTATGAAGCATCACTGGAACTGGAAAAGCGCATGAATGAGGCGCTGGATCTCTATGGCGCCAGTGAAGACAGACATAATCTTGGCACCATATCGGTTATAAAGGCTGAAGGCAAGATGCATGAGTACTATGACATGGTGGGGGAAAACACCAGAAACATGAAGGATGAGTACAGATCTCTTGTCAGGGAAAAAATTGGGAGCAGATAAATGGGGTTTTTAGAAACTATTTTTGGAAAATCTCACATTGAAGAAGTGGACACTCGGGCAGATCTCGAGAACTGGAACGACATTGTCTATACCAGAAAAGATCTGGACATGAATGATCCGGTTCAGCGAAGAGAGTATATCGGAAGCTGTCTTCAGCAGATGGAAGAGGCAGCCAGAGAGCTGGATAGTCTTGAACTGGAATACTATGATGTAACAAGCCATTTGAGGGATATTGAGGAGATCGATGCACTTCCGGAAGCCCAGAGAATGGAGATAAATGAGTGCGCCCAGAAAATTCTGGATTCGGAGCAGCAGAGAGAAAAATTTTCACGCCGTAAGAGCAAGATGACGGAAGATGAGTATGAGCGCATGGAGAGACTTGCCGGCGAGGCAAAGGGCGGAATAAAAAAGCTGGCAGAAGCGGAGGACTATCAAAAGAAGATAAAGAGTGACTTAAAGCGCCTTGACGGTGAGCATCAGGCTTATCTGTACAGGCAGGAAGAGCTGGAGAGAACCATGGACAGCTGCAAGAAGCTGATAATTGTTGTAGCTGTTACGCTTGCAGTCATATTTGTGGTTCTCATGGTACTTCACATAATGTTGCGCCTTAATGTGACCTACGGATATATGGTTTCAGTACTGCTTGCTGCGCTTTCTCTTACTCTTTTGTTCATAAATAATTCCAATGCAGAGGTTGAGCTTAAAGGGGTAAATAAGTCTATATCGAGACTTATCATGCTCCAGAATCAGGTGAAGATCCGCTATGTCAATAATACCAACCTTTTAGATTATCTGTGTCTTAAGTTCAGGGTAAACAATGCCAAAGAACTAAAGAGCCTGTATGGGAAGTATCTTCAGGAGGTAAAAGAGAGAGAAGCTTACGAGGATGCCCAGAAAAATCTGGATGTCAACCAGAAAGATCTTGTATATATGCTGCGTCGCCTTCGCATCAAGGACCCTGAAATCTGGGTTCATCAGGTGGAAGCGCTGCTTTCGCACAATGAGGAGGTTGAAATTAGACATTCGCTCAACGTTCAAAGGCAGTCCCTGAGACGGCGTATGGAATACAACAGGGACGTGGTTGCAGGCAATGCCAAGAGAGAAATTGAGGACATGGCCAAGCTTTACCCTGAATATACGCAGGAAATTCTGGATATGGTATCCCGCTACGAAGAGAAGTACCCGGCATTTTAAAAACATAATTCTATCTATTATGATGATTGCCACTGATGCGAGATGATGTTATGATGTTCGTGTTTGTGGCAATATTTATTATGATATAGGTGTCAAAAGTCAAACATGCGTACATGCTTGCATGTTAAGCATTTTGACTTTATGACCCGAACAAATATGAGGAATTAGCGATTTACGTAGTAAATCAGCGGTTTCCGAATATTTGTAGAATTGCGAGAATGACTTTAGTCATGGAGCAATTCGGATATCATATGTTTATGGTGCCAAATTATTATTTAAAAAAGTGAGGAGAGCATTATGAGTACAGATCGTTACAGCAGTCCGTTATCAGAGCGTTACGCCAGCAAGGAGATGCAGTATATCTTTTCCCAGGATATGAAGTTCAGAACCTGGAGAAAGCTTTGGATCGCCCTGGCAGAGATAGAGAAGGAACTGGGACTTAATATCACTCAGGAACAGATTGACGAGCTTAAGGCACATCAGGATGATATCAACTACGATGTTGCAAAGGCAAGAGAAAAGGAAGTTCGTCACGATGTTATGAGCCATGTCTATGCCTATGGTACACAGTGCCCTAAGGCAAAGGGAATCATCCATCTTGGCGCCACCAGCTGTTACGTTGGAGATAACACAGACATTATTGTAATGAGAGATGCTCTTTTGCTTGTTCGTAAAAAGCTCGTCAATGTAATTGCAGAGCTTGCGAACTTTGCAGATAAATACAAAGATCAGCCTACACTGGGCTTTACACATTTCCAGCCGGCTCAGCCTACAACAGTAGGTAAAAGAGCTACACTCTGGCTTCAGGATTTCACCATGGATCTTGAGGATCTTGATTATGTGCTTGATAACTTAAAGCTCCTTGGATCAAAGGGTACCACAGGAACACAGGCTTCTTTCCTTGAGCTTTTTGACGGAGATCTTACAAAGGTTGACAAGCTTGATCCTATGCTTGCAGATAAGCTTGGATTCAAGGGATGCATGGCTGTTTCAGGTCAGACCTACAGCCGTAAGGTTGACGTTAAGGTTGTGAATGTTCTTGCAGGTATATGCACATCAGCCACCAAGATGGCTCAGGATATCAGACTTCTTCAGCATCTTAAAGAGGTTGAGGAGCCTTTTGAGAAGAGCCAGATCGGTTCATCAGCTATGGCCTATAAGAGAAATCCTATGAGAAGTGAGAGAATCTGTTCTCTTTCAAGATACGTGATAGTTGATACACTTAACCCTGCCATTACAATGGTTTCACAGTGGTTTGAGAGAACTCTTGATGATTCAGCCAACAAGCGTCTTTCTATACCTGAGGGATTCCTTGCAACAGACGGTGTTCTGGATCTTTGCCTCAATGTGGTGGACGGCCTTGTTGTATATCCTAAGGTTATCGAGAAGCACATGCTTGCTGAGCTTCCTTTCATGGCTACAGAGAATATCATGATGGATGCAGTTAAGGCAGGCGGCGACAGACAGGAACTTCACGAGAAGATCCGTGAGCTTTCAATGGAAGCAGGAAAGACTGTAAAGGTTGAGGGTAAAGACAACAACCTTCTTGAGCTCATTGCCGAGGACCCTGCATTCCCGCTTAGCCTTGAGGAGCTTAAGGCTTCAATGGATCCTAAGAAGTATATCGGATGCAGCGCACATCAGGTTGAGAAGTTCCTTAAAGAGGTTGTAACACCAATCCTTGAGGCCAACAAGGACGACCTTGGAGTAAAGGCGGAGATAAACGTGTAAGATAGGATTGCGAGAGCGACAGCGCTGCAATCCGTATATCTTTAAAGATAGGGGAGTATTAGTATGAAGATAAAGGATATTTTCAGGGAGAAGGATGTGACCCTCTCTTTTGAGGTTTTTCCTCCCAAGACTGATGAAGGTTACAGTGCAGTGGAGAAGGCTGCAGCGGAAATAGCCGCTCTAAAGCCTGATTTTATGAGCGTTACTTATGGCGCAGGCGGTGGCACCAGCAAAAATACTGCAAATATTGCAGCAGATCTTCAGGACAAGTACGGAACACCGGTGCTTGCCCACCTTACCTGTGTGTCTTCCGATAAAGATCATGTGAGAAATATGGTCAGAGTCTACAAGGAAAAGGGTATTGAGAACATTATGGCTCTTAGGGGAGATATCCCCAAGGAAGGCCGTGTATGCTATGACTACAACCATGCTACAGAGCTGATCTATGATATTAAATCCATAGATGACAGCTTCTGTATTGGCGGCGCATGCTATCCCGAGGGCCATGTTGAATGTGCGAGACAGTCAGAGGACATTGTGCATCTTAAAGAGAAAGTTGAGGCAGGATGCGACTTTTTGACAACCCAGATGTTTTTTGACAACTCAACTCTGTACCAGTTCTTATACCGCATCAGAGAAAAAGGCATAGAGGTACCGGTGGTTCCGGGCATCATGCCAATCACCAATGCCAAGCAGGTAGCAAGAAGCGTTGCACTTTCTGGATCCACAATTCCGCAGAAGATGAAGATCATGGTGGACCGCTTCTCCGATGATCCGATGAAGATGAAAGAGGCAGGAATCATCTATGCCTGTGACCAGATAATTGATCTTATTTCCAACGGTGTCAGCCATATTCACGTATATTCCATGAATAAGCCTGATATCGCAGAAGGTATCATGAAAAACCTTGCGACCATCATACGATGACTCTCATTAAGGAGACAATTATGGATTCCAATGAAAAGATAAAGATTTCAGAAAGTGAATTTAATTATGCTCAGGAGGTTATCAAAAAGCTTTCTGACTACTTCGATGCAAAGGTTGTCGGACAAGAGCAGCTTAAGTTTTCACTGATCGGCGCTATCATAGCAGACGGACATATTCTCATTGAGTCGGTGCCGGGTCTTGCAAAAACAACAGCAGCCAAGGCTATTTCAGATGCTGTTGACGGAAAATTCATGCGTATCCAGTGTACTCCGGATCTTTTGCCGGGAGATATTATCGGAACACAGATTTATAATCAGGCAAATGGCAAGTTTGAAACTATCCTTGGACCTGTTTTTGCCAACTTTGTTCTTCTTGACGAAGTTAATCGGTCAAGTGCCAAGACTCAGTCTGCAATGCTTGAAGCTATGCAGGAGAAACAGGTTACCATAGGCGGAACAGCTTACCGTATGCCTGAGGATATTTTCATAGTTATTGCGACACAGAACCCTATAGAGCAGGAGGGAACTTATCCTCTCTCAGAGGCACAGACGGACAGATTCCTGATAAAAGAGGTGATCACATACCCGCTGGCAGCAGATGAAGTTGAGATTTTAAACAGGATTGAGACGGGAGTTATATCTCAGGTGGCACCTCCTGTACTTACCATCAAGGATGTGGACAAGGTACAGGATATCTGTGAGAAGGTATATGTTGACGATGCCATTAAATGGTATATCTCCAGCATTGTTGTTGCATCCAGAAGAGCAAATCAGATACAGGGAACTGATGTGGGCAAGTATGTAAGAATAGGATGCAGCCCGAGAGCTTCAATTGCATTTCTTAAGATGGCAAAGGCAGCAGCTCTTATGCAGGGCAGAACCTATGTGATCCCTGAGGATGTGAAGATGGTACGCCATCAGGTTTTAAGGCACAGGATTGGTTTAAACTATGCAGCGGTCGCAGATAATGTGACTGTTGAACAGGTCATTGACGGAATTGTAAATTCAGTACAGACTCCCTGATAATGGAGTGACCGTATATGCAGCTGGATTATGATTACTTATCGAGAATAAGAAGGGCTGTAGCTCTTTATACTAACAGAAAGACCTCCAATATCCTTGACGGAGATTTTCATTCTATTCATCGCGGACGCAGCATGGAGTTTGACGATCTAAAGCTCTACAGCTTCGGTGATGACGTTCATGATATAGACTGGAAATCCTCATCAAGAATGGGGGATATTTTGGTGCGCAGATATATGACAGACAGGCGCCACAACGTGATGTTTATCTGCGACTGCAAAACTGCCATGCAGGGAGATACCTTGTCGGGGCATCCAAAGAAGGAACTGGCGCTGATGACCTTTGGCACTATAGCCTATATCACAGGGAGAAACGGTGCGGACTATGCGCTGGCTATTCCAAGAGACAACAAGACTATGATAAGTCTTTTCAGATCAGGACCGGAACATCTGGAGAAGCTTCTATATGGATATGAGGAGCAGATTGACAAGGATCACCAAGTTGACGCTTCCTATGTTATAAATCAGGTTATGGCCACTGTCCACAAGAAAATGATCATCTTTTACATCACGGATATTGATGGCCTTGAGAAGCTTGACGGAGATTTATTAAGAGCGGTTACCGGAGAGCATGATCTTCTCATAATGGCGCTTGAAGATGCCATGCTTACTGGCAAGGTGGTTTTTGACAACGATTCTTCTCTTTATGAGAAGTTCTTTGTATCCAGAAATAAAAAGCTCCATGAAGAGGAACTTGCGATCAGGAAAGAAATCATAGAAAATGCTTCATATATCTGCAAGCAGAATAAAGCAGGACTGTCCATAATAGATTCCGAAGACAAGATAATTGATGCTACGATAGATCTTCTTGAAAGGTACAGACATGGTTACTACGGTTACGTTACAGCCGCCGTTTGAGTATTACTGGTGGCTTATTATTATAGGCATAGTATTATTTATCGGGGCAGCTTTTCTTTTTATACTGGCCATGATGAAGCTGAGGAAAATCAATCCACCTGAGAGAAACAGTAATCTTCCTCCCATCAGAAAGCCTGCAAGGGCGTCACTGACATCCATCAAGGACAGATATGAAAAACAGCTCAAGGACCTTATAAACAGCTATGCCAATAAGCAGGTATCCAAAAGAGAAGGGTATCAAAGGCTGAGTATTCTCATAAGAGGATTTGTCACGGACGCCACAGGTATAAATGTTGCAAACTATACCAAGGCTGAGATACACGGCTATGGCCTCAAGAATCTGGACTCTCTTATGGATGAATATTATGTGCCGGAGTTTGCTGAGGAAGAGAGAGCAAAGAACAAGGATTTTTTACTCTCCTGCAATAGGACATTAAAGGTAATAAAATCATGGAGATAATGCATGTTTGGGTTATCTATGCAGGTATCTGCGTAGTTTTACTGACTGCCGCCATCTCTTTTTTACTACGGAAAAAGAGAAAGGATGAGTTTTCGGAAGGTATTCGGGCAGCAGGTACACACAGGATAAAAGCCACAAAAATATATAAGAGCCTGCAGCTAAGATACAAGATTCTTTATGCTGTAATGATCACTGCAATTATATGGTGCGCAGTATCAGCTCTTTTCCTGGTGGCCAGACCCTATAAAAATCAGGATGTTTATACCGGAATAAAAAAGCGCGATATCATCCTCTGTCTGGATGTTTCATATTCGCTATACGATCTAAATTCTGAGCTTACAGATTATCTGAAAGGCGTTGTAAAGGGGCTTTCAGGTGACAGAATCGGAGTAAGCATTTTTAATACCTCCACTGTCACTTATGTACCTCTTACAGATGACTACGATTATGTGGTCACTAAGCTTGACGAGCTCAGTCACTATTTTGAGCTTCAAAAAGAACTCTATGAAGAAATCTATGCTAATTACGAATATACCTACGAGATGCCGGATGACGTGATGGCAAGGTACTATGAGCTTATGACAGAGCTTGACTACTATGATGCGGGAACTCTTTTGAACAATGAGATAAGAGGTTCATCGCTTATAGGAGAGGGGCTTGGTACAGCTCTTTACTCATTCCCGTACCTTGGAGATTCCGAGAGGACCAGGGTTATTATCATGAGCTCCGACAATCAGCTCAATGCGCATGACTTTGAGATCATGGATCTTGATGAGGCAGCCGAATACTGCAAGAAGAACAAAGTTACCGTATTTGGACTGTTCCCCTCGGAAGAGAACTTCTATCTGCCGGAGAACTATGATTACAATACCTGCTACAGAGAGTATAAAAGAGCTGTTGAGAAGACGGGAGGTCTTTTGTATGTGAGAACTCCGGATCTTCCGGTTTCAGCTATCGTTCAGGATATTCAAAAACAGGAAGTTATGACGGTAAACATGATAATGTCCAGAGAAACGCAGGATCTTCCGCGCATGCCTTTTATCGCGCTTATTGCTTTTCTTGGAATTGTCTGTGTGACCGGATGGGTACTTCAAAAATGACTATACAACCTATTTTTCCGATTGGCCTTTTGCTTCTTGGATTTGTGGCAGCACTGGGGTGTACTGTATTCTTTTCCGTAAGAAGCGGCCTTAAAACTTCAGAGAATATTTTCATGATCCTGAGACTTTCAGTGATATATCTGCTGGTGCTTATTATCGGGCTAAGACCCGTTAAAGTGGCAACAGATTATGAATTTTCCACCAAGAATCTGGATGTTCTTTTTGTGGTGGATTCCACCATCAGCATGTGGGCTCAGGACTATAACGGCAATTATCCAAGAATGGACGGGGTAAAAAAAGATGTGAACTACATTCTTGGGGAACTGGCAGGCTCGAATTTTGGCCTGGTGACCTTTGATGACACTTCTCACGTGCTTTCTCCGTTTACACAGGATATTAAGTACATTGAGGACCTCTTTGATATCATTGCGGTTCCGGAAGCTACATACGCTCTAGGAAGCAATCTGTCCGTGCCCTATTCGGATATGAAGGCTCTTCTTGAGTCTTCCAGGAAAAAAGAAAACCGCAAAACAATAGTTTTTTATATAAGTGATGGCGAAGTGACAAGCGGAAAAGAGGTTACTTCTTTTGCCGGGCTTAAGTCTCTTGTGGACTCAGGGGCAGTTCTTGGGTATGGCTCTCTTGAAGGCGGTAAGATGAAGGATGGCTATAACTATATTTATGACTATGATGCCCACAGTGATGCCATTTCAAAGATTGATGAAAAGAATCTAAAAAAGATAGCTGATGAGCTGGAAATCCAGTATCTGAATTTGAACGGCTCAGATTCGGCTCTTGAGGGAATGATCGAAATTATAAAGCAGCAGAGCGCCACAATAGTTGAAAAGGGCTATGGAGCAGAAAGATATATCGATACATATTTTTATTTTGCAATCGCCCTGGCAGCTATGATCACTATGGAGCTTTACATCTTTATCAGAAGGGGGAGATTATGAAGAAAAACAAGATTCCTCTTAAAATAATAGTAATGATAGTTTCGGCTCTTTTTCTGTGTGTGTTGTCCTTTGGGCTATTTTTCAAAGTGATCGTAAATCACAGGTTTGTTAATGCCTATGCCGAAGATGTGTACCTGTCTGAAGATGAGCAGCTGCTCACATTTTTAAATGCGCCCGAGAGTTACCTGCCTTATTACAATTTAGGCAACGTTGCTTTTGAAAACACAGATTATAGCAGCGCTGTGGGGTATTTTACCAAGGCGCTGAGTCTTTTCCCGATGGGGCAAAAAGACTGTGATGTCAGGATAAATCTGGCTCTTTCCATGTGTTATTCCATTGATTTCCAGCACCTTGAGAGTAAGGAGAGGATTGATACCGCACTTGTGATCCTCTATAAGGCAAGAGATATACTTCTTGAGAACGGCTGGGCTAATGATGACCCACAGCTGGCAAAGGATGAAGATGCACAGCAGCTGAAAGAGGATATCGACAAGATCATAGAAAAGCTTGAAAATCCCGAGGATGGCGACAATTCCCAAAATGATCAGGAAGAGGACGAGAATAACGATAATCAGGATGAGTCCGGCAGTGAGCCACAGCAGCCTTCTGACAGGGAAAAGAAGAAGCAGGATGAGCTGGACGAGAACAAGAAAAACGCCATGGAAGAGCGAAGACGCCAGCAAAAAGATATGGAAAACTGGGAAAAAAGTGAGGACGGCGAAGAAGCCGGCGCCGGCTCAGGCGGCAGTTACAAGCCCTGGTAAAGAGGCGTGGTTAATGCATTATTGATTTTTTGATTCGGGAATGCATTTCTTTTGTTATAATTCTTATGTGACATAAAAACTAAAAGTAAAGATAATCAGGAGGAATTTAAAATGGCACAGAATCCGGTTGTTACAATAACTATGGAAAACGGTGATGTTATGAAGGCAGAGCTTTATCCGGAGATCGCTCCAAATACAGTTAATAACTTCATTTCACTCATTAAAAAGAATTTCTATGATGGACTTATTTTCCACAGAGTCATAAAGGGCTTTATGCTTCAGGGCGGAGATCCTGAGGGAACAGGAATGGGCGGCCCGGGATACGACATTAAGGGCGAGTTTTCATCAAACGGATTTAAGAATGATCTTAAGCACACTGAGGGAGTTCTTTCCATGGCAAGATCAATGATGCCTGATTCTGCAGGCTCACAGTTCTTTATCATGCACAAGAACGCTCCGCACCTTGACGGCGACTACGCTGCATTCGGTAAAGTCATTGAAGGAATGGATATTGTAAATAAGATAGCTGAGGTTGATACAGACTGGAATGACCGTCCCAAGGAAAATCAGGTCATGAAGACAGTGACAGTTGAAACTTTCGGTGTAGACTATCCTGAACCTGAGAAGTGCTAAAAGGCAGAAAAATATCGCAGAATAAAGAAGAATGATTACGAATAATAAAACCCTCCCGATGAGATACAGCCGGGAGGGTTTTGTGATACGCTTTTTTCGAATGTTCTTGTAAATGATCAAAGTTCGAATTTGGATACAAAGTCCTGAAGTTCCTGTGCATTGCTGGCAAGTTTGTCGGAGGCATCTGCAACTTCCTGTGAAGATGCTGTCTGCTGCTGGGATGCAGCGGATACATTCTGAGTCTCATCTGCAACGTCTGCGCTCATATCCTCAATCTTCTGGATGTTACCGGCAATCGTCTCAGTACCTTCTGAGAGGTGTCCGACGATTTCGCTCATTCGCTCTGACTGCTCGGAAATTGAGTATACCATCTCAACGATGTTACTAAAGGTATTGCCGGCCTCGTTGACTGTCTGTGTTCCGTCAACAACGCTCTGAGCGCCCTGACGCATAGCAGAAACAGCTTCATCGGAGTTCTTCATGATCTCTTCTATTAGCTCTGTGATCTTAGAAGCTGCCTCATTTGACTGATCGGCGAGCTTACTGATCTCACTTGCTACAACTGCAAAGCCCTTACCCATCTCACCAGCTCTTGCAGCCTCAATGCTGGCATTGAGAGAAAGAAGGTTTGTCTGACTTGCAATTTCTGCAATCGTATCAACGAAGGTATCGATATTCTTAAGCTGTTCGCCAAGGGCTTCAACTACGCTGGCAGTGCTCTCAACAGAATCTTTGATGGATTCCATCATGTTTGTGGCGTTGGTCATGTCTGCAGCGCCCTTTGTGGCAGCTTCATTTGTGGTCTGGATCATTTTGGTTGTCTTACCAATCGCATCCTGGAATTCCTGCATATTATCAACGAAGGACTTGGTTTCGTTGCTGGCACTTGCCACAGCGGTAATCTGACCGGAGCAGGACTGTGCAACTGCTGTACAGGAGTTGGCAACCATTTCGCTGGCTTTTGCAGACTGAGATGCACTTGCGGAAAGTTCTTCTGACGCAGATGCCACATATGATGTAGTATCTGAAATCTTTAGCATAAGATTTCTTATGTTGGTGTGCATAAGGTCAAGAGCAGAGGCAATCTGTCCAATCTCATTGTTTTCTTTTGCCGGAAGATTACGTACCAGATCCATTTCATCGTTATCCGAGAAATCATTGTTGGACATACGAACCATCTGGCTGGTGGCAACGATAAGGGGTGAAGTGATTCTTTTGCCCATGTAAACAGCAATTGCAATGCCAATTATAAGAAGGACAATCAGTGTTACGATACTGCTTGTTATCGTAGAGTTTAGAGAATCCTGTGCCTGACTAATATATTCAGCTTTTAAGGTATCGATATAATCTACCCAGACACCGGTACCCATTACCCAGTCAAAGGGCTCGTAATATGCGGTGTAGTTTATCTTTGGCAGTGGCTCGGTCTCGTTCGGTTTGGCAAACATGAGATTAGTATATCCGCCGCCTTCCTGCATACCGTTTTTGATCATTTCCTGGATGAAATAGGTTCCGTTAGGATCTACGCTGTCCCATCTGGACTGACCTTCTGTATCACGGCCCAAAAGAACTACGTTGATGCCCTTCGATGTATCAATCCAAAAGTATCCTGCACCATCGTTATATTTTAATTCTCTTATGATGTCAGCAGACTCTTTTTGTGCTTCTTCCATGGTCATTTCACCGGCCAGATATCTGTTGTACATGACCTGGCAGATGCTCATAGCTTCCTGAGTCTCGTTCTTGAGCTCATTCATGATATCTTCACGAAGTCTGGCTTCATAAGCATCAGTCTGCTTTCCGTTAGTAGAAATCGTGCTATACATGTTCAGGGCTGAGATGGATATCGCAGTAATAACAACTGCAAGAAAAATAGATCCAACGATAGGTAACATTAAAGAACCGTGCTTTTTTTCCATATTCGTAGTCCTTTCCGCTTATCGAAAAATTGAGTCAATAATATATCGAAATATCGTCATTGACCTTTTGACTATAACATATAATCTTTTGCTAAAATAGTGATTAAGGATGTATTATATATAAAGATTTTATAAAAAACAAAGTCTGCCAAAATCAGACCGGAGGATGCACGTATGAGTAGAGTTTTAATGAACCAGACAGGATTTTTGACAGGTAGTAGAAAGAAAGCAGTTTTTGATTTTGAGGTATCGGACTTTAGAGTCATCGATGAAAAAAATAATACAGTTTACGAGGGAAATGCCGCTCATTTTGGCACTGATGAGATATCGGGTGAAGATACCTATGTGGCAGACTCTTCTGAACTTACAAAAGAAGGCCGGTACAGGGTTGTGGCAGGAAATGTGACAGGACCTTTATTTGTGATCGGCGATAAAGCGTACGACAAGCTTAAAAAGGATATCTGCAAGTGTTTCTATTTTCTGCGCTGCGGCGATGCATTGGACAAAAAGCATGCCGGAGTTTATTATCATGAACCCTGTCATCTATCTAAAGCTACTGTTTACGGAGAAGATACAGAGCCTGTTGACGTATCGGGCGGCTGGCATGACGCCGGCGATTATGGAAGATATTCTACAGCCGGAGCTGTGGCTGTGGCTCATATTTTATATGGGGTCAGCATGTTTAAGAATCTTCTGGACATAGAATTCGATATTCCGAAGGTATCTTGCGATAACGGTTTTTTACCGGATATACTTGCAGAAACCAAAGTTGAGCTTGATTTTCTGATGAAGATGCAGAGGGAAAACGGCTCTGTCTGGCATAAGGTTACTACCTTTAATCATGCAGGTTTTGTTATGCCGGAGGAGGACAAGAACGAACTGTTTCTGTTTAGTGTGTCATCTATGGCTACGGCAGATGTGGCAGCTGTGTTTGCTCTTGGCTATACAGTTTATAAGGAATATGACAGGGAGTATGCGGGAGTTCTTCTGGCAAGGGCACTCAAGGCCTATAAATGGCTGAGCGATAATCCAAAGGAGCTTTTGTTTAAAAATGCGGAAGGTTCAAACACCGGTGAATATGGTGAGAGTGAGGACATTTCCAATAGATTTTGGGCTGCCTGCGCGCTGTACGAAGCCACAAATGAAGAGTCTTATATAAAGGATGCCATAGAATTAAGAGGCAAACTTACCGACTATGACAGAGAAGCTAAAAAGAAGGGCTACAACGGAAATGTATTTACCTGCCTTGGATGGGCAGAAGTTGCAGGTCTTGGAGGTCTTTCGCTGATCCTTAAAAATGAGGACAATGAACTTACAGCATTTATAAAGAATGCTTTTATCTCGGAGGCAAAGAGGCTTTGCGCAAGTGCTGCAAAGAACGGCTTTAACCTTTGTATGGAAAAAGAGGATTTCATCTGGGGCAGCAACATGGAGCTTTTAAAGTACCTTATGGTACTTGTTGTTGCATATTCTTTATCTTCGGAAAAAGAGTTTGAGGATGTGGTGACATCAGGAATAGATTATCTTCTGGGCTGTAACAGCATGGATGTAAGCTATGTTACCGGCAATGGGGAAAAAGCTTTTAAAAATCCTCATCTGCGTCCTACAGCTGTAGATAATATCGAAGAGCCCTGGCCGGGACTTGTATCCGGCGGACCAAACATAGGACTTCAGGATGAGAGGGCAAGAGAACTTCCCAAGGACCTG
>SVFZ01000113.1 GCA_015056585.1 Butyrivibrio sp. | reverse complement strand
CGGAGTATGAAATGTACCTTAACACAAAGAACCATTTTTTGTCCAAATCAATAATGCTTGCAGCCATAGTAAAGATAGTTGCAGCTTTCTGCGAAGGTGGTATCAGGCTTTTTATGAGAAAAAGCACTCTGCTTAGTCCTGATATGCTGGACATATATCTATGGCATTCACAGATTGTAATTTCTTTATTGCAGATTATCGTCACTGCCCTTATTTTCTATCTGGCCTATAAAAAACTCAATTACTATATAAAATTGTTTGATAGAGATGACTTAAAAGGCATGGGGGAACTTCAAAAAGAATATCTTGGCGATAATATAGCGTCTTTGTCCGTATCCTCGGTAAACAGACTCCTTCAGCTGTGGGCCGTAATCTTTGTAGGGGCTGAGCTTATCTATGTTTTCACTTCTATCATGTACAGAAAATTTATCGGAATGTTGATGGATGCGCTCTCTCTTGGCGAAGGTATGACCGACGGAACTTTTATCATGCTCTATAATATGACGCATGGCTTTAAATATCTGGAGATTCTTTCTGCGATACTGCTGGGAGTTGTGATGACCGGAATCTTTTTAAATGACAGGCTCCTTAAACTGGCTTCAACGGCCATTCTTGCAGTCTTTTTACTGTCCTTTGCCGTTTTGCAGATGCAGACCGTTTATCTGATGGGCCGCGAGGTAGGTATTGTATGGACTTCCATAATCTACCACGCCACAGAGACGATAGGTCTTTTCCTACTATCCCTCTACCTGACAAAAAAGTATAAGGGACTCTGAAGCAGTAGCTCCACGCATTTTAGCTTCCAAATCAAAGTCAAGTATGTCTCTCTCCCCTGTAATCGGATTGATCGGAACATTTGATCTTTCTTCGCATCCTGCCATAAGTCCCACAGACATAATTAATACTGCCACAAGTGAAATTACTTTTCTTAAAACGCCCTGTTTCATAAAATTTTATTTCCTCCTAGGCAAAAAAAATAAAGTTGATAATGCCACTACATTACCAACTTTACATTATTCTATATCACAAAACTGTCACAAAATGCACGGTTTTTCAAACGAGTTGTGATCTCGTTTTAGGGATATGAGAGCAAACAATTGATTTATTCGTCATTGCCCTCTGCACTCTCAGAAGCTGATTCCTTTATATCATTTTGAGGCTGTGCAATTTCAGCCGGATTCTGATCATCCGAACCCTTCGAGTTGTCGCCATCTTCCGAAGTAGTTGTATTTTCCTCCTTGGCAGGAGCCGCGGTTTCAGGTACAGGTACAACAGCAGAAGGCCTCTGTTCTACAGACTCTGCAATAGCGGGAGCAGGCTTCTCTTCTACAGGCTCTGCAATAGCGGAAGCAGGTTTTTCTTCTACAGGTGCAGGTGCAACAGCCGCTGCAGTGTTCTCTTCTTTTGAAGGTGAACCCTCGACCACATCATCCCCGGCATCAAGCGATTCTGTACCAGAAACCTCTCCCTTTACATCCTTAGCACCAAACGATTCTGTAGCAGTGCCCTCAGAATCATGTAACTTTGAAGCACCATCAGCAGCAAGTTCCACTGAACTCTCATCATCACTCGCATCTGAGTTCTTCATTTCATCATCAAGCGCCTCTAAGCCATTTGCCTTGACATCAGACACAGCCTCATCATCGAGGAGGGCCTTTCCGGATTCATCTTCGCCAAGGGCCTTTCCAGCCTCAGCACTGCGTGACATTGTAGCGCCGGCGGAAAGCGGCCCTGCAGAAGTAGTTCCGTATGTTCCATCAGCCTCCAATTCTTCTCTGGCGGCAACTTCGGCCTCGTAGGCTTCTTTGGCTTGCTGCCTTACTTCCTCAGCTATTACCTGACTCTTTTCCCAGGACATGGTCGAGTCAGAATCGCCCTCATCACCTGAGGAAGGAGAGGTAGTGTCATAGAAATCATCAAGTCCCTGCCCATCTCCAAGGTTTTCATCGGTGAGGTAGTATTCGTTCCCGTAAACATCACTTACATAATAGTTGTTGCCAAGGCCCTCAATGTAAGCAGTTGTAACAGAAAGCTCTGTCTTTCCTTCATAATAAACGGTTCCAAGAGAAAATACGGTAGGCGTATCCTGAATTGTATATAAGTTCTCAGCACCGCCAAGAAGTTCGTAGTACCTGTTTTCCAAGTATTCCAGATCAATTTCTGCAGCGTAAACACCGCCATCATTCATGTTTACAGCCCTATAGCTGCCAACCTGGAAAGTCTCTCCTGCCTCATCTGAATAAACCTCCAGATATATAGTCTTAACTTTTCCTTCTTTTGCTGCCCTCTTTAAGTAATCTGTTCTTGTCTCATTATCCTGCATATCCATAGTGGATGCGCTTCTTGCATCTGCCCAGAAGCACACCGGGATATAACCCTTATATGAACTGTCATCGTAGATATCGGTAATATACATGCTGCAGATCTGGCCATTTAGCAAATACCATACCTGATTGAACGGATTTAAAGAGTAGGTGACAGAACCATCAGTTTCGGAGGATCTGCTTTGTGTGTACAGATTGGAATTACCAATAGGTCCAAGGCGATTTGAATCTTTGTCAAAAAGCTCAACTCTTACATTGATCGTATCACCCACTGAAACAGGATTTACATCCTCTATCTTGATCTCTGCAGGTGTTGTATACGGCTCATTCTCGCCTCTTTCCGGAAGAGTGATTACGATATCTTCCTTAGTTATCCTCTCATCCAGTATTCTCTGAAAAGCTTTAAGAGTCTCATCGTTTTCATCCTGCTCATCAACGTCTGCGGTCATATACAGGTAGTCCCAGTCATTTTCCCACATTCCGTTGCTTTTCATTTTGCTGATAATATCATTCCTATCCCTGATATTGTTCTCCGCCCAGTCTGCACCGACAAGACGTCCGGCAATATTCATAAGCGCAAATTTGGCTACCGCTTTCTTGTACTGTTCATTTACATCTACAGTATCGTATATATACACAGCATCACTGGCTGAACTGTTGGTGTGGCTGTTCTCGGCATCCTCTGTTGTATAGTATGCGGCAAGAGGAAAATAAATACTAAGGCCACCATTTTGTACGCCCTCCTGCTGCCACTGGTTACATATGACACAGCTTGCCAGTTTATCCAGAACATTCTGTGCAGCAGCCTTAAGCTCATCAGAAAAAGACGCATCTGCGCTTACAAAAGGTGTCACAAATCTCTTAATATCAAGATAATTTGATGTATTATAACCATTTTTTGTAGCAAAATGCGGAGTCTTACCGACCACTTCCAAAATGTCCAGGTATGCAGAATCTGCTTTTTCAAGCTCTGCCAAAAGACTGTCTGCAAAAGAAGAAACAGCACTGTCAAGTTCAGCTACTTTTCCCATTTCAATAACAGAAAGCGTAGCTTCCCTGTTATAGAGCCGGTACATAAAGCTGGTTACAATCTCTTCGCCAAGCTTCGTTGTGCTTATGGAAGAATCAGCACTGATTGCAGACATTATCGCCTCAAAGTCCCATCCGGTACCGGGTTCGTTTTCTTCCGAACCTACATAATATTCCGTCAGGTCTTTTAATGTGGTAACAACCTCATAGTTACCCATCTGGCAGGCATCAAATCCGATAAGATCAAACTTATTCCCATCCTTTATGAAATCGCTGCCGGCAATAGCGTCGCGGATATTTTTTAATGATAATCCTGTACTTGGAAGTCCCTGCTGATCCGGGTGCTTTTGGATATAAGCATTTAATAGCTCATCATATCCAAATCCGGTATACCCTCCACCATGATCCCAGAGCAAAAGGTCGTATTTATCAGAAGGAGCGTATGTTGCTCCGTAGTCTATCATGCGAGTCAAAAACTTTGGATCTGTGATGTACTGTCCAACATAGGTCTGGCGATTGACCATGCGATTGCCGGTGTCGCTTCCTACAATTTCCCACAACTGAAGCCCTGAAATATTCATACTGAATTCCGAATAGAGCTCATCCGCCATAATTGCTGCTTTGGCCTTTTCATCATCCTTCAGTCTGGATTCATATACACCGGGATAGAGTTTCTCTCTGGCATATTCCTGGTAAGTATCCTTATCATCCATATGCCATTTTTTAGAACCACCGGTAACAACATAGACCTTTATATCTTCCGGAATATCGGTTCTGAGTATATCCAAAAGAGACTTTGTACCATACATACCGTCGGTTTCAAGGTCAGCGCCATCCAGATAAAGAAGGATCGTACGCTTGTAATAGGTGGCTACTGCAGGCGGATCATCTTCTGAAGGCTCCTTTTGGTCATCCGACTTCTTATTTTCTCCATCATCTGTATTTTTAGAGTCGCCACTTGCACTTGCATCATCTACATACTCAGTGTCCTGTGTTTCCTCATAATCTTCGCTATCTGCATTTTCCTTAGCATTTGCCGCGTTTTGAGAAAGAGTTGCAACCTCAGAGAGTCTTACTAAAAACCTGGTGTAGGTGCTGATGGCCTCTTTTGCATCATCTAAAGTAAGCAGTTTTACCAGATTGATTAAAGACGCATCGCCTGTCTTTTGAATCAGTTCCTCATAGTGCTTAGTCGTTATGCCTGTGACAAAAGCCTTTTTTAGGGCTATTTCGCCTTCCTTTGCAGGAATATCTTTAATACCAAAAACAACAGTCAGTGCAGGCAGGCTCCTTTTGGCGAGCTTTATGTCTGTCACTCTGACTGCGAGATTTATTTCATTTCTGCCTTCCTTAATTACATAGTGGTCCTTGGAGTCATATGTAACAACAAGCCCCGGGAAGGTATCAGAGTAAAGCTCAGTTCCTGCTGGGAAAAGATTTGAAATTTCTTTTAATACAGTTTCTTCCGCTGCCAGAGCCAGAATCGTGGCAGTATCAGGCACCATCCCTGATGCCGTCAAAAATACAGCTGTCAAAACTGCTGCAAAAAATCGCCTGAACCTTTTCATAGACTTGCCACCTCTCTCATAGATAAGTCTTTATATACGTGCGCCTCAGCCGGGGACACTATCATAAACAACAGAATCATCTGACGATCATTATAGTTATCCATATCACACATATATATCGACATGAGCTGTCTCAAAAAAAAGTCTATTTATAAAAGTTTAATAAGCACGAAACAATCCGGGTTATGGCTGATAAACCTTACATCATAAGCCAAAAAAGATGCAAAAAAAGATGCAGATGCCAAAATATAAACCGGCATCCACATCTTTTTTATATAGTTAAACGCATATTTCTCAACTCTTAGATATATTTTTCATTGTACCGACATAAGATCCGAAATTTCCTCCCCTGCCGTCAGTGGCCTCCGTACGGGTAAAGGCCATAATTGTAAGAAATACCAAATCGAGATTTTGTTCTCTTGTCCAGATACGGAAGAACCCTTCTACCGGTATCTTACTCATCATTTTATGTTCAGCCGCATCATCTTCATGGGGATACTGACTTGTCATCTCAGCAAGTGCAATCTCGTTGCCATCACGGAATACACGGAATTTCATACCGATGAGAGTAGCTTCACCTGCTGTGTAGCTTGACTCGATAGTGATCCCGTTATTCTTTAAAACTTTCCAGACGTCAGCGCCATCAAAATCAAAGGTACTGTGGCCGTCTATCAGGATTGAGCTCCACTCAGAAGTTTCCGCGTGTCCCACTGTATGCGGAACTGTGGTGCCGTGCTCATGGTCTATAAAGTCAAACTTATAGGCTCCAAATAGGGTGAACCTCGTCATTTTCGCCTCATAGAGCACTTTCCTGTTTTTGTCTTCAATGTGGTGTCCAATCTTAACTTTGCCAAGATCCGATAGAAAGTACAGTTCTCTTTCTTCTCCCAAAGACATGGGAGCAAAACCTGCATACCCGCTCTCTTCCTGAGTTTCTTTTGATTTTTTCATGTCCTTTAGCTCTCTTATGCTTGAAAAAATAATGATCAGCAAAAGAACAGAACCTACAACCATAAGGTAACGGCCGAGTGTAAAATTATTATGGATAATTGTTGGATCATCCGGGTTGTAATAGATAGTGATAGTATTTCCAAGATTTTTGGGATTTCCCGAACTGTCAAGCTTTTCGGTATAGGTTGTGCCGTCTACGGAATACTCTACAATCGGATAATAGTCGTTTTCTTCACCGGAGTTATGCTCTTCCTCATAGTCCACAATTATTCCTTCAGTCTTTATAAAGCCCCTTGACTGGAAGAATGAAAAGTACACGCCGGAAATCAGTGCTATCAGCGCCATGAGTCCTGCAAAATATTTGAATTTTATTCCGCGAAATGATGTAAGCATCCTCTTTCTCCTTTTTTCGATGTAGAGACATTACATTTTCTTTATTCTTATATCGGTAAGTGCACATCTGTCACCTGTAAGTGCCACGTATACCTTATCCGCTGCTTCATTGATCACAGTGGTATTTTCAATATAGACTCCAAGATTTTCCATGGTAGTAATGATACGGTTTCCTTTTCTCTCAAGGTGAACCTCACATTCGAAGCCTTCTTTACTCTTTTCTTTCCATACTTCCCAGCCGGGGAAGGAATCCCGTCTCTTCATTACGAAGTTGTTTTCTGAATACTCTGTAGCCTTATCAACCTCGCCGTTTATCTTGATCAGAGTATATTCATGATAATTTCTTCCCTGAACTCTTCCGTTATCCGAACTGAAAATTACAACATACGGACAATGCCATACAAAGCTTGCCACCGGAAGGCTCATTGAATGGAATCTTATAGAGACCCTTCCGTCCAACTCGATACCCTCCGAAGAAGCAGACCTGGTCTGATTTATCTGTATGTTTGGAATATCAGACTCCATATGCTCGATGTAGCTGACCTCATCGGATATTCTTGGGATATAGGATGCATCTGCCACTTCTTTTGTCTGCTCTATGGTAATGTCGGAAATTTCACAGTATTCACCTGTAATGCCAAGGTAAACTGAAGTTGAGCCGTCTGTAAGAGACATGATGGCCTCTTTTTTACCCTCAGGGCCGCTCATTATAAGTCTTACATGATCGTCAAATTTGGCAGCGATTATCTTGTATTCTCCGTAGTTTCCTCCTGCTGCAGAAAGTCCCTCTTTATCGCTTCCTTCGGTATTCTTAGTGCTTTCACTGTTATCCACAATAGTTTCAACTATTTTCCTGGCAGCTGTTGTTATGCTGTGATTATCGAACCATATCTCTCCATACTCGGAATAGCTGTATGCTCTGATTGCCTTTGCCTCGTCATGAACACGCCTGTCAAAAGAGTCAAAGAGAACGATTGAGGGAGCAGAAAATCCCGTAGGAGAATCATCGTTAAGCGCACATTTAAAGGATATATTCGTGATATTGCCTATAACAGGTATTCCGAGGCAGACTTTACTCTTATACTCCTTGCAGGAAAGCTCCTTCTCGACGATTGAGATGTCATCATGGATCTTTCCCTTTTCCTCTTCGTCAATTATCTTGACCATGAGGTCAGCATAAATAGGGTCAAACTCAGCTCCCGAGCCCCTGACGAAAGCCTCTCTTGCCACAAAATCAGGCTTTGCGTCTCTGTATCTCTTTGGAGTGGTCATGGTCACATAGGCATCTGCCACCGCCACAACTCTTGCTATTTCAGGAATTTCATTTCCCTTTAGTCCATCGGGGTATCCGGTTCCGTTATATCTCTCATGGCTGTGTGCAGCTCCAAGACTCAGATATGGAAACTCTGTTATGTTCGAGAGAATTTCTTTTCCGATAACCGGCTTTTTCCTGATGGTCTCGTAATCATATTGGGTAGGATCCGCGTCATTTTT
Source organism: Butyrivibrio sp. (assembly GCA_015056585.1). GTDB lineage: Bacteria > Bacillota > Clostridia > Lachnospirales > Lachnospiraceae > Butyrivibrio. The sequence goes on along the minus strand of SVFZ01000113.1, from coordinate 1,787 downwards.
GATAACAGCATCCGGAATACCGATCATTCCCACATCATGCAAAAGAGCTGCATAATAGAATTTGTCGCACTCATCATCACTCTTACCCGCCAGTTTTCCGAGCTTTCTGGCGTAATCTGCCTCTTTTACCGCATTTCCTATTGTAAAATCATCTTTTTTCTCAACAGCAGCTACAAATGCCTTGGCAGTCTGGTCAAAGAGCCTCTTCATGCGCTTTTGCTCACTCTGCAGTGTCAGCATTTCTATCTCATGCGCATGCTCCAAAGTGTTATTAAGGTCCAGATATGTAAAGACATATAACGAGATGGATACCATAACCATCGATATATTTACAATAGATAATCCATAATAAAAGATCTGAAGTATTCCGCAGGCAATCGGTACAAAGATATACAGAACCATCGAGGTATATATAAGCTTACTGAATATCTTTTTGTACTGTCTGATAACAGAATACTGCAATAAAGGACCAAATATGGGAATGATATATGCTATAAGAAAACCCGGACCTCTGTGATAGATATTGTTTTCATCAAAGGTATAGTACAGCCCTGTCACAGCAGCCACCATTGCAAGCGCCATACCTATGGCAGCAAGGCCTCCGGCAAGTCCGATCCTTCTAGGGATTTTTGTGATCTTCCCCTCGATTTTCATGTAGTCGCGGATAAAGAGATTGAAGCATAATACCACTGCAGGTGTCAGAAAAAAGACCATAAAGTTACTAAGGCGCACCATAACAGAGCCCTTGGATGTGACATTCCCGGAGTATATATATGCCAGTCTGTCAAACCAAAGAAGAAACAGTGCTACCAGCTCCATGAGGATAAGAGTGTACTTTCTCCTCCTTGTAAGAAACCTGGTAACAAAAAGAAGAAAGGCTAAAATTCCGCAGGCGCCGCATAAAATAAGCATCAGATTAAGTTGATTCGTTCGTAAAAAAGCGTACATAAAAACCCCTTAAATCTTACTTATGCATAATGAAGAACTCCTTTAAGTTTTCAAGCAGTTCTTCTTTCTGGATGGTCTTCAAAAAATAACCTTCCGGCTTTAGAGCCACCACTTTCATAACACTTTCTTTATCACTTTTTCCTGTCAGGAACATTACGGGAATATTTCTGGTCTCTTCGTCGCTTCTGAGCATCTCAAGGACCTGAGGGCCACTGGTTACCGGCATCTCATGGTCCAATAAAATAAGATCCACAGTATTTTTTCCAAGCCATTTTATGGCCTGAAGCCCGGAATTTACCATAAAGACCTTGTATGTGTCTTTTAGCCATTCACGAACGAGCCCTAAGTAACTGGGATCATCATCCACAACCAGGATGCTCTTTTTAAATTCTCCCGAGCTTGCCTTTTTTATGAAATCTGTGACTGTGTCGATATATCGTGCATTATCAACAGGTCGGGCGAAAGTAGTATATATGAATTCCTTTTGAATATGACTTTCGACCTTCTGAATGTCGCGCTGCTCCCCAATAATGATCATCTTCAGCTCAAGCTCACTCATTTTGTCCGTCAAAAAGTGAAGAACATCCTCATGAGGCATGGAATCATCATCCATGTAGAGAGTAATAAGTGATGTTCCTTCAATCTTTTTGGCTATATCGTCTATAACGCAAGGCACAAACTCACAGCCTACCCCCGCGTCCTGAGCTTTACTGATAAGAACTCTTACTATGAACGATTCTTTTTCTCCGATTACTATCATTCGACCGTTTGACATACACTTTCCCTCTTATGAATATAAACTCATAAATATTTATGCCCCAAAAGACTTACTTGCTACT
>SVFZ01000112.1 GCA_015056585.1 Butyrivibrio sp. | reverse complement strand
TTTGGACACCAGACCAGAAGATGGAACCCTAAAATGGCTCCTTACATCTTCACAGAGAGAAACGGTATCCACATTATCGATCTTCAGAAGTCAGTTGTTAAGGTTGACGAGGCTTACAAGGCAGTATTCGAGATCGCACAGCAGGGTGGAACAATCCTTTTCGTAGGTACCAAGAAGCAGGCTCAGGACGCAGTTAAGACTGAGGCAGAGCGTTGCGGAATGTACTACGTAAACGAGAGATGGCTTGGTGGTATGCTCACAAACTTCAAGACAATTCAGAGCAGAATCGCTAGAATGAAGGCCATCGAGAAGATGCAGGAAGATGGAACATTTGATGTTCTTCCTAAGAAGGAAGTTGCACAGCTCAAGAAGGAGCTTGCTAAGCTTCAGGCTAACCTTGGCGGAATCAGAGATATGAAGAGAATCCCTGATGCTATCTTCGTTGTAGATCCTAAGAAGGAAAGAATCTGCATTCAGGAGGCTGAGTCTCTTGGAATCACTCTTATCGGTATCGGTGATACAAACTGTGATCCTGAAGAGCTTGACTTCATCATTCCTGGTAACGACGATGCTATCAGAGCCGTAAAGCTTATCGTTGGTAAGATGGCTGATGCTGTTATCGAAGCTAATCAGGGTGCTGAGTCAGATGCTGCTGCAGATTATGTTGCAGAGGGTACTGAAGAGGCAGCTGAGGAAGTTACAGCTGAGTAATCTTTGTAATATTGAGACAAGCGAAATGATTTGAAAAGCACTTTCATGCTTGCATGAATAAGTGCTTTTCTAAATTATTTCATTTGGCGATAAGCCAAAACGAGGAAATTGTACATTTCCGAGTACTGTCTCTTAAATTTAAACATAAATACAAGCGGAGGAAATGAACATGGCTATCACAGCAGCAATGGTTAAAGAGTTACGTGAGTCTACAGGCGCTGGAATGATGGAGTGCAAAAAGGCTCTTACAGAGACTAATGGAGATATGGATGCAGCCGTTGAGTACCTTAGAAAGAACGGTATCATGAAGGCTGAGAAGAAGGCTAGCAGAATCGCAGCTGAAGGTCTTACAAGAATCGCTACAAAGGATGACAAGACAGCAGCAGTTGTTGAGGTTAACTCAGAGACTGACTTCGTTGCTCAGAACGAGAAGTTCCAGGCATTCGTTGAGGCAGTTGCTCAGCAGGCTGTTAATTCAGATGCTAAGGATCTTGATTCATTCATGGCTGAGAAGTGGAACCTTGATGAGTCCAAGACTGTAAACGATGCACTTGTTGAGATCACAGCAGTTATTTCAGAGAAGCTCAGCATCAGAAGATTTGAGAAGGTTGTAGCTACAGACGGTATCGTTGTTCCTTACGTTCACGGAAACGGTAGAATCTCTGTTCTCGTTGAAGCTGCTACAGATGTTGTTAATGACCAGATCAAGGACGCTGTTAAGAACATTGCTATGCAGGTTGCAGCTCTTTCACCTAAGTTTGTTTCTTCTGATGAGATTTCAGAAGAATACAGAAACCACGAGAAGGAAATTCTTCTTGCTCAGGCTATGAAAGAGAACGAGGAGCTTCCTGAAGGTAAGAGAAAGCCTCAGGAGATCATCGAGAAGATGCTTATCGGACGTCTTAACAAGGAGTTCAAGGAAATCTGTCTTAACGACCAGGTTTATGTAAAGGCAGAGGATGGCAAGCAGTCAGTTAGCCAGTACCTTGCTCAGGTTGGTAAGGCTAACGGCGCAAATCTTTCTATTAAGAGATTCGTTCGTTTCGAGACAGGTGAAGGTATCGAGAAGAAGAACGAGAACTTTGCTGAAGAAGTTGCTAAGCAGGCAGGCGGTCTTGCTTAATAGTTTAGCAATTAGTTAAATTGAATTTTCTTAAAGAGCTTCGGTTTTACTCCGAAGCTCTTTTTTATGCATAACTTTTATTTTAGTGAGAAATTCTTTTTGCTTTTTACGAAATAGCGTTTTTCCTTTAATTATTCGGATTTTGATGTATACTATTAGGGTATGATTTTAAAAAGTTGGGGTGAATGATCTTGAGTCAGAATGTAACTATCAAAGGGACAAAATCCGGCATCATTCTTGTCCTTGATAAGAATGTTCCATTTGATAATCTAAAGACTGAAATTGCAGATACTTTCCGTGATGCATCCACATTTCTTGGCAGACACAAAATGGGACTGATTATGAGAGGTAAAGAACTTACTGATTCTGAGCAGGAAGAGGTAGTCAGTATAATTACCGATAATACTGATCTTACAATCACCTGTATCATTGATGAACAATCAGCCACTGAGAAACTTTTTAATATCGAAAGAGAAGAGAAGGCTCTTGAGGAGAAATCTGCTTCTTTGGAGCTGAAGGAAGATTCTTTAAATTCCATCCATCAGGACTCTTTTTATGATAACAGTGCTTTGATCTATACCGGTAATCTGCGTTCCGGGCAGGACATTTCCTGTGAGCAGAGTGTTATCTTACTTGGAGATGTCAAGCCGGGGGGCAGTATTACTTCCTATGGCAGTATTTTTGTACTGGGCGAACTAAGAGGTAATGCTTTTGCAGGAGCCGGTGGAGACAGGCAGGCTATAGTAATGGCACTTAGACTTGATCCTCTTCAGGTTAGAATTGCTGATTCAATAGCTATTTCTCCTGATGCAGAAAAAGGACCTAAGCTTAAGTTCAGGAAAAAGAAACTCACAAGTTCAGAAAATGAACCTGAAGTTGCCTATATTGATAATGGACATATTGTTAAGTCATCATATGGCACTTCATTTTTGAGACAATACAATAAATAAGAAATTGGAGGAAAATATGGGAGAAGTTATTGTTATTACATCCGGAAAGGGAGGAGTTGGTAAGACCACGACAACAGCAAATCTTGGCACAGGTCTTGCCAAATTAAACAAAAAGGTAGTTCTTATTGACACAGATATCGGCCTTCGTAATCTTGACGTTGTAATGGGACTTGAGAATCGAATTGTTTATAATCTTGTAGACGTGATTGAGGGCAATTGTAAGCTCAAGCAGGCTCTTATCAGAGACAAAAAGTATGACAACCTTTTCCTTTTACCTGCAGCCCAGACCAAGGATAAGACCAGCGTTACACCGGAGCAGATGAAAAAGCTCACAGAAGAGCTCAAGACCGAATTTGACTATATTATTCTTGATTGTCCGGCAGGTATTGAACAGGGCTTTAAAAATGCAATTGCAGGTGCTGACAGAGCTTTGGTTGTTACAACCCCGGAAGTATCAGCTGTCCGTGATGCAGACAGAATTATCGGCCTTTTAGAGGCAAATGAGATCAAGAAGACACAGCTTATTGTCAACAGACTTCGTCCTGATATGATAAAGCGCGGCGATATGATGTCAGCTGATGATGTAATTGATATTCTGGCTGTGGAACTCATCGGTCAGGTTCCCGATGATGAGAATATTGTTGTAGCAACAAATAACGGAGAGCCTCTTGTAGGTGACAATTCTCTTGCTGGACAGGCATACATGAATATTTGTCGCAGAGTAAATGGAGAGCAGGTTCCATTTCTTGATCTTGAAGCCAAAAAGGGAATCTTCTCATGGTTTAGGAAGAAATAACGAAAGGAGCAGTCATGAAGTTTTCAGATATTTTCAAGAAAAAATCTTCAAGCGATGTTGCTAAAGACCGTCTGAAACTTGTACTTGTATCAGACAGAGCAAGCTGCTCACCTGAGATCATGCAGAAGATCAGAAGCGACATTATAGAAGTGTTATCCAAATATGTTGAAGTAGATATTGATGGAATTGATATCAATATTACCCAGATTGATTCGGAGGAGAAGGATGGCAAGACACTTCCTGCTCTTTATGCAAACATTCCTATCAAAAATATGAATCACACAGCTAAATAATTATTATGGACTTTGAACTTGACAGATATAAAGGAATCGGACTTTCAACAAAACAGGCAAAAGAGCTGTATGACAATGGAAAAGGCAATACTCAGATTGATAATACAGCCAAGACCAAAATGGATATCGTTAAGGAAAACGTATTTACATACTTTAACCTTATCTTTCTTATTATGGCTATTTTGCTTCTTGTTTCCGGTGCCTTTAATTCTCTTACATTTTTACCTGTAATTATTTGTAATTCACTTATTGGTATCGCTCAGGAATTAAAGGCTAAAAAAGTCCTGGATAAACTCAGTGTTATCAACCAGTCAACTGCAACTGTTATAAGAGATGAGGATGAAGATATTGTCTCTGTTGACAAGCTTGTACTCGGCGATGTTGTACTTCTATCAGCAGGAAGTCAGATCTGTGCCGATGCAGTTGTTCTGGAGGGAGAGATAAGTGTCAACGAAGCTCTTCTAACAGGAGAAGCTGACGAAATTTTAAAGACCAAAGACAGCGAGCTGATGTCGGGAAGCTTTGTGGTTTCCGGCAGATGTCTTGCTGTTCTTACCAAAGTCGGAAAAGACTCTTATATATCAAAGCTCATGCTCAAGGCAAAAAAGATGCCTTCAACTGAGCAGTCTGAAATGGTTCGCTCGATAGACAGAATTGTGAAAGCGGCCGGTCTTTTGATAATTCCTATAGGAATTGCATTATTTATTCAGAGTTTTTACATTCAGGGAAACTCATTTGCTGAAACTGTTCCATCAGTAGTTGCAGCACTTATCGGAATGATTCCGGAAGGGTTGTATCTGCTTCTTAGCATTACGCTTGGATTAAGTACCATAAGGCTTGCAAAAGACAAGATAATGCTTCATGACATGAGAAGTATAGAAACCTTGGCCCGGGTCGATACAATTTGTGTCGATAAGACCGGAACAATTACAGATAACAGTATGCTGGTTGCAGATGCTGTTGTAGCTCAGGATACCGACGATGATAAGGTCCTTGAGGATTTGAGCATTCTTATTTCTGATTATATCGGATGCGTACCGGATGACAATATCACCATGCATGCCCTGGAAGATTTCTTTAAATATTCCACTAATCGAACATGCTTAAGTTTCCATGCTTTCTCATCCAAATACAAGTACAGTGCCGTTCAGTTTGATGATGCCACATATGTTATGGGAGCTCCCGAGTTTGTCTTAGGGGCATCTTTTGATGAGTACAGCGATATTATTAACGGTTACGCTTCAAAAGGGCTTCGTGTTCTTTGTTTTGCTCAGTATTATGGAGGAGCGGATGGCGCACCAATAATTGATGAAAATGCAGACAATAAGTCCATTCCTGTTCCTGAAACAGAGCTTGCCGGAGCATTTTGTAAGCCGCTTGTATTTATTCTTTTACAGAATCCTATAAGGGAAAATGCAAAAGAAACTTTTGAATACTTTAGAAAACAGGGAGTGGATATCAAGGTTATTTCCGGAGACAGCCCTGTTACCGTATCAGAAGTGTCCAAAACTGCCGGTATTACAGGTGCGGATAAATACATAGATGCAAGTACGCTGGATGATGCAGACATTAGTGATGCCGTTAAAAACTATACTGTTTTCGGCCGTGTTTCTCCCGATCAGAAGCAGAAGATTGTAAGAGCATTGAAAAAGAACGGTCATACTGTTGCTATGACCGGTGATGGTGTCAATGACATTCTGGCGATGAAGGATGCGGACTGCTCTGTAGCAATGGCTGCCGGATCGGACGCCGCTATTCAGGCTTCGCAGGTAGTTTTACTGGATTCCGATTTTTCAAAAATGCCTATGATAGTGTCGGAAGGTCGCAGAAATATCAACAACATCGAGAGGACAGCCACATTATTCCTGGTAAAGAATATTTTCTCACTGCTTTTGGCGCTCTTTTCAATAATAAGCGTGCTTACATATCCTCTGCAGCCATCTCAAATCACAATGGTGAGCCTTGTAAATATCGGAATTCCGGGATTCTTTCTTGCTATGGAACCAAATAACAAGAGAGTAAAAGGGCACTTCCTTGTTAAGGTCCTGCTTAAAGCCATGCCTGCAGCACTTACAGATTTCTTTGCCATAGCTGCACTGGTTATTTTCAGCAATACCTTTGGTGTTAATTCGGAAGACGTTTCTGTTGCTTCAACATTCCTTCTTGCTATTGTGGGCTTTATAATTTTGGCCAATATTTCTGCTCCGATTAACTCTTACAGGTTAAGAGTGATCATTGGCTGCATTGTTATAATGTGTGTTGGTGCATTTGTTTTCCATGACCTTTTTTCGATTAGCTATGTCTCCACTAAATGCATTATGCTGTTTGTTTTATTTGCAATTGCCACTGAACCGTTTATGCGTTATTTAACTAAGATTTTTGCTTTTATAGAGCATAGGACACAGCATAAATTAAATCATGGTTAAAAAAATATTTTTCCAAATGAAAAAAATTTAAATTGTGATATAATTAAATAGTATTCAATTATTTTGTTAGGAGATTTTTTTGCTATGAACAATGAAGAAAAATATGAAGCACTTAAATTATGCAATCAGGTTTGCTTTCCGCTTTATGCCTGTTCCAAAGAGATAATAAGGAAATACAAGCCTTTTCTTGATGAAATCGACCTAACATACACTCAATATATCACCATGATGGTTCTCTGGGAAAAGAAGAGTGTCAACGTCAAGACACTGGGAGAGAGCCTTTATCTTGATTCAGGGACACTTACACCTGTTCTTAAAAAGCTTGAGTCCAAGGGCTATATCAAAAGAGAGAGATCCAGCGAAGATGAGAGAAATCTTGTTGTTTCCATTACAAAAGAGGGCGAGGATTTAAGGGATAGAGCCATCAGTATCCCTGCAAAAATGGGCACTTGCGTAAAGCTTACTCCTGAGGAGGCAAGTTGTCTCTACAATCTTTTATATAAGATTATTGGAAATGTAAGATAATCTTTATTTAATTTTAGTTTTAATAATTGATTTTTACCTGTAATAGGAATAAAATAAACTTCGGCTTTAAATGTGCGTTTTATTGGAAAGATTCTTTTTTGATTTTGAAAGTCAAAAAATTAACAAAAACGCACATTGTTTTATGGAGGTTTTTATGAGTTCTCATACCCATAATCATCACCATGATCCACAGCATATTAAAAACATCTCAAACAGGCTTTCCAAGGCTATCGGACACCTTGAGTCTGTTAAAAGAATGGTAGAAGATGACAGAGATTGTTCTGAGATTCTCATTCAATTATCGGCAGTAAAATCCGCTATTAACAATTGCGGAAATGAGATTTTGAAGGAACATATCAGTCACTGCATAGTTCATGCTGCCCGTGACGGTGATGAAAAAGCTATTGTTGAGCTTAATGAAGCTATCGACAAATTTATGAAAAATTCATGACGTAAGTTCATGAAAAATGTATGTGAAAGGGGCGAACACCTTGGCAATTCCAACTTTAGTTAATTTTCTGATTATTTTTCCTTTCGTAATGGCAATAATAATTGGACTTCTACGGGAAGCCACTCCACTTAGGAGCGCAGTGATCATTCTTGGCGGTTTTACAATAATGATCAGTGCTGTTTATGTTGCTGTAAATGTACTTATGTCCGGTGATACATCTCAGTTTATGTACCTGGAGGAAACTCACATTCCGGATACTCTTGTTATCTGTGGTGAAGTTTTCCTGATGGGACTTGTATGTTTTCTTAGTATCAAATATAAGAAATATTATGCAATCCTGTTTTCCCTCATCGGTACAATCCCTGTACTCTGGATGGATCTTTCAGGCAAAGTGGTAGAGGGTAACACACATGTAAGAATTGATACCTTTGCTGCTGTTATGTACCTCATCGTAGGTATTGTCGGTATCCTTATCTGCATTTATGCATCAGGATATATGAAAGATTATCATCATCATCACACAGACGTTGAGGACCGTTCAAATTATTTCCTTGCTCTTATGTTTGTATTCCTGGGAGCAATGTTTGGACTGATTTCTTCCGACAATCTCGGATGGATTTATTTCTTCTGGGAGATCACAAGTGTATGCTCATTCCTTATGATCGGGTATACAAGAACTCAGGAAGCAGTAGATAATTCTTTCAGAGCTCTCTGGATGAACCTTCTCGGTGGATGCGGTTTTGCTGCAGGACTTTTGTATTGCAACATTGAGCTTGGCATTTCAAACTTAAGCCAGGTAACAGAAGCAGGTGCAAACAGCCTTGTTATCGTACCTGTAACACTTTTTGCTTTTGCAGCTCTTACAAAGAGTGCACAGTTCCCATTCTCACGCTGGCTTCTCGGTGCCATGGTTGCACCAACACCATCAAGTGCACTTCTTCACTCAGCTACAATGGTAAAGATCGGTGTTTATATGCTTATAAGAGTCGCTCCTGTAATGTATGGCACTCTTACAGGTGTTATGATCACTGTCATCGGTGGATTTACATTCTTTGCAGCATCTCTTCTTGCAATTACAGTCAGCGATGGCAAGAAAGTGCTTGCTTATTCAACAATTTCAAACCTTGGCCTTATTACAGCCTGTGCCGGAACCGGTACAACAGAAGGTGTATGGGCAGCTGTTATGCTTGTTATGTTCCATGCTGTTTCTAAATCACTTCTGTTCCAGACTGTTGGTGATATCGAGAACTGTATGCACAGCCGTGATATTGAGGATATGCATGGTCTTATCATCAAACTTCCAAGACTTGCATTTATCATGATCATCGGTATCTGCGGTATGTTCATGGCACCATTCGGAATGCTTGTTTCAAAGTGGGCTGCTCTTAAGTCATTCGTTGATTCAGGATCTGTATGGCTTGTACTTTTCCTTGTATTCGGTTCAGGAAGCACATTGTTCTACTGGGCTAAGTGGCTTGGAAAGATCTGTACAGTTATACATCAGTCCTTCGAGCTTGAAGATATCACTCCTAAGAGTGAAATGGTTTCAATTCTTCCGCTCACAGTTATGATCGTAGTTATGTGTTTTGCCTTCCCATGGATGTCCGGACATATGATCCAGCCAATCCTGGATGAAGCATTCCATACAAATATTCCTGATGTTATCGGTGGAAGCGATGTAATCATCATGATGATAATGGTAACAATGATCTTCCTTATCCCGATCGCGTCAAGATTCCTGTCACTTGGTAAGAACTCCAAGATGACAATGTCATACGTTGCAGGTGTTAATGCAGGTGATGACAGACATTACATCGATTCTTTCGGCAAAGAGAGAGCTCTTTACATGTCAAACTGGTATATGGAAGATATGTTTGGTGAAAAGAAACTTCTTTGGCCTTGCATCTGGATTGCAACAATCCTTGTACTTGTAATGTTAATAGTTGTAGTTGGAGGTGCTTTCTGATGACAGTAGCAATGATAGTTAGAGCTTTACTTTATATTCTTTTGGCACCATTTATAGGAGCACTTCTTTCTGGTGTGGACAGAGTTTTCTCAGCCAGAATGCAGGGAAGAGTTGGCCCTCCCATCATTCAGCCACTCTATGATGTAAACAAGCTCCTTCACAAGCAGACCACTGTTGTTAACAGTATTCAGGTTCTGTTTGTAACTGTTTATCTTGTATTTACAATCTTTACCGGAACACTGTTTTTTGCCGGTGGAGATATGCTGCTTGTATTCTTTGCTCTTTCAATGTCAGAAGTAATGCTTGTACTTGCAGCTTTTTCAACAAATGGTCCTTACAGTATCATGGGTGCTCAGCGTGAGTTATTACAGATGATGTGTTATGAACCCATGACTCTGCTTGTTGCAATCGGTTTTTATTATGCAAACGGAAGCTTCATGGTCAATGACCTTATGAAGGCTGAACTTCCTGCAATCGCACAGATTCCGGGATTCTTTATTGGCTTTGCATTTATCCTTATAATCAAGCTTCGTAAGTCACCATTTGACCTTAGTACATCACACCATATGCACCAGGAAATGGTAAAAGGTCTTACAACTGACCTTTCAGGTCATAACCTTGCTTTTGTAGAGATTGCAGAGTGGTATGACACTGTGCTTATGATGGGTATTGTGGGAATGTTCTTTGTTACTTCAAATCCTATAAGCTATCTGTGGGCTGTAATTGCCTGTGCAGTAGTATTTTTCCTGGAAACACTTATCGATAATCTGTTCCCAAGAGTTAAATACAAAACGATGCTTATTGTTACATGGAGTGTAATTTTAGTATTCGCAGGTACAAACCTGCTTATCCTTAACGTATTGAAATAATTACAAGTAATAGAAGGGAATGGAAGAATAATGAATATTTCTAAATCACCTTGGGTGTTACATTATGACGGTTCCAGCTGTAATGGCTGTGATATAGAAGTTCTTGCTACAATGACTCCACTTTATGATGTGGAACGTTTTGGCATTATCAATACAGGTAACCCTAAACATGCCGATGTACTTCTTCTGACAGGTGGTGTGAATGCACAGACAGCTCCTGTAATCAGACAGCTTTATAATATGATGCCTGATCCCAAGGTTGTTGTTGCCTGTGGAATATGCGCCTGTGACGGTGGTATTTTCAAGGAGTGCTACAACATATTAGGCGGTGCAGACAAGGTAGTTCCTGTAGATGTATATGTACCGGGATGCGCAGTAAGACCTGAAGCACTTATCGAAGGTGTTGTTAAGGCTGTGGGCATTCTTGAAGAGAAGAGAAAGAAACTTAAGGAGTCAATGAAAGTCGGTTATTGTACTGTAGATTACAGTAAGATTGCTGTTCACATGACTGCAGACGACTATGACCCTTCAAACCAGTATGATGCGGTTCTTACAGAAGAAGCATTGAGAGAACAGGCAGAGGAAAAGATCAAGGCTACAGCAAAGCCGGCTCCAAAGCCTGCACCTGCAGCTGCTAAACCGGCTCCGGCACCTGCAAATGCTGCACCGGCTGCAAATAATGATGTGAAAGGAGAAAACAGCTGATGAATACAGAATTTATTACAGTTAATCCTGACAACATTATTGATGAGTCACAGAAACTAAAGTTTAATGGCTATCATTTAATGCAGCAGTGTGCTACTCGTATTCCTGAAGCTTATGAGCTTATCTATACTTTTGGTAAAGATCTTGAGGTAAAACAGCTTAAGATGACACTTCCTGAGGATCAGGAAATATCCAGTATCACAAGTATTTACCCATGTGCTTTTATATACGAGAATGAAATGCATGATCTTTTCGGTGTGCAGATCAAGATGATCAATATTGACTATGAAGGTAAGCTCTATCGTACAGCGATTGAGACACCATTTAAATAATTGGAGGAACCTAAATGTCTACAAGAAGTGTTATCCCATTTGGACCCCAGCATCCGGTTCTTCCGGAACCAATTCATTTAGACCTTGTTATGGAAGATGAGAAGGTTATAGAGGCTATTCCTTCAATCGGATTCATCCACAGAGGTCTTGAGAAGCTGGTTGAGAAAAAAGATTTTAATGAAATGGTTTACGTTGCAGAGCGTATCTGCGGTATCTGTTCCCTGGGCCACGGCCTTGGTTATTCAGAAACAGTAGAACATATCATGGATATTGATGTTCCTGCAAGAGCCAAATATCTCAGAACAATCTGGTCAGAGCTTTCAAGAATTCATTCACATCTTCTCTGGCTTGGACTTTTAGCTGATGCTTTTGGTTTTGAGTCTCTTTATATGGACTGTTGGAGACTTAGAGAGGAAGCTCTCGATATGTTTGAGCAGTCTACAGGTGGACGTGTAATCTTTTCCGTAATGAAGGTTGGCGGTATCAGAAGAGATGTATCTGACGATATGCTTAAGGATTTCTATCAGAGAATCACAAAGATGGAAGAAGACCTTAAGGTTCTTTGCAAGCCGTTCCTTAACGATATGGCAGTTCAGTCAAGACTTCGCGGAGTCGGAGTTCTTACAGCAGAGCAGGCTGATGCTCTTGGATGTGCAGGTCCTTTCCTTCGTGCAAGCGGTATTGCAAGAGATATCCGTAGCACAGGCTATTGTGCATATGGCGATGTAGATTTTGAGCCTATCATCAGTAAAGACGGTGATTCATATGCACGTACAGAGTGCCGTATAAAAGAAATTTTCCAGGCATTTGATATTATCAAACAGCTTATCTCCAAGATGCCTTCCGGTGATATTGACGTTCCTGTGAAGGGAATGCCAAACGGAGAGTATATGATGAGAATTGAGCAGCCAAGAGGCGAAGCTCTTTATTATGTAAAAGCCAACGGAACAAAATTCATAGACAGAATGAGAGTCCGCACTCCCACATTTGCAAATCTTTCCGGACTTGTTGAGACACTTAAAGGTTGCGACCTTGCTGATGTACCGATTCTTGTTCTTACTATTGATCCTTGTATCAGCTGTACTGAAAGATAAAGAAATGGAGATTTGATATGGCACTTGTAAGTTTTAAAAATACTATTCTTCATAATCTTGTATCAAAGCCCAAGACAAGAAGGGCTGAAAAAGAGTATCCGGTTGGTACAAGAGGACATGTAGAAAATGATATGGATCTTTGCGTGCTTTGCGGACTTTGTTCAATCAAATGTCCTACACACGCAATCACAGTTGATAAGGCTGCAAAGACATGGTCTATCAGCCCAATGAGCTGTATTCAGTGCAGATGCTGTGTAGACAACTGTCCTAAGAAGTCTCTCTCAATGGGTCTTCGTTTCCAGGAACCTGGCGAAGAGAAGATTACAAAGACATTCAAGCTATCTGAAAAAGCTATAGCAGCTCAGGAAGCTCTTATGAAGGCAGCTAAGGAACGTGCCGCAGCTGCTGCAGCAGCCAAAGCAGCACAGGCTGCCCAGTCAGGAAGCGCACCTGCTGCAGGACAGGCTGCTCCGGCTAAACCGGCACAGGCAGAGGTTAAGCCTGAGGAGAAATGATATAAAAAACATAAACCGATGGCTATGCTATAAACGCATAACTATCGGTTTTTAGTTTTCTGCTACTCGTATGTAATAATGATCAGAGACTATAAGAATGTTTGCCTATGAAATATATTATTAACGTAATCGGTGCGGTTCAGGGAGTTGGCTACAGACCCTTCGTACTAAAAAAGGCAACTGAATATGGTATAAAAGGATATGTCAAAAACCTTGGTGCAGTCGTTGAGATATTAGCTGATGGAGCGGAATCTGACATACATGCTTTTGTTGAAACTCTAAAAACAAATGCTCCTGTGGGCGCATTAGTTCTTGATGTTCAATTTGAGAAAACAGAAGATGATGCGACCTTTTGTAGTGCTTTTAATACATCTGAATTTAAGATCATTGACAGCAGCGAAGTTGGGTTTAATGACCTTCCGATTTTTCTTCCCGATATAGGCATTTGTGATGATTGCATGAAAGAAATGCTTGATCCGAATGACAGAAGGTACAGATATCCTCTGATAAGCTGTGCTTCCTGCGGCCCCAGAATCAGTATTTTAAACAGGCTCCCATATGACAGAGATACAACCACTATGGACGAATTTAAAATGTGTCCGAAGTGCGATGCAGAATATAAGAACGGACGCAGAACTTATGCACAGACTATTTCCTGTCATGAGTGCGGTCCATACATGGAACTTCTATATTATTCAGGCTCCGAAATCAAAAAATCTGATAGAGAAGAAGCGGTTAAACTTGCCATATCTTTACTTCTTAAAAATGAGATCATAGGACTTAAAGGTATTTCCGGATATCAGCTTATCGGCAGACCAAACAATGAATCCGCAGGTAAAATCAGACAGATGAAGGGGCGTGAAAAAAAGCCTTTTGCCGTTATGTTTTCGGATATGGAAAGTATCAGAGAATACTGTGAATGTGACGAAAAGGAACAAGAACTTTTAAAATCCATGGCCAGGCCAATAGTTCTTTTGCCAAGGAAAAAGGATTTTGATTACGAAGTGTGCAAGGACAGCAGATACATTGGTGCATTTCTTCCATCAAGCGGTATTCACAGGCTTTTATTGGATGCTTGCGGACCTTTAATAGTTACCAGCGCAAACATTTCAGACGAGCCTATAATTATAGATGATGATAATTTTAAGAAAAGCTTTCTTTCTCCGGATAAGGCGATGGGTATGCTTTATCATGACAGAAAGATAAATATACCTCAGGATGATTCTGTCTGTTTTGTGACAAATTTTGTGACAAGAAATCAATCGGAAAAGGTTTCTAAGACCCACTTTATCAGAAGATCAAGAGGCTATGTGCCTCTTCCTGTTATAATAAAAAACGACAACTTTAACGAAAAATCTGTTCTTTCCTTTGGAGGAGATCTTAAGAATACTTTTTCTTTAGGAAAAAAAGACAGGATAATCCCTTCCCCGTACATTGGAGACCTAAAAGGCTATGATACTCTTTTTAACGAGAAGTCTCTAATTCAACGCTTTTCAGAATTATATACGTTTAAACCGGATATACTGATATGTGACATGCATCCTTTATATCAATCTTCGATTGAAGCGGCGAATATGTCCAAATCACAAAATTTACCGCTTTATAAAGTACAACATCATCATGCCCATATTCTTTCGGTAATGGCGGAAAATTCTCTTAAAAAATGTATCGGAATTGCTTTTGATGGCACAGGGTACGGCACAGATGAAAATATCTGGGGCGGAGAGATACTTGTATGCAGAGGAACAGAATTTATAAGGGCTGCCCATCTTAAATATGTTAAACTTTGCGGAGGAGACAATGCCCCCAAGAATGCAAAACAGGTAAAAGAGTGTTATGATCACGCTTGTGGCACAGAAACATCACCCCTTATAAAAGCCGCTTTGGACAATAATATCGGAACATTTTTTACCTCCAGTGCCGGAAGGCTCTTTGATGCAGTATCTTCCCTTCTTGATATAAAACATGAAAATACCTATGAGGGTGAATGCGCCACAAGTCTTGAAGCAAAGGCCTGGGAATATGCTGTAAAAAGAAATAAGGTTAATGATTTACAAAATGATTTCATTTATGATATTTTAAAGGCCAAAATAGAATTTGAAGATGGAAAATATATAATCGATCAGATAAAACTTTACGAAGACATTAAGAAGCTTAAGGAAACGGGAGAATATGACTCCTCCGTAATAGCTTTTGAATTCCATATTGCTCTTTCAATGGCAGTAGCAAGTGTTTGCGAACTAATAAGAGACGATACGGGTGAAAATACAGTTTGTCTATCGGGTGGAGTTTTCCAAAACAGGCTTCTTTTACAGGAAACGGTAAAAATGCTTTCCTTAAAAGATTTTAATGTATATACTAATGAGTACGTTCCCTCTGGAGATGCGGGAATTTCACTTGGACAAGCCTATTATGGGCTAATGTTACAGATTTAAAGAAAGAGGATTAATATGTGCGTAGCAATTCCGGGTACAATAATTGAACTTGACGGAACCAAGGCAAGAGTTGATTTTAACGGCAATATTGTCAATGCTGAAGCCGGCCTTGTGAACGTAAAGGTGGGAGATAAAGTTCTTGTTCATGCAGGACTTATCATCCAGACTATGGATGATAAAATGGCTGACGAGATGGATGAATTATTCAGAGAGATTGAAGGGCTCAGCATCTGATATGACAGACACTAAACTATCACAAATAATAAAGGCATTAAAAGAATATGACGGCGAGGAAGTGCGGTTGATGGAAGTATGTGGAACGCATACAGCTGCTATTTCGGAAAACGGCATTCCATCCATGCTTTCTCCGAAGATCAAGCTTATTTCAGGTCCCGGATGCCCCGTATGTGTAACCGTTACAGCGGTTATCGACAGGCTTATTGAATTATCAATGCAGGAAAATACCTGTGTTCTTACCTTTGGAGATCTTATCCGTGTAAAAGGAACATATAAATCTCTTGCAGATGCCAGAGCTGACGGCGCAAGTGTTAAAATGGTTTATTCTCCGATGGAGACTATAAAGCTTGCCATGCAAAATCCTAAATGTACATTCGTTTTTGCTGCTATAGGATTTGAAACCACAACTCCCGTTTATGCCATGGTTTTAGAAGAAGCCATAAAAGCAGATATTCATAACCTAAAGCTTTTGACTTCGTTAAAGACCATGCCACAGGTTATAAGATGGGTAGCAGGTAACGGTGGCGGTGTGGATGGCTTTATTGCCCCGGGCCATGTTGCAGCTGTTACAGGAAGCAATATTTTTAAAGAGCTTTCAAAAGAGCTAAATATTCCGTTTGTGGTTTCCGGTTTCGAAGCAGAGCAGCTTATTCTTACCATATATGCCCTTGTTTCAATGAAGGGTAAAGATGGTATCAGAAATCTTTATAAAAGTGTTGTAACCGAGGAAGGAAATACTAAAGCTAAGGAGCTTGTCGATAAATATTTTGAGGTAGCGGATTCATCCTGGCGTGGAATGGGAAAAATTAAAGGTTCAGGTATGGTTCTTCGAAAGCAGTATCAAGACTATGATGCCGGAAGTATCGGCCTTGATGAGGATCACATGCCTAAAGGTTGCAGCTGTGCCAGTGTTCTTGTTGGTAAAGTAAGGCCAAATGACTGTCCATTATTTGGTAAGAGCTGTACACCTGATAATGCGCACGGAGCATGCATGGTTTCCACTGAAGGAAGCTGCTACAATTATTATGTTTCAGGAAGAAGATAAGGTAAATACTTATGAAAGTAACGATGGCACACGGTAGTGGCGGAGAATCCACTTCAAAACTGATATCAGAGGTTTTTGCAAAACATTTTAAAAATGAATATCTGGATAAACTTGAGGATTCTGCGGTTGTTCCGGGCAATAAAAAAATAGCTGTTACAACCGACAGCTTTGTAGTAACCCCAATTATTTTTCCGGGTGGTGATATTGGAAGGCTGTCTGTTTGCGGTACAGTAAACGACCTTTTGATGAGTGGAGCAAGACCTATGTATCTAACCTGCGGATGTATATTGGAAGAGGGGCTTGAAATAGAAGTTCTTGATAAAATCATTGCTTCCATGGCCGAAACTGCAAAAGAAGCAGGAGTAAAGATCATAACAGGTGATACAAAGGTTATCGAAAACAAAGGTGGCGAGCCGGGGCTTATCATCAATACATCAGGCGTTGGTTTTATTGATGAAAATCTTGACGTTCCCGGACCTTTTAAGCTTCAGGATGAAGATGCGATCATAGTTTCAGGAAATCTTGGCGATCATCATGCTGCAATACTCGGCACCAGAATGGGTATTGAGTCCAATATAGTTTCTGACAATGCACCTCTTAGAGAAATGGTAGAAAAGCTTTTGGATAATAACATCAGGGTTCACGCCATGAGAGATGTTACAAGAGGTGGACTTGGCACAGTACTCAATGAATTCTGTTCGGCTTCCGAATGTGAAATTTTACTGAATGAAGAATCAATGCCTGTATCTGCTACTGTAAAGGACTTTTGCGGTATCCTGGGCCTTGACCCTATGTACATGGGAAATGAAGGAAAAATGGTTCTTTCAGTACACAAAGATGATGCTAAAAAAGCTCTTTCTCTGATAAAAGGTTCAAAATACGGAGAAAATGCCGGGATTATTGGAAGTGTAAGGAAAAATAAGGAAACAGTCGATAACAATGTTGTACTATGTACGAAAATTGGCGGTAAACGTATAATAGGCCTAATGTATGGAGAGGGTCTTCCAAGAATCTGTTAAATGTTGTAAAATAAGTTTTGACTTATTACCCGATTGTTTTTTTGAAAAGGAAAGATGATATTTAATGGAATTTAAGAGAATAAATAAAGATACAGTTACATGCATCATTACTGAAGATGATATGGATGAGCAGGGAATCAAGTTAGAGGATCTCTTCGAGAAGAAGAAAGAGGCTATGGATTTTTTGCATGATGTCATGAAAAAGGCTGAGGAAGAAGTTGATTACAAGCCAACAGGTTCCTTTATGCCAATGCAGATAACAGTACTTCCTGACCATTCAATTTCACTTACATTATCTGAAAATGCTTCCGCTTCATTTGGAGAAATACTCAGAAACCTTACTGAGAAAGCCGGTATCAAGCTTCCCAAGAATGTTCTTGAAGATCTTGGCGAAACAGTGGATGAGGAGCGGATCAACAGACTAAATGAATACCTCAAGAATTTAAAACACCTTACAAATTCTGTTAAGGATATCATGGAAGAAAGCGGTATTATTCCTGAGCCTAATTCTATAAAGTCAGAAAAAATCCCTGTCAATGAAGGAGCTACTGTAGAAGATGGCAAGAAAAAAGCTGCCATGATCTCAAATGGTGCCAAGAAAGTACTTTCTGACGAAGAAAAAGAGAAGAAAGATCAAAACAGACTCAAATTCCATGAATATGTATTTACATTTTCCGATCTCAGAACTGTGATGCAGTTTAGCGCTAAAGTTCCGAAAAATCTTAAGATTTCAAGTTCCTTGTACAAAGATGATCTAAGCGGTAAATTTTACCTTGATCTTGTAAGGAACAACGAAGATCCCAAGGCTTTTGCGGCTTTATTTACTATGGCTTATGAGTTTGGTCATTTTCAGGCTACCAACAAGAATGTGATAGCTCATTACAAGGAGAATTATAACTGTCTGATAAAAGAAGACGCTATTTCAAAGCTTTCTCTTTTATGATTTGCTAATAGTTCTTATGTCCATAAATGAATTAAATTATTACAGAACGGTTTAGAAAGTCTCTGAACCGTTCTTTTTATAAAAGTACAATGATTGTTTTTATGTATAAACAGGGGTGTAAATGCGATTAAATCATTACATATCTTCATGTGGCGTATGCTCCAGAAGAGAAGCGGATAAGCTCATAAGTACAGGAAGAGTAAAAGTAAACGGCAATGTGCCAAGCCCCGGTTTATCCGTTGATGATGGCGATATTGTTACTGTTGACGGCAAAGAAATAAAGCTGCAGAATAAAAAGATTGTTTTGGCTTACTACAAGCCTGTTGGGGTTGTCTGTACCCAAAAGGATGAACATGCCCTGCGCACGCTTTCATCGGAAATAAATTATCCTGTAAGAGTAACCTACGCCGGACGGCTTGATAAGGACAGCGAAGGCCTGCTCCTTCTTACAAATGACGGAGACCTAATAAATGCCATGATGAAGGGATCAAACAGGCATGAAAAGGAATATGAGGTAGTTGTAGATAAGAAAATTACCGGCGATTTTTTAAATAAAATGGCAGGTGGCGTTTATCTGAAAGATTTGGATAAAACCACAAGAGGCTGCAA
>SVFZ01000111.1 GCA_015056585.1 Butyrivibrio sp. | reverse complement strand
TACACAGATAAGCGTAAAAGTGGCACATACTGATATCGCTGATTCCAGATGGTTTACCGGAAGCGGTATTACAAGAAAAGCTTATATTATAGTTTCTGAGAATGTGACAACAGAGCTCCACTCAGTGTTCTTTAGGACTTTATCCGTTAAGAAAGTCGGAGGGAAAGACGTTGCGGATATTTCTGTGAGCTATGAGGTGTTAGGCTGCGGAAAAAATGTAAAGATTTGCAGCAGTCTTATTGATGCTGAAGGAAAGACTGTGCTGGATCTTGAGGGAAGTGCAGGTTCTTCCGGAAATTCTGATGGAAAGAGAAGTTTAGAGCAAAGCAAAGAGCAAGAGAATTTAACCTGCGACAATTGGAATTTACAGCTTACAGGAGATGTGGAATCGCCCAGGCTCTGGTCTGTGGAGGATCCATATCTATACACTTTGGAAACCCGCCTTACAGTCGACAACAGCACTTACCTTGTGGATTCGCAGCGCGTCGGTATAAGGACAATTGCTTTTGACCCGGATAAAGGGTTCTTTTTAAACGGCGTTTCCACTAAATTCAAGGGAGTCTGCGTTCACCATGACGGAGGATGTCTTGGTGCTGCCATGAAAAAAGAGGTCTGGGCAAGACGCCTTGAACTGTTAAAGAAGTCTGGCTGCAATGCCATCAGGTGCAGCCACAATCCTCATATGCCGGAGCTTTATGAGCTCTGTGACGAAATGGGATTTCTTGTGATGGATGAAGCCTTTGATGAATGGGAGAATCCCAAAAATAAGTGGTCCACCGGACATAATGTTTACCCGCCAAAGCATCAGGGCTATTATGAAGATTTCCCGGCATGGCATGAGAAGGACCTTCGCACCATGATAAAGCGCGACAGGAATCATCCGTCTGTGGTCATGTACAGCATAGGAAATGAAATTGATTATCCAAACGATCCATACTGTCATCCGCTTTTTTCCGAGATGACAGGAAATAATGACGGCAATAAACCTGCCAAGGAGAGGCAGTATGATGCAAGTAAGCCTAACATGGAAAGGCTATCTGTTCTGGCAAAAGAGCTGGTGGCGATTGCGAGGGATGAAGATGATTCAAGACCTGTCACTCTTGCTGCAGCTTTTCCTGAATTATCAGTTGAAATAGGCTTTATAGATGAGCTTGACGTGGTTGGCTATAACTACAAGGAGCATCTTTATGAGAAGGATCACAAAAGATTCCCCGATAAGACATTCCTTGGAAGTGAGAACGGACATAGCCTTGAGGCCTGGAATGCAGTCAAGGACAATGACTACATCTGCGGACAGTTTTTGTGGACTGGCATCGATTATCTCGGAGAGGCTCATGGCTGGCCGATTCATGGCTCAGGTTCAGGCTTTATAACCTCTGCAGGTTTTCCCAAAAAGGAGTATTTTGAGAGAACACAGATGTGGGGCGGAGAAGGTGTAGAGGACGATCATCCTGATAGTGGGCTGAAGCTTCTGGTTTGGAAGCCGGATAAAAAATACGCAGAGCTTCTGGAGGGTGAAAAAGAGATTGGATATCTGTACCAGATACTGGTCAAAGCTCCTTTCTTCGGCCCTGAGAAAATGTCCTGGAATGGACAATACCCGGAAAACGATGATGATACGAAGTCTTTAGCAGGCGGCAATGAAAACGGTCGTTCTTCGGAAGATGGTAAAGCAAACGGTCATTCTCCGGAAAAAGAAATCAAGGTGCAGGTGGTAGGCGCCGGAGAATTTGCAGGTATGGACAATGGTGATATGTCGGACCTTACACCTTTTAGCTCAAATGTCAGAAAGACCTTTAACGGCAATCTTGTAATCTATGTTCGAAGAACCGGCAGTGGCGCTGTCAAAGTTGTGGTAAATGAGACTTCGGAGATTTGCCTGTAAGCGTTGACAAGGGGAATTTGTTTTTGGTTTAAGTCTTTTAGGGGGATAGTATGGGATTGGAATTTGATGTTCCTGATTATAAGAAAATCAGAGTTATTGTTGATACAGACGCAGCATGTGAGGCAGATGATCCTTTCGCGATAGCCCATGCGCTTCTTAGCCCAAAGCTTATTGTGAAGGGCATAGTTGCAGAGCATTTTCTGGTTCCGGGATCCATGCAAAGAAGCTATGATGAGATAATGACGATTCTTGATGCAATGGACAAAAAGGTGCCGGTGTACCATGGACAGGACGGACCGCTCAGCGTTGATTCAAAGGAGTCGGAAGCTGTGAAGTTCATCATTGATGAGGCCTTGCGTGCTGACGAGAAGCCTCTTTTTATCCTGTGCCAGGGTGCAATAACGAACGTTGCAAAAGCTCTTATGACAGAGCCGAAGATCAAGGATAAGTTGACAATTATCTGGATTGGAACCCATGGAGAGGCGCCCTGTAAGGCTCCGTTCACGGAATTTAATTCTGTTAATGACATCGAAGCTGCCAATTATGTTCTTCAAAGCGGAACAAATATCTGGCTTGTACCGTCCCATGTTTATATTACGGTTAATATTGGGCTGGCAGAGATTCAGCGCCGTATTAAGCCATGTGGAAAAATAGGTGAGCATCTTTTCAGAAACATGGTTGATTATAACAATTCGGAAGGAGCCGGATGGACGCAGGGCGAGAGCTGGTCCCTTGGAGATTCTCCGGCAATAGCCATTGCGATCAATCCGGGATGCGGTCACTATCATGTGGGAACGGCGCCACTTGTGCTTGAAGATACCTCTTCCGCAGTAAAAGAAGATAATCCAAGGATCAGGATATATACAGATGTGGATTCCAGATATATTCTGGAGGATTTTATCTCAAAACTTGAACTGTCATGTTAAAAATGTGCGATTTGTTACCGCTGCATCTCATGCTATACTTAGACTTATGTATGTAAAAGAGCTTTTTGCCTTTTATTAATCAGTTAAAAAGAGTAGAGAGGGGAGCGGTATGAGTAACAAATCATCGGTCGTATCAAATACAGAAAATAAGAAAGGTACAATATGGTCAGTGACACCGGTTATGGTGGCAACGGCCATATTTTGCTGTATTCTGTGGGGAAGTGCCTCCCCTGCAATCAAGATAGCCTATAGTCTTTTTAAGATTGAAGCATCTGATACAGCGTCAAGACTTATGCTTGCAGGCGCAAGGTTCATGCTTGCCGGAGTTATGACAATTGTTCTGGGATCTTTATTGGCAAAAAAAACACTTGTTCCTCAGAAGGAGAGTTTTAAATATATAGTAATCCTCTCCTTGTTTCAGACTATAGGACAGTATTACTTCTTTTTTATGTCCCTGGCCAACACATCAGGTGTACGAGGATCTATAATCAATGCATCAGGAAATTTCCTGGCACCTCTTTTTGCCATCTTTTTATTCAGACTTGAGAACTTTAATATAAAGAAAATGATTGGCTGTATCGTAGGATTTGCCGGTATCATTCTCTTTTTTGGAGGAAGCAGCGCCCTGTCTTCCGGCGGGCAAATGACTCTTGCGGGTGAAGGTGCAATGCTTGGGGCAGCTTTCTTTTATGCCATATCAGGCTGCAGTATAAAGCTCTTTTCTAAACATGAAAACCCTGTAGTCCTTAGCGGCTATCAGTTTGCACTGGGTGGCGCTGTTCTGTTCATTATAGGACTTGTGATGGGTGGAAACCTCACATTTTACAGCACCGGATGCTATTTAAATCTTTTGTACATGGGATTTATCTCAGCGGGAGCATATACTCTCTGGGGCGTGCTTCTTAAGTATAATCCTGTAAGTAAGGTATCTGTTCTGGGATTTGTTAACCCGATCATGGGAGTTCTCCTTTCAGCTTTATTCCTCGGAGAAAGCACCGAAGCATTTTCTATTACCAGTGTCCTTGCACTTCTTTTGGTATCCGCAGGAATCATAATAGTTAATGCAAAATTTGGCGTTGAGCATTTGGAAAAGTAAAAATAATTCATAACAAAGAGGACAGGCTATAAGTGATGCAAATGAAGCGCAGGCTGCAATTGATGCATTGAATCCTTGATATAGTTACATAAAATTGAGTTGAACAAAATCGCTGCGCGATGGCCTGCCTAGGCTGTGTGCAGTGATTTTCTTTTTATCAAAAAGGCAGTAGAAAGTAAGTCCTAATAGTAGTATTGTTGTAGTCGCGAAACTTAACAATCAAACAGGATCATTACT
>SVFZ01000110.1 GCA_015056585.1 Butyrivibrio sp. | reverse complement strand
GGGTTTTCTGCCTATCTCAACAACCAGAAAGCATTGAGATGTATTGACGTTACATTGACAGCAATCAGAACTGTTTAGCTTCTCAAGATTACGTTCTAATTCTCTGGTACTTTCTCGAAATAGTTTTACCTTATCCATCGATTGTCCTCCTATGGATTTAAATGATAAAATCGTTAGTTGTATTTGTCAACTAATTTATAATATAAAAAAGCCACATAGCCGTTATAAACAACTACATGGCAATTACGTGGGCATATTCATTTATCTTATTTGTGATCTATTGCTTATAAACTACCCTTTCCGAAGTGGAGTCTGTGAAGGTTCATTCATTTTAAGATGTAGTCAAAGATTCCTTGAATAGCGTCTGTGATATTTATAATGTCATGATAATGTATCCTATCAATCATCGAATAACCCCTGATATTTAAATCAAGGAGTGCCATTTTTTCGCATTGCACATAACCTTCTACGTCTTCAGTTTTGATATGTATATGTAAGGGCCCTGCTTCCCCTTTTTCAAAAATAGGACAACCGATTATCTCAAAGGTCTGATTAAAGAAATCCTTACTCACAATAAGAACCGGTTTCTTGATATGTTCAATCTTAAGTATATCCCCCTGATGCAATTCTTCCTTCATTCCCAAATCTCTCTTCCTACCGGTTCACCCCAGTCAAATTCACCGTCTAAATGGAGCTGCCCACCATATTCTGCAGCACGTTCTTCCAGTGTTCTATGTCTAAATGGTTTAACAAGCATTATCATGCCATTAGATACCTTGATATCGAGAACATCATCAACTGAAACAGCTGCTTCCTGAAGCACTTCTTTGGGTATTCTAATTCCTTGACTATTTCCCCATGCTTTAACTTGAGTTTGCATAAGCAATACCTCCTTTGTATATACATTGTATATCCCTAAGGCAAAAAAATCAACTTATTCATCATTCAGGTTAAATTGATTCCAGTTTTATTGCTATGTGGCTCCACTTCTTATTCTAAGCCCAGCGAATCTGCAATATAGACCGTATACCCATTAGCAGCAGCCAGCTCTTTAGCCTTTTGGGCAATTTGGGAATCAGTAGTATACTCGATGGCATAAGCATCTTTCCCTGCATCAATGACTAGCTCAAGGTATTCAAGAAAGTATTCCCTGTCCTCCGGAGCATTAACTGAAAAAGTGCTATTTTTCCAGTCAATTGCAGTATATACACTCTCCTGGTTGACTCCATCCAGGATTCCATCCAGATTGCCATGAAGCTTCAAATACTCCCTGACAAATTCATCTCCACCGTTTATCATTACATAAGCATTTTTCTCACAGAGATTTTTCAAAATAGCTCTGACACCCTCAAAAATCTCCTCCGTCGAGTAATTGTAATAGACATCACAGTTGTCCACAAAGAAACCGTCAACGCCTTTACCAATAAGCTCATCTGCTTTGTCCGATATAAAAAGCTGCCATCTTTCATCTGAAACATCGACCCATTTTTCGTCTTCCCAGTTTTCGTATACTCCAAGTGTGATGGCTTCGAAATCTTTGTAATAATCTCTAAAGGCTTCTACAGAGCCAATATTTATGTATGTATAAACCCTATGCCCGCCTTCCTTTAAGTCCGTAATCTCTTCTCCCGTATAATACTGGGCATCTATCACGATAATCTCTGGTAAGTCCCTGCTGATAAGCTCCTCCGGCTCAGCGCCTATATATACGCCATAAGAAGCATCAAAGGCGTCAAAAGCTTCCTCTTTGTTTGTAGCAAAAAAGGATCTTGCAACCGCCATAATGGCAACCATCAATAAAACTGCACATATACCCGCGCAGATTCTGAATGTACTTTTATTCATATTTATCTCAGCCTCCAGAAAATCTCACTTCCCATCGAACACACAATAACGCTATAATAAAAAATACCAAACATCTTACGGAGAATATTATATGAATTTAAACATTATAATAGGTATACTTATTCCATTTGCAGGTACGGCGCTGGGATCAGCTGCGGTATTTTTTATGAAAAAAGAGCTGGATGCAATGGTTCAGCGTGCTCTGACCGGCTTTGCCAGCGGTGTCATGGTGGCAGCATCCATATGGAGCCTTATAGTTCCGGCACTGGAACAATCAGAAGGAAAGGGAAGTCTCTCGTTCCTTCCGGCAGCAATAGGCTTCTGGATCGGAATACTCTTTCTTTTATTTCTGGACAGCGTAATTCCTCACCTTCACATGAATGCAGAAAAAGCGGAAGGTCCTAAATCAAAGCTGCAGAAAACCACAATGATGGTTCTTGCCGTAACTCTTCACAACATACCCGAAGGAATGGCTGTAGGCGTCGTATTTGCGGGACTTCATTCAGGCAGTTCCACCGTTACTGCAGGTGGAGCCCTTGCTCTTGCAATTGGTATCGCAATCCAGAACTTCCCTGAAGGCGCCATTATTTCCATGCCTCTTCATGCACATGGCAAAAGCCGTTTTCGTGCTTTCCTGGATGGCTTCCTATCCGGAGCTGTAGAGCCGATAGGCGCTCTCCTTACTGTCCTTGCTTCAAGTTTAATTGTCCCGGCAATGCCCTATCTTCTGAGTTTTGCCGCCGGAGCAATGATGTACGTTGTTGTGGAGGAACTGATCCCCGAAATGTCAGAGGGCGAACACTCCAATATCGGCGTAATCATGTTCGCAGCAGGCTTCACACTGATGATGGCACTGGACGTGACACTCGGTTAATGGTAAAAATCTATATTTAAAAAATGATCTCTTTCTCGTGATCACGAAGCCACTTGCGCCTTTCCTTATAATCCGGAAGGATTTTTTCCACCTCTGCCCAAAATCTGGGAGAATGGTTCATTTCTTTCAGGTGGCAAAGCTCATGAACGATGACATAATCAATTATCTCCTGCGGAGTAAGCATCAAAAGACAGTTAAAGTTAAGGTTCTTTTTAGAAGAACAGCTTCCCCAGCGGCTCTTTTGCATACGTATGGTTATCCTGCCGTATTGAACGCCCATGATATCAGCATAGTATCTTACGCGCTCAGGAAGTATCCGCTTTGCTCTGGTTGTAAGGAGCTTTATTTCCTGCTTGGACAAAGGCTTTACATCCGCTGATTCCCGCTCCTTTTTTCTCTTCTCCATCATTTTGAGATGTTTGTCGATCCAGTCGGCCTTTTCCCCGATAAATCTGTTTATCTCATCCACGGACACCTTGAGCGGTGCTCTCACCACGACCTTTGCATCCGGCGTGATCTCTATGACTAAAGTTCTTCTTTTGCTCCGAATAAGCTCAATTTCTCTGTTCATTCTACCCTTACACAAGACAAATTTTTGTTCTCACAAAAAAACACTTGCTCCCATTAACTTGCATACTAAACAACAATATCACTTAACTGTTGTCCTTTGAGGCTTCCACAGCACAAGGCGGATAAGGAACAGCGTTCCCCTTACGCACAATTCGCTGCACATGGCGATCCAAGCGCCCTTAAGGCCATAGATGCTACCCAGATAATAAGCCAGAGGTATTCTCACAAGCCATACGCTCATCAGGTTAAGTACGCTTGACATCAGTGTTTCCCCGGCGCCTCTGAACACACCTGCAGCCACAATAGACGCCCCGTATAAAGGCTCTGCAAATGCCTCAATCCTCAGTATTGTAGCGCCAAGCCTTCTGATTTCCGCATCCGGTGAAAGAATGCCTATCATCCGGGGCGCAAATATCCACATAAGTGCTCCGCTAAAGCCCATGATCAGCATGCCAAGAACCACCGCCATCCAGCCAAGTCTTTTGGCAAGTTCCTTCCTGCGGGCTCCGATGCACTGTCCTACGATTGTAGTTGCAGCAACGCCGATACCAAATCCCGGCATATAGCACAAGCTCTCAGCAGTTATGGAAAAAGAGTTAGCGGCAACAGATACCGTTCCGAAGGGCGAAACAATTCTTGTAAAAGCCACATAGGCAAAGCCCATGATGATGTTATCTATAGCTACCGGAATCGCAATCCTTAGAGCTGTCGGTAGCTCTTTTGACAAAAAGGTAAAAAAGCTCACGTTCTCCTTATCTTTGCGGGATACTATATGAAGAGCCGGAGATTTTACCAGCAGAATATACATCATTGCAATGGTAATTACAACGAAAGAAAACGCTGTACCAAGCGCCGCACCCGTTACTCCGAAATGCGGAATAAGAAGAGCGTTGAAGACTACATCCAGCACGCACATGATAACATTAAGTATGCTGGGAATGCGGATATTGCCGCTTGACTGAATCATTCCCTGTGATGTGAGAAAAAGCTCACGAACCGGGATTGAAATTGCATAAACAAGAAAGTACGCAGCTGCATCTTTTCTGATTGCCTCTTCTCCGCCCATGAGCACAGGGAGATATGCACTTAAGCCTATGCAGAGAGCCATAACAATGAGGCTGAACAAAAAGTTGCATAAAAGGCCCCATCTGACAATGACTCTGGCACGGTCCTCGTCCTGGGCCCCTATACTGTGGGCAACACATACCGAAAAGCCCATGGAGGCAGCTGTGATTATGCCACCCACAAGCCAGGTGGTGCTTGACACAAGGCCAATCGATGCTGATGCATTGGCGCCAAGATGTCCCACCATAGACGCATCAATATACTGCATGATTATTGAAGAAATCTGTGCCAGTATAGCAGGGAGACTGAGCCTTAAAATAAGCATGATCTCTTCTCTTACAGTTAGTTTCTGCCCGGTCCTTATGGGCAGCAAATGATCCTTCATAACAATAATTCCATCCTGAAATACAAAAATAATAAATTCAAAAACCTTGAATACCGGTCAAAAAAATCGCCGCTCAGATCCGATTATCCAAGCGACGACCTCTTTTTGTATTTTATTTTCTTAATGCCCTTCGGTCAATACCCTTTTTTTCATAATATCTGGCTTTTGAATGATACATTTCGTTATCAGCTTTTTTCTCCAGTTCATGAACATCAAGGCCTTCATTTTCCGCATAAGAAGCATATCCTATGGAAATCGACAGCGAATCCGAATATTTGCCATGCCATCCGCTGACATAGTCGTCAATTTCCCGACAAATAGCCTGCGGATCATCAGTATGGATGAGTATTGCAAATTCATCTCCGCCTGTTCTGTAGACCTTTCCCTTATTACCGATAACATACAAAAGACAATCCGCCGCGCCTTTAATCAGTTCATCACCGCCTGCATGGCCGAAGGTGTCGTTTATCTTCTTAAGTCCATTCACATCAGCTGAAAAAATCACAAAATTCTTTTTAAGTCCCTGCTCACTGTAAGCAAGCAAATCCTCTACATAGCTGCGTCTGTTAAACAGCCTCGTGAGCTCGTCTGTCTTTGCAATTCGGATTAGGCTCTCCTCGCGCTGCTTCTCATCTTCCACATCTCTTGTGGTAAAAACAATTCTAATTGGAATACCGTTTTCATCCACTTCAATCGGAATATACTGCGCTCTGAACCATCCGTCAACCACATCTATGAAGTCATCGCTGATAAGTCTTTTCCCGACAAGCCTTGCTCTTACTGTTGTAAGGTCAGTAAATGCAATAAATTTATCCAGCTGATCCGGCATGACCCTCTCTCGTAGTTTCCTGCTCAAAACAGTATGGCTCTCAGAATTCAAATCAATGGCATGCTTAACCTGCGCATCATCTCTGACGGACATCTCATAGTTCTCAACAAAGTCAATCAGATTTACCTTGTCGAAAATGTCGGCGATTCCCCTGAGAATATCCATCTTTTCCCGAATTTCAGAGTCTTTTGCCTTCTGCAATTTGACTGCTGCTTCTGATGTATCATAGAGAGAATGAAAGCGAACTCCCATCCCGATGGCTGAAATCAGCGTCAAAATAAAATAATTAATGATATTAATCCCTTTGGCGCCGTCCACTATCGTAAAAATTGCAAACTGGATTCCATATGTTCCAAATGTCAAAAGAGTACTGAGCCAGGGCCGCAAGGCTATAAAACAAACCAGCATAACTTCGACAGCGTAAAATGTCAGAATCTGTTCGCCCTGATCATACTTGGAATATGAGGCCCACATTGCCCATATTGACATAACAGAGTAATAAAGTGAATTAAGCAGCACCGCCTGAATATGATCCAATGAATCTTTTTTTAAAAGAAACTTTGTAAAAACATATCCGGCAAGACATGTCAGGATGCAGAACAGTACACTGTAAATACTGAGCCACTCCTTACCTCCAATATTCTCTCTGGTAAGAATAAACACAAATAATGCTATGGATTCAAAAACAGCTACGATGATAGAGATATTCTTGATACTCTTCATGCTGCTTCTATCCATCAGCATCATTACTTCTTTATCGATATCCGGAAAGAAAATCTTTTTAATCATGCTCACACCCTGTATTTGAACAGTTTTTGTCACATAGCACATTATCATTATACCACTACTTTTATTATGTTTAATGGTATACTGTCATATTTTACTTATTCTTAATAAGTCTAAAACGGCAGGTGCTTATTTGCTCTGTCAAAAACTTATCTTCTCGGTGCAGGCAGAGTCATAGTGCCAGTTTTTTGCACTTCCCCCGGCGGTATTGTACCAGTTTCCGGTTATCTCATTTTTTATGGCAAGAGAGTCCTCTTTTTCTTCCATCTCAAAAAGAAGTATTCTCTTTTTCTCATGGATATTGGGACAATGAATCGACATCATGAGCTTCCCCTCAAAAGTCTCAAACAACATTCCGTGTCCACCATCAAGGGCGTAAAGCGGCACCTTTTCCTGGCTCCATGGTCCATGAACGGTTCCGCTAAGTGACCTAGCATATCCGATAGTGTATCCGCCTCTTTCTGAAAAGCTGGACCACAACATGATTAGCATTCCACTTTTAAGCCTGTAGAGGAACGGGCCGTCGGTTACAAGGCCGCCGTCTGCTGCCCCTTCTCCGCGCCAGGGAGCATCCGAAGCTCTAAAGAGTATCTCCGGCTCAGATACAGCTTTTGACAGATCATCGCTAAGCTCTATCGCACAGATCTGGCCATCATAAACCTGCATCCACTCATGGCAAAATACCATCCAGGGTTTTCCCTCATCATCAACAAAAAGAGTGCCGTCAAGGCAATGCCACCCCTTTGGCGTTACCGGGCCGTCACCCACAGGCTCAAAAGGGCCTTCCGGGTCATCTGACACAAGGCACTGACATCCCCTGTATTTTCCCTCTGCCCTGAAGGAAGAAATTATATAATATCTTCCCTTCCATATGTGACATTCCGGAGCCCAATAGTCCTTGTCAGCCCAAAAATCTCCCTTTTTAAAGCACACCTTTGGCGCAGACCAGTTTATGAGATCCGGCGATTTTAATACATAAAAGCACGCCTCATCCTCTTTTACCAAAGGAAATCTCTTAGTGTCCACAAACTGAACATAGGTGTAATACATCCCGCTCTTTTTGTCAGCCAGAATAAACGGGTCACTTATATGCACATCTCTGATGCTGTAAGGATAATCCTTCATTTTGCCCATCCTCTCTTTTCCCTTTATGCAAAAATTATAGCATAGCGCCACGTCATAAATCATCTCGTTAATGCAATGTTATTGTCCCGGATGAGTTTCGAATCTGATATTAATAAATTGTTTAAAACTGGATATTTTGTATCACCAGACTATAGAGTATATTCTTTAGCATAACATTTCGTTAAAGGAGCAAATCATGAAAGTAGCGGCAATAAATGACCTGTCAGGATTCGGAAAGTGCTCACTGACAGCTGATATGACAGTTTTGGCGGCGATGGGAATACAGTGTTGTCCACTGCCCACGGCGGTGCTTAGTTCGCAGACCGGATACCCATCCTATTATTCCAAAGATCTTACCGGCATCATACCTGAGTATTTGCGCGAATGGAGAAAACAGGGTGAGACCTTCGACGGAATAATAACCGGATTTATGGTGAGTAGTCTTCAGGCTGCAAACAGCCTGGAGTTTATAAAGGCCTTTAAGTCAGAGCACACCATTGTTCTTGTGGATCCTGTCATGGGCGATGACGGCATAACTTACAGCAACTTCTCAAAAGAGCTGCTTAATACCATACAGGAGATGGCAAAAGAAGCTGACATAATAACTCCGAATCTGACAGAGCTGATACTTCTTGCCGGAGAAGATCCGGAAAAGATAATGAGTCTTAAGGGCGATGATCTGATAGCCGAAATCCGCAGATTGTCCATACTTCTTGGCGGAAATGAAGGCAAAATCATTGCGGTAACCGGAATACCTCTTTTAAAAGACGGAGTCGTCGGAAACTTCATCATGGAAAAAGGCGAAAGCAAAGTCATTACAGCCCAGAGCAACGGGATTCACTATTCCGGAACAGGAGATCTCTTCGCAGCTGTATTCTTAGGAGAATGCCTGCGAGGCGGAAGCTCTTTTGAAGCTGCAGATCTGGCAAGCCGCTTCATTCATGAATCTGTCATGAATACGCCCCGTGAAACACCTCCAAGGGCAGGGATTGATTATGAAAAGAACCTAAAAATACTGATGAAATAGATATTTGCACATTCAAGAATACAGGAGGGAAAAATATGATCAAAAGAAGAAGTAACATTCACAACCTTGCGCTCAGTGGAGTCTTCGCTGCGCTTATCACGATTTTTACAGCATATATCGGACATATTCCGGTTGGGATAAACGGTGGGTACATCCATTTCGGGGATGGCCTTATTTATCTCGCAGCTGCCATGCTTCCAATGCCCTATGCGATGCTCTCAGGAGCGATCGGCGGAGGAATTGCGGATCTTTTAACTGCTCCAACATGGACTCTGGCGACAGTTGTAATCAAAGCTCTTATTGTTATTCCATTTTCCAGCGGATCCGTAAAGATACTCAGCAAAAGAAATCTCGTTGCACCGGTACTTTCATACTTTATCTCAGCAACAGGCTATTACATCGCAGAAGCTCTTCTTTTCGGCACAAAGGCTGCGATCCTTACAAGCTTTTCGGGAAGCTTTGTACAGTCCTTCGGCAGTATGATCTTTTTCCTGATGCTCGGAACAACCCTTGATAAAATCGGCTTTAAAGCCAGGATGGAGGCGTAAAAATGGCAGATATACTCTACACTTACAAAGACAGCGTTTATGCCAATATAACAAATAAGTGCAATTGCAGATGTACCTTCTGCATCCGCTTTGTAAAAGACGGCGTTGGCGATGCAGAAACTCTGTGGCACCAGACCAATCCAAGCCTCGAAGAAGTTCTAGACGCCATCCGCGATTTTGATTTTTCCGGTTACAATGAGCTTGTGTTCTGCGGATACGGCGAGCCCACCTGTCAGCTGGACATACTCCTTGAAGCAGCTGCTTACGCCAAAAAAGAAAAGGGTCTCAAAATCAGGCTTAATACTAACGGTCAGGGCTCTGCAGAAAACGGCCGTGACATAGTTCCTGAACTGGCAAAGGTTATCGACAGCGTCTCAGTAAGCCTCAATGCTCCGTCAAAAGAGGAATATGAGGCAGTCACAAAGCCTCTTCATTCAAACGGTTTTGAGAACATGATAGAGTTTACCAAAAGATGCCGAGAAGAAATAAAGGATGTGAAATGGTCCATCGTTGACGTCCTTCCCGAGGAAGAAATCGAAAGATGTAAGGCCTTGTCACGCGAACACGACATTCCTCTTAAGATACGTAAAAAGACCTGAAGCCACAGTTATAACATATATTCAAAAAGAGTCCCTCTGCAATGTAGCTTTTGCAGAGGGATGCTTTGTACACCATTATTCTCTTAATAAACCATGAACCGCTGCCAAAAATATCATCAGCACTCCAACAGCTGTGAAACATGCAGAAACTCCGATGCCTGCCACATAGGCTGAAGCAAAAAGGAATATGACTTCAACAAGATTTACCCCCATATTGTAGGCAGAAAGAACTTCCGCTCTCTTCTCTTCAAGATGGTTTTTATCGATCACTTTATTCTCCATCTCGTCAAAAATGTACGCAGGAACTGAAACCATAAGCGGAAGGAAAAGCATGACCGGGATAATTACAAGTTTGATATCCAGTCTTGCAAACACCAGCATACACAGTCCTGAAAGGATAAATCCTGTAATGAAAGTCTTGAAATAGTTCTTTTCCCCGATATGATCCAGTATCTTCTCAGAAGCCATCTCAATTACAGAATAGCCCAGAATGATAGCTGTCATCCATTCTTCAGAAATGCCAAGGCTTTCCAGCTTATCAACGTAGAAAAAGTTAATAAGGATAAAAGAAATACTGACACAGGCTAAAGTCAGCATTATTATGATATTCTCCCCATTTAGCTTCAGAACAAATCGCATGTGCTTTTCTGTAACTCTGTTGCCGGCTTTATCGCTTACTGCAACTTTTTCTTTTTCAATTCCATAGCTTGCAAAAACCGCCAAAACATTCATAACAACAGTAAGTGCAAGCAATCCTTCAATCCCAAAGAAATGGTAAATGCCCGCGTACATTATCGTGCTGACTATGAAACCTGCAGTCCCAAAATTTGAGTTTCTGGCACTTTTTACAACATACTCGCCTTCGTCATATCTCTGATAAAGATAGGCGCTGATGGTTCCGGAAGAAAAACAGCTTGCGATACCCTCTATGATAGCTTCTGCTATGAACATTCCAAAACTGCCTGTCAAAAAAGCTGCAAACAGCATGCTTCTTGCAATTAGCAGCATGACTTGGGACAAGACTATAGTGTTTTTATATCCAACCACATCAGTGATCTTTCCGGTTGGTATTTCACCAAAGAAAATTACCAGTGACAAAATCGCCTGTAAAACAAAGAACTGATCAAGACTTACTCCTGCTCTGGTTCTGACAAGCAGCGCTACAGGAGCAAAGAAAACAAGTCCGTTAAAAAATGACACAAGTTCAAGGTTATCTATATTTAATTTCTTATTCATCGTTTGAATCCTCCAACAAAAGTAAGATTTCCTGAATCTGTTGATTCAAGAATGTATATGTTTTTACCAAACAAAAAACCTTGCATACACTTCTGTACGCAAGGCAGTCAGATTCATCAAAATTAAACCTCATATAAAAAATAAGAGGCCCCGGAAAGTCCGGCAAAATGTCCAAATCACCGGAACAAATGACAATATTGTAATCTGACTAAAGGCGTACAAAAATAAACCCGGCATGCAGGCAAGATTTTTTGCATATATCTTTTTGTCAGAAAATCAACGTCTCATCTTTCGCAACCTCTTTTGCAATTCTTTCAAACACATAAAATATATCACGCGGACTGTGGCATTTCAAGCACTATTCCACACTTTGCCACTTACAAAAATTGATACTATAGTATCAATTTATTGCAAAAAACATGCCAAAATGCTATAATAATAGCAAAACAAAAAGCTCAGGTCATGGAGAATTCACGAATCATGGAGAATATGAGTTATCTATGGGACACCCCATCTGACGTAGCATTGAAATTAGCCGGCAAAATCAAAGAAATACGAAGACGAAAGAAAATCACACAAAAAGAACTCGCAGGAAGAAGTAATGTAAGTTATGCTACGCTGCGCAAATTCGAAAAAACAGGTCAAATATCGCTTGAATCATTTATAAAGTTGACAATGGAACTAGGGCTGATACAAGAGATAAACAATTTATTTACAGAACCTGTATACAACAGCATCGAGGAGGTAATAAATGCAAGTAAATAAAACCCTGGATGTTTATTACCACGGCCAGCATGTAGGTACACTTGCCGAAACTCCCGATAAAAGAATTGCTTTTCAGTACAACCACGAATGGCAAAAAAATGGCTTTTCCATCAGCCCGTTCTCACTGCCGCTACGAAATGACGTTTTTGTACCAAATGAAAGATCCTTAGATCGTTTTGGCGGACTATTTGGAGTCTTCGCTGACAGCCTCCCTGACAGTTGGGGGCAATTACTTCTTGATAGATATTTAGAATCAATCGGCTTAAAAAGAGGTGCCGTAACTACAATAGAAAGACTGGCATATATTGGCAAAAGCGGGATGGGGGCTCTTGAATACAAGCCATCCAAGGAATCTGATTTCAATTTCAATAGCGCAGGGCTGGATTTTGATACTATCGCAAAAGAATGTGAAAATATCCTCTCATCAAAAAGTTCAGACCAATTAGACATTTTGTTTAAGCTTGGTGGTTCAAGCGGAGGTACTCGGCCTAAAATACTTCTTTCCGAGGACAATCGTGATTGGATAGTTAAATTTCCATCCAAAAATGATCCTGAAATAAGTGGCAAGCGCGAATACGATTATTCATTATGTGCCAAAGATTGCGGAATAGTCATGACCGCCACGTCGCTGATCCCGTCTTCTGTATGCGACGGATATTTTAAAACCGAAAGGTTTGACAGGAAAAATGGGGAAAAGATATTTACTATCACATTTGCCGCTCTCCTTGAAGCTGATTTTCGTGCACCATCTTGTGACTATGAAACATATTTCAAATTGACTCGTGCACTTACCAAAGATGCAACATTTGACAAAGAACAGCTTTACAGGATAATGACTTTCAATATTGCCTCACATAACCAAGATGACCATACAAAAAATTTCTCTTTTATACATACTGACCAGCAGGGATGGAAACTGGCACCGGCCTATGACATTACTTACAGCGACACATACTGGGGCGAGCATACAACATCTGTAAATGGTAAAGGTAAGGATATATCAAAAGACGATATCATCAAAATTGGGGTAGAATCCGGTCAATTATCTACAGACTTTTGTAAAGGCTGTTATGACGATATTCTAAACAAAACAGAAGCATTAGAACAATATCTCAGTCCGGGTTATACGCATAAAAAGCATGTTCCTTTCAAGAAACGTGTTAAGGACTTGTAAAAAAAGAGGCACTCATCAGCTGCGCGCAAATCAAAAGCCGCGTTTACTGTGAGTGCCTCTGTCTTTTCCCTATTATCCTACTATTTATGCAACCTTCCCGTTCTTTATCTCAATTACCTCATCATACATGGCACGGATATCTTCGCCGGTATGATGTGAAATGCTGATGACCGTAAGGCGGTTGTCGCTTAGAAGCTTCTTTTCAATTCTGTTTCCCATTTCTTCGTTCAGGGCAGAAAGTCCCTCGTCCATTATCAGTATGTCTTTGTCTGCACAAAGTGCTCTTGCTATGGCGATTCGCTGCTTCTGACCTCCGGAAAGAAGGTCTCCGTTTGCACCAACCACAAAGTCAAAGCCTTTTTCCCCTGTAACTTCGTTCAAAGCTGCCACATCGGAAACACTTGATAGATTGTCTTTGTCATCTCCCATCAGGATATTATCCTTGATGCTTTCATTAAAAAGAAATACATTCTGCCATACGCCTGCGGACAAATGCTGAAGCATATTGCTAAAGTCTGCGCTCTTTTGACCATCTATCAAAATATTTCCTTTATCCGGCTTAAGTTTGCCTGCAAGAATATTTACAAGAGTCGTTTTCCCTGCTCCGCTCTCGCCAACGATCAGATATTTCTTGCCCTTTTCAATCGTAATATTGACATCTGAAAGAATATCTTTTCCACCACCTTCCGCATCATAAGAAAAGCCCACATTGCAAAGCGAAATACTGCTCCAGTCCCTATCTGATATCTTCACATCAGCAGGATTATCAGTTTTTATATAGCTTTCTATTTTTTCCCGGATTGGCTTAAAAGCCTTTAACGCAGGAATGAACGCAAAGAGCTGAAAAACAGGTGCTGTAATACTTCCCGAAACCTGAATAACACCAACCATGCTGCCATAGCTCAGACGCCCTCTATAGATAAAAAAGCCTGCAAGAATACAGATAACCATCTGCATGGTAAAAGCCAGGACATTCGATAAACCGTTATTCAGAGCCTTTACCATTTCAAGTTTGGAAGAATCTCTTCTCAGGTTTCCATTACATATGCCAAACTTTTGGAGCCGGTATTTTTCTTTCTGGAATGACTTTGTGACCTCAAAACCATATACAACCTCGCTCATGCCCAGGGTCATATCCTCCTGTGCCTTTGAGACTCTTCCTGTTGCATTCTCCAGCTTTTTTGAAAATGCAGCCGGTATAACAACCATTGCCAGCGTCATAGCAAACATTGTGAGCGTAAATACCGGTGAATAATGGGTCATGACCACAATCGCAAAAAGAAGCTGCGTTACAGCCTTTATACAGGATAACAGCGTTTCCAGATAAGAATCCTCAACTCTTTTTACATCATTTTGTATAAGCGAGATATAGTCCGTTTCATCATGTTCCTTGAATTCCGTATTGTTTTTGGAAAGAATCTTTTCAGCAATAATCCCTCTCAGTTCTTCCATTACCTTGGTATTTAAATGTACCTGCCCTGCAGCTGAAAAGTAGAACACAAGACCAAATACGATCACAAAAAGAAGTGAAGCAATAA
Source organism: Butyrivibrio sp. (assembly GCA_015056585.1). Lineage (GTDB taxonomy): Bacteria > Bacillota > Clostridia > Lachnospirales > Lachnospiraceae > Butyrivibrio. The sequence continues at coordinate 12,572 of SVFZ01000110.1, read as the reverse complement.
ATGCGTTCGCAATCTGCCCACCGATAGCCTTGTCTATAACATATTGCAGAACAAGACTTATCCCCACAAAGACCACTGAACTTGCCATGGCAAGAAGCACAGCTATGGCAAACTCCACCTTGTGCTTTAAAAAATATTTTTTCATAACCTCTTTTACCTCCATAGGATTCTTTATTTGTAAACATCCTAATAGGTGGTGTAAAGGCAATGTCAATATCGCTTTATTTATGTTTTTTTCAGGAATATCAAAAAAACCTTGGGTTGCCTCAAGGTTTTTTGAATGAATACAGTCCAAACTGCGTTTCGAATTCTGAATCAATACCAAACCCGCTAAGATCAGAAGATCCGCGCTTTCTTAGTACTCTGTCAGACTTGTAATCCGCAGCATACTTCCATCCGATGTTCTGCATATCACTTAAGAATCTCTTTTCATCGGGAAAATTAAGGTCCTTATTGAAGATTAGTACTTTTAAGCAGTCCAGCCAGGCATTTTCTGAAATATGAGGGTAGAGTTTAATCTCTTTTCCCAAATAACTTATAACATCATAGTCCTGCCAAAATACATAATCCATTTCATCTGCAAACGGAGCTTTTTCTATATCTCCCGAATATACAATCGTTTCCTTTGGGAAAAGATCTTCCAGGAAATACTTTATTGTTGCATTATCATCGAAATGTACAAACAAACGCGCATCCGCCGGCATGGAACGCAAAAAAGCACTGTTAAGAAAGCCTGCTGAATCTCCTGATATCATGACATTTCTGGAATTTTTGCAGTGATCCTTTGCTATTTCCGCTGATTTCTGGTAGTGCTCCCTTATGTTTAGGACATAATCTTTATCATTTTTCCTGACATAATTCTCAATCATTTCTGATATTCCGTCTGTCCTATCCTCTATTTCCGGAATCGGTTTGTCTGCAATGAACCCATATCTGATAAAGAATTTTTTTCCGCAGTCAGGGCATAAGAGCGCTCCCTCCATGACTTCATTATGGAGCAGCAAGGGATTTTCAAGTTCCAAAGGCTTTCCGCATACAGGACATCTCATAGTCGTAACAGAGCTTAGTGCAACACCTCTTTTAAAACTGTATTTTTCTGTGTAGGCATTTAGCTTGGATTCGATAAGCCTGTTCATTTTCTGCAATTTTTCAATTTCTTCAAGATTTTGTGCCAACTTAGCTTCAAACTCTGATTTGAAGGGTTTAAGTGCCATGGAAAAATCACTGGTATACATGGTCTGAAACAAAAGATAGCCCTTCATTTCATCGAGTTTAAAGTTCATGCTCTTAAGAAGCAGAATTGTGTCCATAACACTGCTGTCAATCTCGGAAAAACTGTACTGCGTATTCTCCCTTAGCGGTGTCAGTAGTCCTTCCGCAATATAATGCCTTACCGTATCTATAGAGACGTTATGTCTTTTGGCAAATTCTCCAATCTTCATTGTCACATCCACTTTCCTAATCGTAAGTCACGGGGACGGTTCTTTTGACTTCATTCTTCTATTCTGCTTTTGCCTGCCATCTGAACTATATTACGCCCTATGCCTGTGCGAACTGATATTCAAAAATTCACTCAATTATTGATTCTGCATCTGAAGAAGATAAACTCAGGGCGGTGAATTGTCCCACCAAACAAAGCAGGATACTGCTCTCTCATTTCGTCCGAAATATGGGCTTCCTGACATTCTTCAATCGCAAATCCGGCGCTGATCAGTCCGTTAATCAGGCTTGAAACCGTTCTGTGATAGCACTCATATCCATTGATGCCCCAGTCGACTTTCCGGAACCCCTCCTTGCAGTAGTTTCGCAGGTTTGCATACAGGCGTTCCCCAGTTTCAGTGCGGGTATACCGATCATAAACTCCATCCCAGGCTGTCACAATCGGATGCGACATACTGAAAACAAACTCTGCATCTTCCTTCATCCTGTCATGGATTTTCCGCATCATTCCGGGAAAATCCTCCACGTAATCAAAAACCAGGGAGCTTGTCACAAGATCAAACATTTCACTGATCGCGTCAATATCTTCCATGGCCATCCTCTGATAGACGACGTTTGTACTGCTGTTGTGTTCTTTTGCATACTCCAGCATCTTCTCAGAAAGATCGATTCCCAGCACAGAAGCCGCTCCCATGTCAGAATACTGCTTTGCGTGCTGCCCCATACCGCAGCCTATGTCCAGCACTTTTTTCCCGTGAAGATCCGGAAGCATACCAAACAAAATCGGTGTCTCGATGCAATCATTAAAGTTTACATCATTCATCCGACTGCTCCGGAAATTTTCAAAGAATTTATCATTATCATAAACATTCTGTTTGGACATGTCGCGCCTCCCCACCCTTTGCTTCCTTTTCAGCAATATCATGATCCTTAATTTTTGCCATCAAAGCCATCTCCTACTCAAAGGAACGGATCCATGTTACTCATTAAGGAATCCCGCGATCTCTTCAATGTCATCGGAGAAAAGAACTTTCTCAAAATATTCTTTCTTCCCAAATCCGTTATCTATGATATTCTCCAGAACCTTCTTCAGCGGATCATAATATCCGTCAGTATTAAACAGGATTATTTTGCCGCTTACTATATCAAGGCTTGAAAGAGACATCACTTCCGTGATCTCATCAAGGGTACCTATGCCGCCCGGAAGAGCCACAAAAGCATCCGCAAGCTCTATCATCTTTGATTTCCGGTCAGCCATGGAAGAAGTCTCTATAAGCTGTGTAAGACCATCGTGCTTTCTTTCCTGTATCCTGTCCACATCCGGTATCACACCTATGACCTTGCCACCTGACTCTAAAACTGCATCTGCCACATCACCCATTAGTCCTCTGTTTGCTCCACCATATACAAGTGTATGGCCGTTCCCTCCTATCCACCTTCCAAAACTTTTGGCAGCAAAAGAAAATTCATCCTTATTTCCTGATGTTGAGCCCAGATAAACTGCTATGTTCATACTACCTTCCTCCAGTAAATGTCCGTATTTATTTAATACCTTTTGCTATTTGTTCTCCACTGTGTTCACCCATATAATCAATGATATCAGAAAGATATTCTTTTCCAAGAAATGGGTAAAAGGTCATTGGATCCACGATCTGTGATCCCTTCTGCTTATTACACCTCTTACACAAAGGGACAAAGTTTCTTTCGTCATCACCACCGCCCTTGTACTTTGGAACAACATGGTCAATGGTAACATCCCTTATGAGAATCTTCTTTCCGCACCTTGCACAGAGTGATCCTGTTTTTTGGATAAGGATCTCTTTTATTGCAGTCTTTTTTACCTTTTGTCCCCTCATTGTTTCCCCGATTCCAAAACGTTTATTTTTTTAATGACACATTTAATATTTCTTCAATTGCTGATACATCCTAAATATGATTATACTTCACATTTGTTTCGCAATTCATTAAGTTTGTTTAAGGATAAAAGCCTATCATGAACATATCAGGAAGAACAGGACCTAACACTATGGATATACACGGGACAGAATCAATGGAATACCTAAATATCATTTCTTTTATAATCTTTCGACCTCAGCAATGTATAGTGTCCGACAAACATCTCATTGCATATTCTAAGTTCCAGTTCCTGCCTGTGCCTGAAATGTTCCAGCAAAGCATCCGTTCCTGACAAACCTTTTTCTTTGGCATACGGAGAATTGTCAAAATATCCCATCATAAGCGGAAACCACATCTCATTCCCTTTATCATCAGAACGTTCTTTTCTTATAACATCAATATTCGACGCTATATCTTCGGTTTGGAGATACAATATCTGATACTCCTTTCCGGCAAGGGCTTTCTTTACTTCCCTGTAAAAATCAATTATCTGTGAGTCTGTCATTTTTTGGTAAAGGATCATATCCTCTACTATATTTTGAAACAGGGAGCATTCAAAAATATTGTTGTCATCATTCCAATTACGAAGCCTTCTAAGAACAATCTCTCTAAAGTGTTCGGAATCCAAATTACCATTGTATATCTCATACTTTTCCAAATCTTTGTGGAACCCCGGAATATCAGTAATAATCTTCGTGTAACAAATGATTCTGTAATCATCTTCTGCAAAGCTCTTTTCCTCAATCTCACTGCGGATGTCACTGTACTTTTCAAGAATACCGCTATAGGTCTCCTTGTCCACATAAGCGCACCATGCAAGCTCAATTGGAGAATAATCCCCCTCACATATTGCCTTACATTCCGGATATTTTTTTGCCAGTTTCCTCACAAGAGTGCTTTTACCGCTTCCCTGAAGTCCTTCTACAAAATAATTCATGCAAAGCCTCCTTCCTTCTCATCTATGTATGTACAGCCTTGTAGGCTCAGGCTCTCCATCCCCCTGTGCCATGCAAAAGAACTCCCATCCATATCTCTCATAAAATCCAACATGATCTGTAACAAGGTAGATTGGAGAAATGCCTTTGGATTTCATATCATCAACAACCATATTAAGTAGATTTCCGGAAATACCTCGGCATCGATAGTCTTCTTCTGTGTAAACAGCACAGACATTGGGCGTAAGGTCTTTTCTGTCATGAAAATCATTGTCAATAACTCCAAGGCCTCCGATAATTTTTTCTCCATCAAGACATAAATACCATCCATATTCCGTAGCACCTCCAATATAGGCATCAATGCATTCAAGATAAGCCTCTGTGGGCACTCCCCATTTTTCATGGAACCAATTCGCCGCTGTTTTGTTTAGTTCCGGTTTTTCTCTAAGATTGATATATTTATAGTCGCTCATTTTTTCAAACTCCTTTTCTTTTTAATTCATTGCCCTGAAGTTTAAGCTCTTTCCCGGAATCTGTTACAAGTTCATCTATCTCAAGCGCCTTAATTTCATAACCATCCGAGAGCTTAGAAAGCAGTTTGTTACTGCCTACATTTCGCACATCCGCTTCATAGAAAAACTCTGTCTTTCCGTACTTTTCAAATGCGTGATTCAATATATATTTCAGTGCCTCAAAAGCATACCCTTTTCCCTGTTCCGGCTCAATTATCCAGACTCCAAGTTCCGGACAATCCTCTGTCATTCCATGCATTTCTACGCTTCCGACAAATCTCTCTTTATCGTCAATAATTGCAAATATCAGCGTTTCTTCTTTTCCCATCTCATCAAGAAATCCCTGAAGCACATTCCGTGCATCTTCAAGGTTTTCAAACGGATCCGCCCATTGATACTTTGTTATTTCCTCGTTAAAATGCTTGTAATAGTCCTCAAGATATTTCATATCAAACGGAACAATTCTAATATTTCTCGCCATCATCAATTTCCTCCATACCTCTCCGCGAGCCACGCATAAAAAAAGCCTATTCTGCATACGCAAAATAGACTCACACAAATAGACCTACTATAAATATATAAAAATAGGCTTAGAATGCATGATAACCCAGTTTAAGCGTACACAAAACAGCTGCCATGGCAGCATCGTCATTTCAAATAGTGTTCACTCAAGCTAAATTATCTAATAAACATTCCTTCACCTATGCGTTAGACGCTCTCTCTTTATATTTTCAAATCTATTTTATACTAACATTGAAAATAAACGGTTGCAATAATATTTTTTCCACTAAGTCACGGTAACTGCCCACCTTGGCTGAGTAATCCTGCCAATGATGCCAGCTAGAGTGTTTTTTCCAATATACGGATAAATCCCGATTGGGAATGAAGGTTCGCTCAACCCCATATTTTTCGCAAAAGAATAACCGGTGTCAAAAAATCTTAAATTCTGACTCTTTCTTTTTCTATCGCTTTAGCAATCCACTCTTTATCCATGATGTTATCGTAGGCACCAGCAACTACGGATTCGTCAGCATAGTTGTCGAATTCCACCCTCTTTTCATCCAGGAGCAGCATCATGTCGTCATCTATAGTATCAGGACAAAGTAGCCTATACACCAGAACATTTCTGATCTGGCCCATTCTGTACACTCTTGAAAGAGCCTGGCTTTCAAGAGATGGCTTTATCTGTGGTTCACAGAACACGACTATACTGGCTGCCTGGATATTTAGCCCAACGCCGCCTGCTATGATTTGGCTTACAAGTACGCTTCCACCTGGCGCATCTGAAAGCTTATCCACCAGTAGCTGCCTTGTGTTCATCTTGGTCTCTCCGCTGATAACGCCTATGCATCTACTTCCAATAAGAGCGCTAACCTTTGATATCGTTTCTTTAAAGAAAGAGTAAACAATAACCTTTCTGCCTTCGTCTGCCGCCTGATCAAGCAGTTCCATAAGCCTCATGCATTTAGCCGAAGTAGACATATCATTCTGCAAAAAAGATACCCTTCTCATATCAGAAAAGTTTCCACTTAAAACAGCATCTTTATAGCTGTCTTTGTCTGCCTCTGTCAGACTACACCATTCAAGCTCCTGTGCAATTTCCGGGAGTTCTTTCAAAACTTGCTGCCTTGTCCTTCTAATATAGACCGGCGCAAGGTTTTCTTTAAACTGTGGCAAGTGACTGATATTTGCCAAAGCTCTTACCTCTTTTGTCATATCAGGGCGAACAAAATCAATCAGATTACACATCTCATCAACCCTATTCTCCAGAGGTGTCCCTGTCATCAAAAGAATCCTCTCTGACTCATTATCGAGCCTTCTGATGTACATAGTTCTTTTGGCATCCGGGTTTTTCATATAATGAGCTTCATCTATTACCAGCATTGAAAGAGACATCTGATTGTCAATGTCATCCACAATCTTTCCCATTGATTCATAGTTGGTTATGGCTGCACCACCGTTCTCCTTCCATCTGTCAAAAGAATCATCAATGGCCTGACCATGCAGAATAAAAGCCTCTATTCTGCTAAACTTCTTTAACTCTCTGGCCCAGTTGATCAGCACACTGGCTGGACACACAATCAAAAAATGACATTTCCTGTGCTCTGTAGCCTGTATATGTGACATGGCCGCAATTGCCTGGATTGTCTTTCCAAGGCCCATCTCATCGCCGAGAAGAACTTTCTTTTGATGCAAAATGTATTTGGCTCCAAACTCCTGATAAGCTCTGAGTGCTCCACCAAACTCATTAAGATTAAGTTCTGTTTCATTAATCTCTTCAGCAAGTTGGGCTGGAATGCTGTCATATACAAAAGGTTTATTTCCGGTAACATTACCCAGGCGTTCAAGAAGTGCATAGAAATCAGCGCTATTTCTTTTGAAAGCTTCCAGGGCCACAGTCTGAGGCGTGTGGGATGCTTCCTGATACAGATCAATTGTATGGAGCATCTTTTCAAAGAAAGTGCTGTTGCAAAACTCATATATGTTTTCAGCGGTAGCTATAGTCCTCTGCTTGGTCTCAGATGAGGAAAAGATCCAGTGAACACTGTTTTTTATGATCCTGCTGTCTTTTATCTCTTGAGCATAGGCATCAAGATTTGATGCCCCTTCCAAGGCCTCTTTTCTTACCTTTTCACTATTAAGATAATTGGCCAGCTGCTGTACAAGCGCTGCATGATTAGCTGCATTTTCTATGGTGGGATCTGTCTCAATACGTATCGTCACTTTGGATGCAAGACCATTGGCAAATTCAGTAACAACATTTCTGATTGCCTCGGTTTGCTTCTCTCCAATCCCATTAACTGCCTGAATTTCATAGTCAGTTGCCCCGGCTATCTGCCCAAGATTATTGTATCCCGCCTCAACAAGCGCCTGAACGCGAATCCCCACTTTTGCATTTTTTAGTTCATCAACAGAAATATCAAACAGCTTATTTTTTGCCTCTGCTCCAGCAATCTGGTTACAAAGATGCCTGATATTGTTTTCCTGCAAAAGTCTGTCATCATAAATACTCTTGAAAACTGCATTTGTGTCATCTATTGCTTTTATTAACTTTTTTAAATCTTTGAAATTTGGTTTATTCATCTTTTTTACAATCTTCATATCTGCAATAAACAGCTACTACTTCCCTTAGGTAATGTTACTATATCGCTTTTACTATATAAAGGATAAACTTTCACTTATAATTATAAATAGGATTATTTTTTGATACAGAGAAGTACCTGATAATGAAAGAAAGGATCACGACCTAACACTATGGATATACACGGAATTGATAACCCGGAGAACAAAAGATATATAGGCGAGTACTACGACAAAAATTCACATTCTTTTAAAGATGCTTATGTCATACACTTCATGACAGGTCCGAAGGGTGCAGACGTTATCCTCTCCCTTGACTTCAAGTGGACAATGATATGCTGCTATGCCTGCAGGAGTCATTATGGTGCCGGATTTGATGACAGCGGAAGCTGTTACTATGATTTCCCCGAGACAGAATCAATAGAATACCTGAATATCATTGCTTTTATCAAGGAAAATACCTTTGTAGGAAGTAGTTACAGTAAAGTCATGCCCAGAGATGAATATGAGTCGATACTTGACACTATCGGCTATACAGAATGAGATTTCATTCTCCTAAATATCCGCACCAAATATTTCAATATATAGAAAAATCTGAGATTCACCCATGTAAAAATCAAAGGTTAAAGAGGCTAGTCAGCGTATTTTTTCCAATATACGGGATAAACTGAGACTCACCCATGAAAAAAGCATACGGAAGAGGGATCGTAAGAGGGACTCTCCTCAACGGGAATCCTACGTAGCGAATTTGCTAGGTGAGAGTCCCCTTCTGCACAAAACAAAAGGACCAACTCATTCGAGTTGATCTTTTTATTTCGAGCGGAAGATGGGACTTGAATTTTTTCAGAATCTCACAAACCCAGTAAGAAAGGAGGTTCTGACGCCGTCCCCCTACAAGGGAACCCCATAGGGAACCCCCTCGCAATAGGAATCTTGTTTTTCTACATGATTCATTTTTTTATTACTTGAACTATGTGATCCGAGTAGCCCATCAAGTCAGCACGCTCGGCGGTTGCAATGAGATATTGGATCCACTCTGCGTAGGATTCATCTGACATCGAATTAACATACTTACTGATAATCTGCGACATACCATCTTGCGCAAATCTGCATGCTTTCTGAACATTGTTCTCTATGCAAATTGAGTCTATCAATTCGTCTACTACACCGATTGTATCAAGGAGCCTTGAAGAACCTGTATTATCTGTCACCAACGCTTTTTCGCGATCATAACCTATTGTGGTTATTTCACCTGCCGGATCTTCAGACATGAATATCTCATGAATAAGCGGTGCATCCTGAAGACAAAAGGCTATAAATACCGGCGCTCCGGGCTTGGCAATCCTAAGAGCTTCTTTGCACGCCTGTTTTCTTTCGTTAAAGTCTTTCAGACTGTATATCGGCCCCATTAGCAGAACAAGATCATAAGCGTCATCTTTTAAGAAATCCAGATCCCTCGCATTTCCTTCAAACACTCGGATGCGATTGTTCCCAGCAAATTCCTGTTTCATCTGTTTAACATATTCCGGTGTAAGCTCTACAGCATCGACTTTATATCCTTCGCCAGCCAATGCCTTTGTGTAAGTTCCGCCACCTGCTCCTATATCAGCAATAACAGCCCCATCCTTAAGAAATTTATGTATGTAACGCATTGTGATTATAAATTCTGTCTCATGTGCTTTTGTATAAGACAATCTTCTTCCTTCCGGAAATCCGGAATATTGTTCTATCACTTTTTTCTCTTGTGAAGTTAATTCCTTGCTTATGGCCTAAATCCTCCATTTTCAGATTTATTCATTTCTTAATACTCCATAACATCAATTTTCTTTTGCAGTACTCCGGCGTAATCATGTGCGGTTTTGCCTACATTTTCGGGATTGACCTGATAGTGGATGTTATATAGGATCCCGCTTTCTCCGGTTCTGTCAGGTAAATGGTTTTCATCGATATGAAAGCCGATCACCTCAAGGCAAAGCATTGCATGGTCATCACCGGGAACTATTTCCTTTTCCCATTTGAGCTTACATTCAAGATTCATGAAGCATTCCTGTACCAGTGGTGCATTAACCCAAGATGCCTTTTCTACAGTAAGCCCGGATGCTGTGATCTCGTCTTCCTCATACTGATTGTTCTTGATGGTGCTCATACAAGCGGCATGATATTCTGCCGACATGAAATTGATAACGGCTTCTTTGGTTTCAGAGATACTCGTGTATAAGTGGCCGTTTTTATTGACGCTGGCAAGGATAGCATAAAACCCATTGCCATGATCTGCGCTTGTAAATGTAGCCCAGGACTGCATGCAGGCATTAGGCTGACCGTTTGCCTTATATGTTGTTACAAGAAATAACGGAGATGGTACTGTAACAACAAATTCTTTCCACGAAAATCCGAAGTTACGGGAAAAATCCCCAAATGTTCCTTTCATCTGTTCCGGCATTTCTTTGTATGAATATTTCATCTTCGTACCTCACTCATCTAACATCAGTTTGCCGGCTTTAGCTTTTTTCTGAAGCCGTTCCATTTGTTCCTTTTCAATTTGCTGAATACTTTTCTCCGGTGTTGGCAAATCTTCGGGCATAGTTCCACCAATCTTTTCTATTGCCTTTCGAACCTCTCGCCCGACAGTGTAATGAGTTTGCGTTGCCTTATCAGCACCTTGAATGTTGTCTTTACGCAGTTTTTCCTCTGTTTGGGATATACGGAAGAGATTTGCTATCAGTTCGGTGCTTCCCATGTAGTCAAGGATTTTCTGGTTGATCGTCAATCCCTTCTTGTTATGGATATCGTCGACATCCAGTCCGCCGTAGAGTCCCATGTATCCGGCATTCTGAAAGATGGCAAATTCTTCATTGGTGATAGCTCCGGCATCATGAGCAGTTTCAACAAAAAGCTGATTTCATTGCTTAATATCTCCACAGACAACGAGTCTTCTGCGGTCCTCGTCCAATTGATTAAAGTGATCCGCCAGTTCTTGCCTGTATGTCTGGATTGCAAAATAAGTCTGCCCCAAGGCAATCACTTCCTTGCGGGGATCACCATTTTGTACAATAAGATAGCAGGCATATCTAGAGAGTTCATAATCAACCTTTTCTCGTGGAGCCACACCGCCTACAACCAAATTCCCGACCTCGGGAATTTGGTCTAAAATACTGTGTCCGGCGTTTTCACACGCAATCATTGCTCGCTTTATCACCTTATGAAAATTATCCCATTTTGCGTATTCCAAAACAGGCGCAAGCTCTCTGGCATTCCAGTATTCACTCCCATCATCGCGAATATGTTTTATATCTTCAAATCTTTTATATTCTTTTCCTTTAAGTTTCCTTTAAGTTTCCTTTAAGAGACGGCATATTCTTGTCTGCCTTCCAGAACTGTTGTTCGAAATTATTCTATCATACTTTTTGGATTATTGCACTAGGAAATTTATTTATGAGCTATCAGAGCAGAAGTCATTGGGGACGGTTCTAGTTGTCCCCTTTTTGCCCAGCTTTTTGGATAACATTTCTTCCCAATCCTGTCAGTCTCTCTATCTGACGTATTGTTAATCCTTTCTTCTTTAGCTTAACTAAAGCTAAGTCTCTTTCTTTTTTAGCAAAGCTATGAATATCTCTTCCCACAGGTATTCCAAGGCATCTTTCAAATTCTTTTTTAGCCCACTCATCATCATGTTTGATATCATCATATTCAAGACACTCTTCCTCAGATTCAGAAGCGATAAATGTCTCAAACTTTGCTCTATCCCCTATAAGCTCATGTATAACAGATAAATCCATGAACTCCGGTGATTTTTCATAAAGGCCATAACTGCTCCATAAATAACATGATGCGGCACAGACTGATGCTTTTTGGGGATTTTGTAGTATATAGCGAAAAACTGTCAAAAGATATTTTTCATCTTCAACAGGTTCACTTCTATATCTATCCTGAAAAAGATGACCTACTCTATCATATTTCTTGTTAAAATACCCAGAATAGCTAACACCTATTTTTTTCATCAAAAGAATAATCGATGTGGATTCACCATGAACTAATAAATGAACATGATTATCCATAAGGCAATAAGCACATACTTTCACTTCCGTCTCGATGCAATAACGTTCTAATCTCTTCAAATAATGCTTATAATCATTTGTATCTTCAAATAATAATTGTCTTCCTATTCCACGCACGATGATGTGCATATAACCAGAATCACTCATAACTCTCGCCACACGAGGCATAGTTACTCCTCCCACGATATAAATAAATAAATGGAGATTCACCAAATAGATAATTCTCTACTTGATTTCCCTGATTAGGGAAAAATTCAGATGAAAAGGAGTATAGCATCAGCCAAAATAATTGTAAATAGAAAATTAAAAATAAGTCAAATAGAACCGTCCCCAATGACTCCAGGCAGAATTCTATGTTGTTCCTGTTAATAATAATACAACAATTGAGCCGTAGTAAAGATCAGGGCGATACTGTTAAAACCAATCTTGCATACGGTCAGGCGATAGTTTTCCCATGACTGACTTCATAACCGGATGCAAGATTGGTTTTAGCGTTATTTAATAATTATTCACAATGAAATATTATATAATAATTTTGTCAGTTATTGTACAGTTAAATTCTGTTTTCATGGCTAAAGGAGATAATTATATGACCCCTGACCAGTATGCAAGATCAAACAAAAAAGTATTTCAGATCAACCTTATTATTGCCT
>SVFZ01000109.1 GCA_015056585.1 Butyrivibrio sp. | reverse complement strand
GTACAATAACAAATGCAGACATAAATGGAGCTGCAAACATCTTAAGGAAAGTATTCCCAAAGGTAAGCCAATGGGATAGGGGCATAGTGGACATGCCCTGTTCTGCAGGATGCATAGAGCATCCTGCAGGTTCATGCCGCCATGCGGCATAACAGAAACCCTTTCCGACGTGGAGTCGGTGAGGGTAGTTCATTGGACCAATTTGCAGCTAAAAACAAAGTGGAAAATATGCGACTTACAAAATGTCCGGGGTGTATAAAAACATCCCAGGCATTTTTTTATAAAAACATCCCTGGCATTTTTTTATTGCAATTGCTGAGAGAATAAGGTATAGTAATTCCTGTCAAGGAAAACGTTTTCCGAAAGGGGATACCTATGTTTTTAAGTGCAATATATCATCGAATGTCAGAACAGTACTGCTATCCACTGGACGCAGATAACCTTATCATCAATATCAAAACCGGATATGACGTGGATAAGGTCTATATATATTACGGCGATCCCTATGATGCCGGAATAATGGGAGGAAATGAGCGTTGGACCGGAAAAAGGGAAGAAATCTGCTTCAAGAAAAGGCTTAAGGATCATATCTGGTGGACCACCACGCTCAGACCCGAATATAAGAGATGCAAGTATTATTTTGAACTTCATTCAAAAGATGAAGTAATGTATTTCTTCGAGGACGGTTTTTATACAGAAGAGGAGATGAATACTGATGGCAAGACCCTCTCATATTTCATTATGCCCTGGATGAATCCCGCGGATGTGTGCAAGACTCCTGACTGGGTAAACGATACTGTGTGGTATCAGATTTTTCCCGAGAGATTTTGTAACGGAGACAGGAGCATTGATCCTGATGGCGTTCTTCCCTGGCAGAGCGGTGAAGTAGGTCTAAAGGACTACTATGGAGGAGATATCAGGGGGATAAGAGACAGACTGCCATATTTAAGGGATCTGGGGATAACCGGAATATACTTAAATCCTGTATTTGAGTCAAACAGTAACCACAAGTATAATACCAGGGATTACAAGAAGGTGGATCCTCATTTCGGCACTAACAGTGACCTTAGAGCCCTTGTGGATGAGGCGCATGCTTTTGGTATCAGAGTCATGCTGGATGCAGTGTTTAATCACACGGGAACTGATCATCCCATGTGGCAGGATATATTAGAGAAAGGGCGCGAATCCGAATATGCCGACTGGTATATGATCAATAAATGGCCTTTTGAGCAGGGCAGAGACACAAGGGACGGAAGATATTACTCTTTTGCCTTTGCAGAATACATGCCAAAGCTTAATACCAATAACCCTGAGGTTCAGGACTATCTGCTAGATATCATCAGGTTCTGGATTGAGACTTTTGACATTGACGGGCTCAGGTTTGATGTGGGAAATGAAGTGTCACATTCATTCTTAAAGGCTGTAAAGTACATGACCGGCCACATGAAAGAGGGATTCTATCTTCTGGGTGAAATCTGGCATGATTCGATTTCATGGCTTAGCGGAGATGAATATGATTCTGTAATGAATTATCCGCTCTCCACAGCTATTTCTGACTTTTGGGTTTATAAGAACAGAGGACGCGAGACTTTTGAATATGATATAAACAGGTGCTTTACCATGTATTATGCCCAGGTAAACGATGTTTTATTCAATCTTCTGGACTCACATGATACCAACAGGCTGCTTGATAAAGCCGGGCACAATATAGACATTTTTTACCAGCAGCTTGCTGTTTTATTTACTATGCCCGGAAGTCCATGCATTTATTACGGAACAGAGGTGGCTATGGAGGGCTCGTACGATCCCGATTGCAGACGCTGCATGCCATGGGATGAAATTGACAGTGGCAAAAGAGATGACGAAATAGCTGAAATGAAGCGCCTGATCAAGATGCGCCAAAAGTATCAGTCATGCAAGAGCAGAAACTTCCACTTTCCAAATGATATAGAGAAAAAGAGAGTGATCTCTTATATCAAACTTGGGGAGAATGAGAACCTTCAGGTTTATCTCAACTGCGAAGATACTGCTGTTGACATCGATATCAGCAGATTTTCGTCCGTGGTCTACTCCAGAAAATGGAGAAATGGCAAGCTTGAGCCTGATGGAGTTTTGATTCTTGTTCAAAACTAAAATCATCTTTATTTCGACTAATTAATATACTCCTTTAAATTTAGAGCCAAAAATAGTATTATTGATTTGTTATGGATTTATTTGAGTATATGCGAGAAAACAATAAGGAAAAAGAGTCACCGCTTGCCGCCAGGATGCGCCCCAGAACCCTTGATGAGGTTGTGGGTCAGCAGCACATAATTGCCAGGGACAAGCTTCTTTATCGTGCAATAAGCGCAGATAAGCTAAGCTCCATTATTCTCTATGGACCGCCCGGAACAGGTAAGACTACATTGGCGAAGGTTATTGCAGGCACCACCAAGGCTGAGTTCATGCAGATAAATGCCACTGTCGCCGGAAAAAAAGACATGGAGGAAGTGGTCGCAAAGGCCAAGGATAATCTTGGCATGTATGGCAAGAAGACAATTCTTTTCATAGATGAGATCCATAGATTCAACAAAGGGCAGCAGGATTATCTTTTACCGTTTGTTGAGGACGGCACTGTCATACTGATCGGTGCCACCACGGAAAATCCATATTTTGAAGTTAACGGGGCGCTTATTTCAAGGTCTATTATTTTTGAACTTAAACCGCTCACGGCTGACGATATCAAGACTCTGCTTAACAGAGCAGTCACTGACAAGGAAAGGGGCATGGGAGCCTACAAGGCTGTTCTTGAGCCTGACGCAGCGGACTTTCTGTCAGATCTGGCTGACGGGGATGCAAGGCATGCGCTTAATGCCTTAGAGCTTGGCATTCTTACCACAAACAGAAGTGATGACGGGCTTATTCATATAACAAAAGAGGTTGCACAGGAGTGCATACAAAAGAAGGTCGCAAGGTATGACAAAGACGGCGACAACCACTACGACACAATCTCTGCCTTTATCAAGAGTATGCGGGGGTCAGATCCGGATGCTGCCGTATATTACCTTGCCAGAATGCTTAATGCAGGCGAGGATCCCAAGTTTATCGTCAGGAGGATGATGGTCTGTGCTTCTGAGGATGTGGGAAATGCAGATCCGCAGGCGCTTCAGGTGGCAGTTGCAGCGTCTCTTGCTGTCGAGAGGCTGGGAATGCCGGAGGCGCGGATAACACTGGCGCAGGCAGCCAGCTATATTGCAACAGCTCCAAAGAGTAACGCAGCAATCTGTGCAATAGACAACGCGATGGAAACTGTCAGGGAAACAGGAAATCTTCCTATACCGTCACATCTTCAGGATGCTCATTACAAGTCTGCAGGTAAGCTGGGCCACGGAATAGGCTACAAGTACGCTCACGATTATCCGAATAATTATGTTGAGCAGCAATATCTGCCTTATGAGCTTAACGGCAAGGAGTTTTACAGTCCATCGGGAAACGGCTATGAAGTCAAGATTAAAGAGCACATGAAGAAACTTAAAGGCCGGAAATAAACAGGACATAAATCAAAATCATGCAGAATTTTTCTGCTTCTTATTGAGGGATAGATGAGGAAGAAGGGTAGGATACGCTCCGGTAAAAGAGTGCGTCGTAACAGAAAGCTTGTGATACTAAGCAGCATAGTGGCAGCATCTGCTTTTATTTTTGTTGTTGCTATGACACTCTATGTCATCTTTGGAATGAACACTGAAAGCAATGCGCCGGAGGGAGAGCTTGCCGATGAGGCAATCTTTGAGACTTCTTTTGAAGAGCCTGAACCTGTTTCGGAGTATTTAAACGAAAGCATAGTAAGCAGTATTACAGATGCGGGCTACTCAGTTACCGAGGCACTGCAGGGCAGGCCTGAAACTGTTGAAATGACTGATGAAAACAGGAGCAGCTTTGTAAATATAGATAACTGCCTCATTGTGGATACAAAAAAGGTTCAGATAGATTGTTCTTCTGAAGGAATCCCTTCCAGTGATGACAAGTACTACTATCTGTTTGAGGAAGCTACCTTCGAGGATAGTATACCTGAGGATGCCGAGCCTCTGGATAAAATTTACAAGAATGAGAGCGCTTCTTTTACTGTAAACCTTAATAAAGGAGAGGCTGATTCAAGGCTCTTTTCCAAATTTATTGTGGCTGTAAAGCTTGATGGAGAGTATGTTTCCATCAGTAAGCCCAAATATATTACAAACCCCGGAGCCTGTGCGGGCTACAGCTACGGCGGAATGAAGCATCATTCCATAAAGGGACTTTTGCCGGATCCGTTAAGGATCGGAGAACTGGCTGATCTTAACCTTAGTTACTGCGCATATAATATTCCGCTTTCACATATACTGGTTCCATCCGGAGGAATTGCCTATACCTACAACGGTGTGACATACCATTTCAACACCGGAGTTATGGAGAATTACGACGATCTTTTCAAAAAGCTTAATAATATGGGAATTGACGTGGCAGCGATTGTTCTTAATAACGCCAGCCCGTCCACTTATCCGGATCTTACGCACCCCGATGCAAGAAGAGGGTCAACTGCGCCATACTATATGTTCAACGGCGTTACTGATGACGGCGTAAATGCCTGCGCTGCGGTGGGAAGTTTCCTGGCGGGAAGGTATTCAGGATCCGGACACGGCAATGTCAGCATGTGGATCATTGCCAACGAAGTTAATGCAAGAAAAGAGTACAACTACATGCCCTTTGTGGATGTAGATACCTATACACAGGCTTTTACCAAGGCTTTCAGAGTTTTTTACAATGCGATAGTCAGCCAGAACAGCGCAGCCAAGGTTTATTTTTCCCTGGATCAGCGCTGGACCATGAATTCGCAGAAAACCGGCGACTATGATGCCAAGGACGTTTTGGATATCCTTTCCTCCACCATAAAAGAAGAGGGGGATATCGACTGGGGACTGGCAGCTCATCCCTATTCCTACCCAAACGGAAACACGGCCTTTTGGAAGTCATCCAAGTACACCACTCATTCTGTGGACACGCCCTGCATTTCCATGGACAATCTTGAGGTGCTTACAGATTACATGCAAAGGCAGGAGATGCTTGATACTGAGGGAAATGTCAGATCGATTATTTTAAGTGAAATGGGATATTCCTCAACTTCGGGGGAGACCTTGCAGGCTGCGGCTTTTGCCTATGCTTACAGCATTATGGAAAAAAACGGTCATATAGATGCGCTGATGTTTTCAAGGCAGACGGATGCTGCTGATGAGATTGCTGCATTAAAGCTGGCTCTTGGCCTTCAGACCACCGGTGGAAGACACAAATATATATATAATGTGTTTAAATATATTGATACAGACAAGCGAAAAGATGTAATATCTTTTGCATATGATATTGTTGGAAAAACCTTCTGATCAGAGGAAAAGAGTAAAAGAGGAGAGCAGATTATGACAAACGCAGAAAAAGCACTGAAGATGCACGAAGAATGGCAGGGAAAGCTATATATCCAGTCCAAGGCTGAGGTTAAGAGCAAAGAAGACCTGGCAATAGCCTATACACCCGGGGTTGCAGAGCCTTGTAAGCTTATTGCAGAGGATAAGAGCCTTGCTTACAAGTACACAATCAAGTCCAATACAATAGCTGTAGTTTCAGACGGAAGCGCAGTTCTCGGACTTGGCAACATCGGACCTTACGCAGCTATGCCTGTTATGGAAGGAAAGGCTGTTCTTTTCAAAGAATTTGGCGGCGTGAATGCAGTGCCTATCTGCCTCGACACTCAGGATACCGAGGAGATCATCAAGGCTGTAACATATCTGGCTCCCGGCTTTGGCGGTATCAACCTTGAGGATATTTCAGCTCCCAGATGCTTTGAGATTGAAGAGAGGTTAAAAGAGAAACTGGATATCCCTGTTTTCCACGACGACCAGCACGGAACAGCAATCGTTGTTCTTGCAGGAATAATCAACGGTCTTAAGGTTGTAGGCAAGGATAAGGAGTCATGCAGGGTAGTTGTAAACGGCGCCGGAAGCGCAGGAATTGCCATTACAAAACTTCTTTTGAGATATGGATTTAAGAACGTTACCATGTGCGATAAGGTTGGTATCCTCAGCAAGTCCACAGAAGGTCTTAACTGGATGCAGGAGAAGATGATGGATGTCACAAATCCTGAGCAGAAGACAGGCTCTCTTGCAGATGCTCTTGTGAACGCAGACGTTTTTGTCGGAGTTTCAGCACCGGGCATTGTGTCAAAAGAGATGGCGGCATCAATGAATAAGGATGCAATCATGTTTGCCATGGCAAATCCGGTACCTGAGATCATGCCTGATCTTGCTAAGGAAGCCGGTGTACGCGTTATCGGAACAGGAAGAAGTGACTTCCCTAACCAGGTAAACAACGTACTTGTTTTCCCCGGAATATTCAGAGGAGCTCTTGAGTGTGGCGCTACTCAGATCACTGAGGAGATGAAGCTTGCAGCAGCAAATGCCCTTACAGCGCTTATCCCTGATGAAGAGCTTAGCGATGTAAACATTCTGCCGGCAGCTTTTGACCCAAGATGTGTTGAAGCTGTATCTGCAGCAGTTAAGGCTTGCTACAAGAAGGGCTGACATGATCTCATAAGGTAT
Source organism: Butyrivibrio sp. (assembly GCA_015056585.1). Taxonomy (GTDB): domain Bacteria; phylum Bacillota; class Clostridia; order Lachnospirales; family Lachnospiraceae; genus Butyrivibrio. Next base: position 972 of record SVFZ01000109.1, on the reverse strand, counting down.
AAATGCATTTTCTGTGCCTTAAGTCATTGAGAAAATAAGCCGGTTCGAAATGCCTTGTAAAAAGGTAACTGAGTTTTTGGAGGGACAAAAGTGAGTTCCCAGTATCTTACTTTATATAAGATGATAGTTCTGTATATGCTAAAGCGCTGTGATGTGCCTCTTAGCAAATCCCAGATCTATGACTTTATTTTGGAAAAAGAATATACGACATTCCTGACACTGCAGGAGGTATTCAGTGAACTGGTTATATCTGAGTTGGTAAAAGAAAAGACCGTTGCTAACAGGACCTATCTCGAGATAACGCCTGAAGGAGATGAGGCCTTAAGCTTTTTCGGCAACAGGATCAATCCTGCTATCAAGGTGGAGATTGATGACTTTTTGAGAAACAACAGTATGAGGCTTCGCAATGAAGCATCTATCTTGTCAGACTACCAAAAGACCGGCGATAATGAATACACTGCCTGCCTCGTGGCAAAAGAGAATGGACAGAATCTTGTGGATATACGTCTCAGTGTTCCTACTGAGGAGATTGCCCAGAGTATTTGCGATAAGTGGCAGGAAAAGAATGCAGATATCTACCAGTATCTGATTGAAAAACTGATGTCCTGATAAGGAATAAAGCTCCCACCAAATTGGATTGGTGGGAGCTTTTTGGGTACAAAAAAAGCTGCTGACGAGAATCGAACTCGTGACCTCCGCACTACCAATGCGACGCACTACCGACTGTGCTACAACAGCTTATCTTATGTGAACTGCAAACCACTTTCTCAAGCGAGTCACAAATTGTATTATATCAACACCAAATGTTGCTGTCAATAATAATTACGTCTCCGCGGCCGCGTAAATTTACCTACGGAAATAAAAGGTTAGAATCCACCAAAGAAGCTCTGATAAAAAATCAGGCTTTTGAAATATTGGTTTTATATTACGCTTTTGATTTCCTTATGGCAACCCTACGCTTAGTCCTCTTGT
>SVFZ01000108.1 GCA_015056585.1 Butyrivibrio sp. | reverse complement strand
TTCCTCCTTAATGCCGGAGAGCATCTTTGGATGAACTTATGAAGAATACCATTCTGAATTAGTAAATTCCACTGTTGTATTTGGAATTAGTAAATTCTATGTCAGGTTTATTGGGTGTGGAAGTTACTATTACAATTCACTTTATTGAATTATTAACAAATATTTTCAAATTATACTATTGATTTATTGGATGGTATAATGTATTATTCATTAACAGACATGAGAATGTCTGGTATGAAATTTTAATATTTTAACTAGTTCTCTTATTCAGAGTGGTGGAGGTACATAGGACCTATGAAGCCACGGCAACCCCTTGAGAATTCAGGAAGGTGCCAACCTGAGCGTGCAACTGATTTTGCTTAACAGCAAAAATCTTTACGAGCAATAAGAGGATCTGAAACCAATCAGTTCCGCTTGTTTGTGTAGCACGCACCAAACAAGCGGTTTTTTTCATGTGAAGCAGAGCCATGCATCCGGAAAAAACATGCATTTATGCAAATGTTTTTTGCCGGATATATGGCGAGCAACATGAACGAGGAATTGCTTTGCAATTTCGAGTTTATGCTGCTTCACATGAAATATGTGTGTTGATACACAGAAAGGACAAAAGAATGGATAAGTTTATTTTTACATCCGAATCAGTTACAGAAGGACACCCTGATAAAATCTGCGATAACATCTCTGATGCTATCCTTGATGCCTGCATGGAGCAGGATCCAATGAGCCGTGTTGCTTGCGAAACAGCTACATGTACAGGTTTTGTTCTCATCACAGGTGAGATCACAACAAAGGCTCATGTTGATTATGCTAAGATTGCCCGTGATACAATCAAAGAGATTGGCTATGATGATTCAGCTAAGGGCTTTGATGGCAACACATGTGCAGTTCTCGTAGCACTTGACCAGCAGTCAGCAGATATTGCCATGGGCGTTGACAAGGCACTTGAGGCTAGAGAGAACCAGATGACTGATGAGCAGATTGAAGCAATAGGTGCCGGTGATCAGGGTATGATGTTTGGTTATGCTACAAACGAGACTGAGGAGTATATGCCATACGCAATCAGCCTTGCACACAAGCTTACCAAGAAGCTTACAGAAGTTAGAAAGAACGGCACTCTTCCATATCTTAGAGCTGATGGAAAGAGCCAGGTTTCAGTTGAGTACGATGAGAACGGTAAGGTTAAGAGACTTGAAGCTATCGTTATTTCTACTCAGCATGATGAAAAGGTTACACAGGAGCAGATTCACGAAGACATCAAGAAGTATGTTATTGATGCAATTGTAGATGCTTCTTTAGTAGATGCTAACACAAAGATTTACATCAACCCAACAGGACGTTTCGTTATCGGCGGACCTCAGGGCGATGCAGGACTTACAGGCCGTAAGATCATCGTTGATACTTATGGTGGAGCTGCTCGTCACGGCGGCGGTGCTTTCTCAGGAAAAGACTGCACAAAGGTTGACCGTTCTGCAGCTTATGCAGCAAGATATGTTGCAAAGAATATCGTAGCTGCAGGCCTTGCTGACAAGGCAGAGATCCAGCTTTCATATGCTATCGGTGTTGCACAGCCTACATCAATTCTTGTAGACACATTTGGAACCGGAAAAGTTTCTGATGAGAAGCTCACAGAGGCAGTTCGTAAAGTATTCGATCTTCGTCCTGCAGGAATTATCAAGATGCTCGACCTTCGCCGTCCTATCTACAAGCAGACTGCTGCTTACGGACACTTCGGCCGCAACGACCTCAACCTTCCTTGGGAGCAGACAAACAAGGTTGACGAGCTCAAGGCAGCAGTACAGTAAATTTTGGTAAAAGAGCTTGCAGTCGTGCGCAGAAAGCTATCGTCTAAAAGATATGCTGATTGTATCAGCAGATAATTTCAAAATGAAGTAATAGACAAGGGATGAAATTTTGTCCCTTGTCTTTTTTTGCATATAATTGTTCGCTAAATGCAGAGAAAAGGTCTTGTGAAATGATAGTATAAATATGTAATAGTAGAATGATCTGACTGACTGATTGAATGATTGACAATCAAACAGGAGAAAAGATGGAAATTCCCGTATTAAGTGAATTTACTCCAATACCGTTCTGGTTTTGGAATGATGAGCTTTCCGAAGAGGAAATTCTCAGACAGATGAAGGAAATGAAGGACAAGGGTGTGGACGGATTTGTAATTCATCCAAGAAAAGGCCTGCCCTCTTCCATTGGCTATTTATCTGATGAATACTTTCGCTTTGTAAAGCTCGCTGTTAAAAAAGCCTGCGAAATGGATATGAAGGTTGTTCTTTACGATGAAGCTATGTATCCATCCGGTTCCTGCCATGGCGAAGTGGTGAAGTCCGATCCCTCTTTTGCCTCAATGGGTCTTGAGAGGCGGGTACTGGGAAAAGAGCCTGATGATAAAGCCAAAGAAAAGGCAGTTGCCAAGGCCTCTGATGGTAAAGCCAAAGAGAAGGTAGTTGCCAAGGTTATTGAGGATGGCTATGAGGTCATATATGTCATGACCCCAAGTGGTGGCACAATAAGAGGCGTACATCCCGGGGAGGACGATGGGGAAGTGCATGCACCAAAGAGCGCAGACCTTCTAAATCCAAAAGCAGTGGCTAAATTCGTAGAGCTGACACATGAGAAATACTATGCTGAGCTCTCTGAGTATTTTGGAAATACTGTCATAGCCTTTTTTACCGATGAACCTAATATACTTGGAAGAAATGCAAGAGAGAATCTGATCCCGTGGAGCGATGGATTATACGAGGAATTTAAGGCAGCAGGCGGCACCGACGAAGATCTGAAGTTACTGTTTGCTGGAGAGAACCATGATGGATGTGAAAGCTCTTTTGACAATGGTAAGAGTATGCTGGGAAGGGATTGTACATTAGCGAGAAGAGCAACTTGTGCGAAGCGAATTTACGAGCAGGTGATCCACAACAGGTTATCCAATAGCTACTACAAGCAGCTCTCAGATTGGTGTGCATCTCACGGTATCGATTTAACAGGGCACCCGGAGAAAAGCACGGATATTGGCTATCTGAAGTATTTTCAAAGACCATGTCAGGATATAGTCTGGAGATTTGTTGAACCGGAAGACGGACATGCCATAGAGGGAGAACATTCCACCATGGGCAAGTGCTCGTCAGATAGTGCAAGGCACCGCGGGAAAAGAAGAAATGGCAATGAGTGTTTTGGATGCTGCGGAGAGAGGCAGGATCCAAAGCTCTTTACAGAAAAAGACATGCGCTGGTACCTGAACTGGCTCTTTGTGAGAGGTGTGAATCTTGTTTATCCGCATGCTTTCTACTACTCGCTAAGGGGTGACAGGGGCGATGAACGTCCGCCTGAGGTCGGCATGAACAATCCCTTTTGGCCTGAGTACCGCAAGATGAGCGACTTTATAAAAAGAATGTGCTACCTTAATACAGACTCAGTAAATTGTGCGCAGGTAGCGATTCTTTGCGGCGCTGATACTTTGTCCTGGAAGCTTGCGAAACCTCTTTTTACAAATCAGATAGAGTTCAATTATCTGGAAGCAGAGCTTCTTGATGAGTGCAAGATTGCAGATGGCAAGCTCTGTATTGCTGCGCAGGAGTATTCAGTTCTGCTTTCAGAAGCGGATGAATATAGTGCTCTTGATGAGAGTGGCAGGAGGGTAATTGAAGAGTTTGAAAAAAGCGGCGGCAGGGTGATTATTGCCACTGGAGAACTGCTGGAAAACAATAAAGATAATGGTTTTGTATATGCAAGAAATGAGAATGAACTCCTTAAGCATGTTCTAGAGTGTGTTCACAGGGAACTTGTATTTTCCGGTGATATCTATGACCTTCGATGCAGCCATGTTGTAAAGGATGAAAAGAACCTTCTTATACTTGCTAATGAAGGCTTGGAGCCCATTACAGTTAGCTGGGAAGATGGAGACTACAGAGGCATTTCACTTTGGAACCCATACATGCTTGAAACTATGGCTGCTACAGGGAGTATGACTGTAGAGCCATGTGACCTTTGGGTTATGGAGATTAAGAAGGTATGACTATGCAAATCAATATCAACACACAAATTACAGGGGATATAAAAGAAACACCGGTGCAGAAGGCAGTTGAGGCGCTTAAACGGGATATAAAAAATACAGGCAGTGAATGCGCTGAGCCGGGGCTTGAAATCAAGCTTGTTCTAACCAATCCTAATCTTGTTGCAAATAATGCCGCATCAGAAACCTTTACCATAGACAGAAGCCCCGGCGAGCTTACCATAACTTCCGGCAGCAGTCTTGGTCTTATCTACGGTATTTACCATATCAGCAGAATCTTTTTAAATGTTCAGCCCTTCTGGTTCTGGAATGAACAGGAGTTTGTAAAAGAAAGAGAGCATGAAGTTCCTAAGGACTATCACTATGAATCAAGACCGGCAAAGGTAAGATTCAGAGGGTGGTTTATCAATGATGAAGTCCTTTTTGATGGATGGAGGGAAAAAGTAGGGGAGAACTTTCCATGGGAGATGGCCTTTGAAGCGCTGCTTCGCTGCGGCGGGAACATGACCATTCCTGGAACTGATCACAATTCCCACAAGTACAAGAAATTGGCGAATAGCTATGGCCTGTGGATAACGCATCATCATGCAGAGCCGCTGGGGGCGCAGATGTTTGCAAGGGCATATCCTGATCTTGAGGCGAGCTTTGACAAGCACCCGGATCTTTTCAGAAAACTGTGGAAACAGGCTATCGAAGATCAGAAGGACTGTCATGTTATCTGGAATCTTGGCTTCCGAGGGCAGGGAGACAGGCCATTCTGGGCAGACGATCCTACTTACGATACGCCGCAGGCTCGCGGAAAGCTGATGAGCGACCTTATTCTTGAGCAGTACAAGCTGGTAAAAGAGGCTGATGAATGCGCAGTTTGCTGTACCAATCTTTACGGCGAGACTATGGAATTGTACCGTGACGGGTACCTGACATTTCCCGAGGATGTGATAAAAATATGGGCGGACAATGGCTTTGGCAAGATGGTTTCCCGCCGCCAGAATAACCATAATCCGCGAGTTTATGCGCTCCCCAAGGATGGCGACAACAGCGCTCATGGCATCTATTATCATGCCTCTTTTTACGATCTTCAGGCAGCAGCGATGATGACTATGCTGCCAAACTCTGCGGAATTTGTGGTAAAAGAGCTTGCGGATGTTTATGCGCACAACGTAAATGATTTCTGG
>SVFZ01000107.1 GCA_015056585.1 Butyrivibrio sp. | reverse complement strand
CTCGCTGATGGTGTACTTCCTGTAATGGCATTTCGGGATCTGCTTACGGATCTCCTCATCGTAAAATCTTGCGTGCGCCATCTCACCTTCAAAGATATCTGTTGAAAAATAACTCATGGTTGGCTGCTGCAGCCCAAGTATATCGGAAATCTTAGTAAATGGATGGAAGTCACTGCAGATCATCTTTCCACCGGGTTTAAGCAATCCGTTCATAACATTCATGAAAGCATTTATATCATGGAAATAATGAAGGATTCCACCCTCCATAAAGACAACATCAAAAAAGCCGGCATACTTGTCCATATCGATTTCCATGATGTCACAGACTTCATAACCTATCTTAACGCCTGCAGCCTCAGCTGTTTCCATGGCATATTTCTTATTGGCTTCGGATATATCAAATACTGTAACCTCTGCTCCCAAAAGAGCCAGCGGAATTGCTTTCTTGCCGCAGGATCCGCAGATATTAGCTACCTTGACGCCTTCAAAAGAATCAAAGTAGTTCGCATACTGCTTTAGCATCTTCCTGGGATCTTCTTTATCCTTGGCAGCCCTTTCCTGCGGTGTCCCAGCAGTTCTTACCCAGAAATCATAAGCATCGAACTCCCAAGCTTTTTTATGTTGTTTACTGTAATCTTCCATAACCCTTATCCTCCCGGCATTTTATATGGACATTTATCCCTCGAGTTGAATTGCGCCATAACCTGCTAAACTAGATATTCTTTAATCATAGCCTTTATTATATTAGAACTGATGGCATGTTGAGAAGTCTCAAATGTCATGATCATATTTTTCCCCAGAAAATATCCACTTTGCTCATATGCCTCTATCTTAACTATATTCTTGTTTGCATAAGCTATGTTATCCATCATTCCAAAATGTTCCCAGATATATTCCTTTCTAGTTCGGATATTAAGGCATGTAAAATCTGGTCTTACAGCTCCCATGCCCTTAAGTGCAAGTGGGTATTCATACCTATATGGAATGCCACTTTGTTCCAGCATATTGGCTATTATCAGCTCAGATTTTGATCTTACCCTTATTCCATTGTTTGAAAAAAAATCTGTAACACTTTCATTAATTCCCATCGGCTCGTAGATTTCTTTCTTCCAATTCTCAACATATATTTCCAGAGGTTCAATGATCGGTGTAACAAGCTTTTTCCTTGCATCTGCCATGCCCATATACACATTTTCAAGTGACTTTATATCATAGAGCTTTAAAAACTCCCAAATATCATTTCTGATTTTTACAAGTTTCTTTTTAAGTAGCGTTTCATAATCTCGCTGTGCCACCTTCTTCAGCTTGTCCATTTCTTCGATTCTCGCATACTTCCGCTTTTGCGCAAGCTTGTCTACCCAGTAATACTGGTCTTTCCCGTTACTCTTACTTATTGCAATACCACAATTGCTCAAGCTTTTTACCCTTAACGCCTTCTTATCAATTTGGGTTATTAGAGCATCCATCTCCTGTATTTGTTTTTCCAATTCTTCCTTGTAATCCTGCATCACCAAACTCCTTTTTCAGATCTACGTGACTCTACTTTATCTTTTGACTATTATCACGTAGTGCTGCACTGATATTCAGGCATTCTACGTGATACACTCTTGTTAACCAGCCCTTCCTCACGTAAATTTTCCAGATATCTACTTATTTCTACGTGAACCACAAGAATCAAGAGCAACATCTCACGTAGATGCCATAAGTATCATGCATGTCGCTACGGGAATAGTAGCTCAAAAAAGCCACTGCTCACGTAAGCCGTCTTCTTTTGCCCCTTCTTTATCTATTATTTTGGGAATTACCAAGCTGTCCCAGAAAGAACAGCCATTTCAAAACGAACTTTGAAAAGAACTATCTTGAAATACAAGTGACAATATATAACAACACAGAAAAAAAGTAAAGAGATTTCTAACCGTATTGATTCCCATACGGTTATGCCTTAAGGATTAGACTCTGACGAATTCAGCCAGTATAACAACAGAGCCCTAGAAGTCGCGTATATGCGCTTCCAGGGTCCAATATAATAACACTCGTTATCTTATTCCAGTTCCACCGTTCCCGGGGGCTTGCTTGTGAGGTCGTACATTACGCGGTTAACACCCTTGACCTCGTTTATGATGCGGCTCATGGCGCGCTGCAAAACCTCAAAAGGTATTTCAGCAGCCTCTGCTGTCATGAAGTCCACAGTCTGCACTGCGCGGAGGACTACTGCGTAGTCGTAGGTACGCTCATCTCCCATTACACCGACGGAGCGCATATTAGAAAGAGCTGCAAAATACTGATTGGGCATCCAGTCAGGTTCGCCGGCGCGAGAGCTCTCGGTATTTGAAACCGCTGAAGCATTAGACTTCTTGTACTCTTCCACAGCCTTGGCTATTTCCTCGCGGTAAATGGCGTCGGCATCCTGAACGATCTTAACCTTCTCAGCTGTAACTTCGCCAATAATGCGAATTCCCAGACCGGGCCCGGGGAATGGCTGACGGAATACAAGATATTCCGGAAGGCCAAGTTCAAGTCCGACCTTTCTGACTTCATCTTTGAAAAGGTTGCGAAGCGGCTCAATGATCTCCTTGAAATCAACATAGTCAGGAAGTCCGCCAACATTGTGGTGAGACTTGATAACCACAGATTCTCCGCCAAGTCCTGACTCTACTACGTCAGGGTAAATTGTACCCTGAGCAAGGAAATCAACTTTTCCGATCTTCTTGGCCTCTTCCTCGAATACGCGGATAAACTCTTCGCCAATGATCTTACGCTTGCGCTCAGGCTCTTCAACGCCTTTGAGCTTTTCGTAATAACGCTCCGCTGCATTTACACGCACAAAATTTATATCAAAATTACCGTTTGGTCCAAATACGCTTTCGACCTCGTCTCCCTCATTCTTACGAAGGAGGCCGTGATCAACAAATACGCATGTGAGCTGCTTACCGATTGACCTTGCAAGAAGTGCTGCAAGAACCGATGAATCTACACCTCCGGAAAGTGCAAGCAGAACCTTTCCGTCTCCGACTTTTTCTCTAATATCCTTAACAGTATTCTCAACAAAAGAATCCATTCGCCAGGAGCCTGCAGTTGCACAGATATTTCTCACAAAGTTGTGAAGGATTTCTTTGCCTCTTACGGTGTGGAGCACCTCAGGATGGAACTGTATAGCATAAAGCTTCTTGTCCTCGCAGGCTGCTGCTGCAACCGGACAGTCAGCAGTGTGCGCAATGATCTCAAATCCCGGTGCTGCCTTGCTAATATAGTCAAAATGGCTCATCCAAACAATTGTCTTATCTTCGATTCCGGCAAAAAGGGTATCTTTGGAACCGTCAATAAAAGTCTCTGTTTTTCCATATTCACGCACAGGTGCTTTCTCAACCTTTCCGCCAAGGACATGCATCATAAGCTGTGCTCCATAGCACAGGCCCAAAACCGGGATCCCCAACTCAAAAAGCTCCTTCGTATAGGTAGGTGCCCCTTCCTCATAACAGGAATTAGGACCACCTGTCAGAATAATGCCCTTTGGAGACATCTCCTTAATCTGTTCAATTGGTGTACGGTAGGAATATATCTCGCAATAAACATTGCATTCCCTGACGCGGCGTGCAACCAACTGATTGTACTGACCGCCAAAATCAATGACTATGACTTTTTCTTCTGAAGCCATGCTACCTCCAATGTTAGAAAAACATTTGTGTAACCAGAACAATTGAAAATTCTCAACCAAATCTTCAATTGCGTTTGATTATACAATAGGATTATCCATTAAACAACTCACATAAATTACAAAAAAACTGATAAAATTGGCGATTTCTTTATACTCACAGAAATCTCCTCACAGAAATAATTGATCTGTAAGTCGCGTTGCTGTACTTGATGCCGGTCTTCTGGGTGCTGGCATGGACTATTCGGCCTCCGCCAATATAGATTCCCACATGTCCGCCGTAATAAATAACATCTCCGGGCTGCGCATCCGCAAAGGCAACTTCTCTGCCGTAGTTGCCCTGAGCCCAGGATGTTCTCGGAACCGATATGCCAAAAGCCTTGTATACTGACTGAACAAATCCTGAGCAGTCCGCTCCGTTTGTGAGGCTTGTGCCTCCCGGAACATACGGATTTCCCACAAACTGACAGGCATAGCTTGCGATATTTGAGCCTGTTGCACTTCCGGGAGCCGCATAACTCTTATTTCCTGAAGACTTGGAGGATGATCCGCCGCTATTTGAGCTCTCACTACTGCTCTGAGCTTCTGCTGCGGCTCTCTCAGCTTCTTTTGCCTCATTGGTGGCCTTCTTTGCCGCGTCAACTTCCTTCTGCTTGGCTTCAATCTGCTTCTGCAAAGCTGCTATACCGGACTGCTGACTCTTTATCTGGGCAGTGTATACCGCAGCGTCCTGTCTGGCCTTTGCAAGTTTTACCTCATAATCTGAGTAAGTCGCCTTATACTCGGCAAGAAGCTCCTCCATATAGGCCTGCTCCTCTTCAAGCTCATATTCTGATGTCTCAAGTTCAGACTTTTCAGCTTCAAGCTGGTGTCCATAGGCTTCTGCAGCCTCTTTAGCAGCCACATACTCAGCAAGCTTGATCCTGTCATACTCATAGAGGTTCTCCACATAAGAAGCCTTATTCAGCGCATCTGCATAGCTTGTAGCAGTCAAAAGAATCTGCACATACGACAGATTCCCTTTCTCGTACATGAACTTGACTCTCTGAACCATGGCACCATAAAGAGTTTCCTCATTGGCCTTGGCTGTATCATACTCCTGCTGTGTTATCTCAATCTGCTCTATCTTGTGAGCAATGTCTTCCTTGATCATCTCTATATCCGCCATAAGCCCCACCAGCTCCTGTGAGGTTTCATCTATGGCTTCCTGAGTCTCATCCATTCCTTCAGAAGCATCATTTATCTGGTCATTGGCATTATCAAGTTTGTTCTGGCTGTCTTTATTCTGATTCTCGAGGCTCTTCTTCTTTTTCTCGAGGGCTTTCTCCTCCTCTTCCAGTTTCTTCTGATTCTGCTCCAGTTCTTCGCTGGTCGTAGCATAAACTGTCAGTGGCTCCGCCATGGAAAAAGACATAGCAAGGGCTATAGCTATTATTCTAAAAAGAACATTCTTCCCTCTTTTCATACCTATCCCCCTTGTCCTCTCTGCCCTTGGCAATATCTATCATTACTCTAATTATATATTATGACACACAAAAATCAGTTTCAATAAAAGATTGGTCGAAAAAAGGGCACCCCTTTCGGGATGCCCAAAATATCAGAATTCGCAGTTTCTTGGGGTTCTTGGATAAGGTATTACGTCACGGATGTTCTCAACACCTGTTAAGTACATGATAAGACGTTCAAAGCCCATACCAAATCCGCTGTGGATGCAGCCACCGTATCTTCTGGTATCAAGATACCAGTCAATGCCCTCTTTATCTACGCCCATCTCATCCATTCTCTCAATGAGCTTGTCGAGGTTCTCCTCTCTCTGGCTGCCGCCCATAAGTTCGCCTGCCTGAGGAACAAGAAGGTCTACAGCCGCAACAGTCTTGTTGTCAGGGTTAACCTTCATGTAGTATGCCTTGATATCCTTTGGCCAGTCTGTTACAAAAACAGGTCCGTTAAAGTAATCTACGATGTACTTCTCGTGCTCCTTGGCAATATCCTCGCCATAGTCAGGCTCGAATTCCCACTTAACATCTGCCTTCTTTAAAATATCAATAACGTCATGATGGCTGATACGTGTAAACTCAGCGTTTATGATGGCGTTAAGCTTGTCCTTAAGTCCCTTGGATACGAACTTGTCGCAGAAATCAATCTCCTCAGGGCACTTGTCGCAAACATATTTAACAACAAACTTGAGCATTTCCTCTTCGATGTCCATAAGACCCTGAAGATCGCAGAAAGCCATCTCAGGCTCGATCATCCAGAATTCATTTGCATGAGTCTGTGTATTGGAATTCTCTGTTCTGAATGTAGGTCCAAAGGTGTATATGTCACCAAATGCCATAGCAAAGGTCTCGCCCTGAAGCTGTCCTGATCCTGTAATAAAGGACTGCTTGCCAAAAAGATCCTTGCTGAAATCAACAGTGCCGTCCTCATTCTTTGGAAGATCATTCATGTTGAGCGTTGTGATCTTGAACATCTGATCCGAACCTTCACAGTCAGCTCCTGTGATCAGAGGAGTATGTACATAAAGATATCCTCTGTCCTGGAAGTATGTGTGAATTGCCATGGCTGCAACGCTTCTGATGCGGAATACAGCGCTAAAGAGGTTTGTACGCGGGCGAAGATGAGCCACAGTACGAAGATATTCTCTTGTATGGCGCTTTGGCTGAATAGGATAGTTCTCCGGACAGTCGCCGAGAAGTTCAACTGCTGTTGCCTTAACTTCAAAAGGCTGCTTATTTTCCGGTGTAAGTAAAAGAGTTCCTGTTACTTTAACACTGGCGCCTACTCTTATCTTGGAGATGTCCTCAAAATTATTAAGTTCCTGATCGTAAACGACCTGAAGATTTTCGAAGAATGAACCGTCGTTAACGTTAAGGAATCCAAACTGTGCCTGTGCGCGGTTAGTACGTACCCAAGCGCAGATGGTCACTTCTTTGGAAGCGTATTCAGATGTGTTTCTGAACAGCTCTTTAATTTTTGTTCTCATCTTTTTTCTCCTTAGTTTCTATATTGCTATTATTTCTTACTCAGCTGCTGTTGTTGAACTCTCAGTTGCCGCGTCTGCTGACTCCTCAGTTGTTGAGCCTTCTGCTGCTGCATCTTCTGACGCTTCAGTTGAAGCCTCATCACTTGCCTCTTGTGTCTCTACTTTTGCATTGTCAACAATATACTTTACAACCTTTTCAGCCATAAGACCTTCTCTGTAAACTTCGAGGTCTAATGAAGCCTTATACTCTTCATATGAGCTGAATGCTGTGCTGGAAGCACTCTCATAAGCTTCCTTGAGATAGTCGTCGATTTCTTCCTCTGTTACTGTGATGCCCTGCTCATCAGCAATCGTCTGGAATAAAAGGTACTGATTAGCCATATCTTTTGCCAGGGAATTGAGATAATCATCTGCTGTTCCGACAAAGCCCTCATTCTGCATATAAACATTTACGAGGTCAGAAGGTGAAACAGATTGTCCGTACATGTATGAATACATTGATGCACGATACTCGATCATCTGATTCTGTTGGATAAGATATCTGTTAACAAGTTCCTTAGGTGCCTCTGTAAAAGAAGAACTATCAACTACAGTCTGAATTGCTGTATTTTCCACAAGAGCCTCGTATTCTTCCTGGGCCTGCTCTTTAAGAGTTCCAAGTGCGTAAGCCTTAAGCTCATCAATTGTAGAAACATTCTCATATCCAAGGCTGGCAGCCCATTCATCTGTCATATCCTTTGAAGCAACCTTGATGCTGTTGACTGTAACTGTGAATATTACGTCCTTACCTGCAAGCTCTTCTGCTCCGTAGTTTTCGGGGAATGTCAGGTTCAGGTCAAGAGTCTGTCCCTTTGTAGCGCCAATAAGTCCGCTCTCGAAACCATCAATATATGTGTTTGATCCAATCACAAGGTCAGCTCCCTGTGCTGTACCGCCTTCGAAGGCCTCATTGGTATCGGCATATTTACCTGCATAATCAATATTTACTGTGTCGCCGTCTTGAACAGCTCTGTCGGTAACTTCATTCATAAGCGGCTTGGATTCAAGAAGGTCTTTGATGTAATTATCAACATCCTCATCAGTCACTTCCCTGAGAGAGGCTTCTACAGAAATGCCCTTATATTCTCCGGGAGTAACATAATCTGCAGCATTCACATCAGTAAGAGCCTTGGTCTCAAGATTGTCAAAGTCAATTGTAATCTGTGAAACATCTGAATCTCCGGCAGCCGCAGCCTCATCTGTTGCTTCAGCGCTTGCCTCAGTTGTTGCGCTGTCTGAGGTATTCTCTGTATTATCTGCATTTTCTTTGCCGCAAGCCGTAAAAAGCATGCAGGTCATAACTCCTGCAAGAAGTATCGATAAATTCTTTTTCATAATAATTCTCCTTCTGGTACAAAAACTTACATCCTATGCCATATCTCTGAGACATCCATAGGAAATAATCTCTTTTCCTTATTAAAGCAAACAAAGGAAAAACAATATTTTTTATACTACCACACCTTACAATTAGATTAAAGTATTTATTTACTAAATAGGCAAACAATGCTACAATATTGTCTGCAATTTAGTTATTTATCGGAGGGTTTTATTTTGAGTACAGGATTGATTGTTGCTATTGTCATTGCAGTACTTCTTATTGCTGCAATTGTTGCTCTTGTTATTCTTGGTCGTAAAGCACAAAAGAAACAGGAAGAACAGCAGGTACAGCTGGATGCCATGAAGCAGACTGTCACTATGCTGATCATTGATAAAAAGCGAATGAAACTTAATGAAGCAGGGCTTCCACAAGCTGTCATAGACCAGACTCCCAAGCTTCTTCGCAGATCCAAGCTTCCGATTCTCAAGGTAAGAGTCGGTAATCGTGTAATGAGTCTTATCTGTGATGAGAAGATTTTTGACAATGTTCCGGTCAAGAAGGAAGTTAAGGCTTCTGTCAGTGGAATCTACGTTACGGAAGTTAAGGGACTCCACGGTAAGGTTCAGGCTCCTGAGCAGAAAAAGGGCTTCTTCAAGAACCTTGTTGCAAAGGCTCAGGAAAAAGCCGGCGCTAAAATGGTTAAATAAATTTGGTTATATAACGAAACGGAGACAAGTTCAGGAACTTGCCTCCGTTTTTTTAATTTCTATTATTATCATTGAATCAGAGAGGACTTCTCCTCCCATTTCCAGCTCATATTCCGCCATGACTTTCATGTCCTGCTCCTCATGTGCGGTATTAAACTCAAAGCTGTTTGTCACAACCTTCATAGACATGGATCCATAAGGTGTGAGATATTCCGTATTATACTCCAGCTCCTTACCAAACTGAAGCCGGCTGCTATGCTCACCGCCTCTTTCAATTTCCATGCTTTTGCCATCCGATGCAATATAGACCTTGTTATGCACCTTCATGACACCTCTTCCGGCATCCTGTTCCTCGTCATACTCCACAAGACGACGGCCATCATCCATATCCTCGTAAATGCCGGTAGAAGTTGTTACAATTTTTTCCGTTGGTTCACCGGGTCTTGAATGGATCCCGGTCACGCTGACATCCACGTTCCTTCTCATAATATTCTCCTCATTTAATAAGTACCGGCACCGGCAAAATTATTTATTGGGATTGACAGGTCCCGATAAAAAGAGCTCCGGTGCAAGAGCACTTCTTTTTACTGCTTCATAACCGTTTTTAGCTTTATCTTCGTCGTCAAAAACAGCAAAAACTGTTGGTCCGCTTCCAGTCATAAAAGCACCTACAGCGCCACTGTCTTCCAGAGTTTTCTCAATGTCCCCGATAACTGTGTACTTTCCTGCAGTAACCGGCTCGAGAACATTCCCGATAAGGCTGCACATAGCCTTAATATTACCATCCTCTATAGCTACTCTAATACCATCTATGTCCGGATGCTCTATGATCTTTCTGCTGTCAAGTTCCTTGTACACCCATCCGGTGGATACATCGATTGCAGGCTTTGCAATAACTATATGACAAGCCGGCATATCGGAAATAACTGTGAGTTCTTCTCCGATTCCCTCTGCCAGTGCTGTTCCACCGATAATGCAATACGGAATGTCAGCCCCAAGCTTTACAGCAAGTTCGCAGAGCTTTTTCTTATCCAGTCCCAGATTCCACAATTCATTAAGTGCCACATAAGCAGTAGCTCCATCAGTGCTTCCTCCTGCCATGCCGGCAGCCACCGGTATTCTTTTAACAAGATGAATGTTGGCTCCCTTGCTGACTCCAAACTCCTTCTTTAACTGAAGCGCTACCTTACATATCAGATTGCTCTCATCCGTCGGAATCTTTTCTGAAGAAGCTGTAAGGCAAATCTCTCCTGTCTCATTATCCTCAAATGTCAAAGTATCATAAAGATCCACATTCTGCATGATCATACGGACAATATGATATCCGTCATCTCTTTTACCTGTTACATCAAGTCCAAGATTGATCTTTGCATAGGCTTTTTTCTCAAGTATCATTCTAAAAACCCCTCTTCTACCCATTTTCATGCACTTTTACTTACTACATCTTCTCACTCGTGCAAAGCAAACTCAAGAAAAAAAGTAATAAAAAAACGAAAAATTTTTATTTAAACCCTAAAGTTTTTTCGAAACTTGCCGATAGGATGATTAGGTGAACTATAGTTACGTTTAAAGCGAGTTATGTTAACCATCGCGGAAAAGGAGTTCTATATGAGCGTAAACGGAGTTACCGAGGTTACTAACAACATCGCAACGACCTATGCTTCAGCCGTTAATCCGTCCTCAGTTGAGGAAAAGAAGAAAGACGAAGAAGTCAAGGTCAAAGAAAAGGCTGTAGATGTTTATGAGAAGTCGGATGAGAGCACAAAAAAGACCACCGCTTACTCAAAAGAAACTGACAGGGCCAAAATCATTCAGCAGCTCAAGGCTGACGATGCTATAAGACAGCAGCAGCTTCTTGACATCGTAAACAAGATGATGGGTAAGCAGGCTAAAGCTTTTGGTATCGCCAACTCCGATTCTGATGACGAATCAATTTGGAGATTCCTTGCAAAGGGTGATTTTACTGTTGATGCAGCCACAAAAGCACAGGCACAGGCTGATATTGCCGAGGACGGCTACTGGGGTGTACAGCAGACCAGTGATCGTATTCTTGATTTTGCAAAAGCACTTGCCGGCGATGATCCAGACAAGCTCGAAAATATGAGAGCAGCCTTCGAAAAAGGGTACAAGCAGGCTGAAAAGACCTGGGGCGGAGAGCTCCCGGAGATTTCCAAGCAGACCTTTGACGCAGTCATGAAGGGCTTTGACGAGCTTACCGGAAAAGTTACAGCTGAATAACGTTGCTAGTAATCAAAAAGGAAGGGTTCCAAAAAGCCCTTCCTTTTTTCGTATTTGTTCATAAATTTGAAATGTAAGCAGTAAAAATCTCTTACCAATCACTTCCTGTTTATTTCTCACACAATTCCTCTAAGTTCATTGATATCCTGAACATTATAGCGTTCCATGTACTCAACAATTCCGTCGAGAACTTTCTCTGTAGCATATGGATCATGGAAGTTCATTGCCCCAACAGCTACTGCTGTTGCGCCTGCCATGATAAATTCTATGGCATCCTCACCTGTTGCGATTCCGCCCATACCTATAACCGGGATCTTTACAGCATGTGAAGCCTCATATACCATTCTCACTGCAACAGGCTTTATGGCTGGGCCTGACATTCCTCCGGTCTTATTTGCCAGAGCAAACTTTCTCTTATGAATGTCAATCTTCATGCCTGTAATGGTATTTATCAGAGAAATCGCGTCTGCACCTGCTGCCTCTGCCGCTTTTGCCATCTCGGAAATGCTTGTGACATTCGGACTGAGCTTCATGATGATGGGCTGCTTTGCCACCTTTTTTATCCTTGAAGTAATATCGAAAAGGGCGTCCTTATTCTGACCAAAAGCAATTGCACCCTCTTTTACGTTTGGACAGGAGACATTTATCTCCAGCATATCCACGCGCTTCTCATCCCCAAGTCTTTCCACCACGTCAAGATATTCCTCTACAGTCTTTCCACAGACATTTACTATGACGCCGGTGTCATATCCTTCCAGAAACTTGAGGTCTCTTTCAATAAAAACGTCTATTCCGGGGTTCTGCAGTCCGATTGCATTTAACATTCCTCCGTAAACCTCTGCAACTCTCGGCACAGGATTCCCGGGCCATGGCACACCGGCAACTCCTTTAGTAACTACAGCGCCAAGCTTGTTCAGATCCACAAAATCCGCATATTCCATTCCCGAACCAAAGGTTCCGGACGCTGTCATCACGGGATTCTTAAATTTAACTCCTGCTATCTCAACTGATGTATTCATTAAAAACACCTACCATTTCACTTATAATCAGAGATCCAGATCATCTGCATCAAACACAGGTCCATCGGTACAAATTCTGGCATTGTTAACATGAGAATGCTCGTCCACATTTTTTGTCTTGCAGACACATCCAAGGCATGCTCCCACGCCGCACGCCATTCTCTCTTCGAGGGACAGATATGCTTTAACGCCGTTTTCCTGAGCATATGCTTTGATTCCCTTTAGCATCGGCATGGGTCCGCACGCGAATATCACATCGCATGGAACCTCATCGGCTCTCATTGCATCGATAACATTACCCTTTGTTCCCACGCTTCCGTCCTCAGAAGCAATGAAAAGATTCGCAAAATTCAGGAATTCATCAGATAAAAACGTATCATGATTCCTATAGCCCATGACAGCACTGACACTGGCAGGCTTATCAGCTCCTTTCGCCGCACTAAGGCGCTTTGCAGTTTCAAGAAGCGGAGGCACTCCGATTCCGCCTCCTATTACCACAGCTCTTTTGCCTGCTGCCTTATCAAGTGGGAATCCATTCCCTAAAGGCCCAAGTATCATTATGAAATCATCCGGCTGATACAGAGCAAATTCCGCTGTTCCGGAACCCACAATCCTGTACACAAGCCTTATTGCCGATTTTCCGGTATCAACCTCGCAGATACTGATAGGTCTCGGTAAAAGAGTTGCCTTATTTACCGGATAAACACCTACAAACTGCCCTGCCTTAACATCCCCTGCTATCGGAGTTTCAAGCCACATATCATAAATCCCGTCAGAAAGCGCTCTCTGACTTATAACCCGCGCTTCCTTTTTCATTTTCTGTGCCATAATCCACCTCGTACGTCAAAATCTATTATCTTCTCATGTCACTATATCACAAATACATAGTGCTCTTTAATCCATTTTATCCTTGGTATACAACCATTCCTTTACATATGGTAAAAGAAATCTTGCCGGGGAGGCGCTGCCCAAGGAAAGGTGTGTTGGATGACTTCGATACACTGTGTACAAAGTCCCACTCAGCATCAGGGTTAAATATCACAAGATCTGCCGGTCCCCCTTCCCGGATATATCCGGCATCCAGGCCGTAAAGTCTCGCCGGATTTGTACTCATTCTTGCTATCAGCTCTGCCAACGAGATTTCTCCGGTCTTTACCAACTCGCGAATCCCCAGTGCAAGTGAAGTTTCAAGACCGGTAATGCCACTTGGTGCCTGCCTTAGATCTTTTTGCTTCTCTTCTCTTGAGTGTGGAGCGTGATCTGTCGCAATCATCTCTATAGTGCCATCCTTAAGTCCCTCTATTATAGCCATTCTGTCGCTTTCAAGACGAAGTGGCGGATTCATTTTAGCAAGGGCCCCATACTTTAGAACCGCATCCTGTGTAAGAGTAAAGTGGTGCGGTGTAGCTTCTGCATGAATCCTGACTCCGCACTTTTTCGCATTTCTTATGGCTTCCACCGACTCGGCAGCGCTGATATGCTGTACTACAAGCTCAGCACCGGTCTTCTTTGCTATTTCTATATCTCTTTCGACCATAGATATTTCTGCTTGTCTGGGAGAGCCTTTAAGTCCAAGCTTCTCAGCCACGTCTCCGGCATTTATGCCATTGTCTGTAATAAACTGAGGATCTTCCTCATGGAGACTGATAATTCTGTTCCGCGCAGCAGCTTCAATACACGCCTTTTCCATGAGAGAGGCGTCTGTTATGGGCTTTCCGTCATCTGTAAAAAGAACTGCTCCCGCGCCTATAAGTGCATCCATATCCACCAGCTCTTTTCCCACCATATCCCTGGTGACATTTCCGCAGCAGTAGACCCTGATTCCGGTCTTGCTTCCACGGGCTATGGCATCTGTGACAGTTTCCGGATTATCCATATGAGGCTCGGTATTTCCCATCATGATAACACTGGTAAAACCACCTCTGGCTGCTGCCTTTGCCCCGCTCTCAATGTCTTCTTTATAGGTAAATCCCGGATCTCTGAAGTGCACATGTCCATCAACCAGCCCCGGAGCCACTACCATACCCTCTGCATCAATCTCTGTGAGCTCTTCCGGTGCCTGTGTCTTAGAACTTCCGGCCTGTGATTCCGCATATATAAGCTTCATCGACATTTCTTCCGCCGCCATATCATCAAGACTTCCGCAAAAACCAATCTTGGAAATCCTCTCTCCGTCTATAAGTATGTCGTACATTCCATTAAGTCCCGTTCCCGGGTCTATTATCCTGCAGTTTTTTATAATAAGCATAATCAGCATGTCTCCTTACACTTTCATTTATATTAAATACTATATCATGCTCATGTCAAACCTCATTTACACAAGGTAATAATTTTTTGCTATTTCATTTTATATTGAACCGTGAGAAAATAGATAGACGAATTTTTTAGAAAAGAGGCTTTTAAGTTATGATACGAACAATTCTTGCAGTTTTATTTGTAGTTTTATTTCTGATTGTAAGTATCCCGATCCAGCTGGTACTGTTCATAATAGGAAAGTTTAACCCTATGGCCAAGAAGAAAGGCTCTCTTGCCATTGTAAGCTGGGCATTTAACGTGGTTATATTTATTTCCGGCATTAAACGCACTGTCATCGGCGAAGAGAACGTGCCAAAGGATCAGGCAGTTCTTTATGTGGGCAATCACAGGAGCATATTTGATATTGTCCTTGCTTATCCGAGAGTTCCAAATCCAACAGGATTTATTGCCAAAAAAGAGATCCTCAAGGTTCCGCTCCTTAATATATGGATGATCTTTATGGACTGTCTCTTCCTTGACAGAAGCGACATCAGAAAAGGTCTTGAAATGGTACTTACCGCAATAGACAAGGTAAAAAACGGTATCTCAATCTTCATCTATCCTGAAGGAACCAGAAACAAAACAGAAGCTCCTCTTGGGGAATTCCACAAGGGAAGCTTTAAGATAGCACAGAAATCAGGATGTCCTATTATTCCTGTCGTAATAAACCACTCGGACGAGATATTTGAAAAGCATATCCCCTTCATCCGCGGTACAAAGGTCACTATTGAATACTGCAAACCAGTCATACTAAGCGACCTCTCCAAAGAGGACCAGCGCAACATCGATCAATATGTAAAGAACATCATCGAAGAAACCTATATAAAAAATCAGAGGGGCTGAAAAGCCCCTCTCTTTTTTGCTTTTAAGCTTTAGATCCCTTTGCACCGCCCAGGTGAACACCTTCGAGCACATTGGTTTCGAATGAGTAAACCACCTTGTGGCTTTCTCTGTCTGCCTTAAGTGCCAGTTCTATCATTTCATCAAGAAGTTCCTTGTACTTGATTCCCAGAGGTTCCCAGAGATAGAAGGAAAGTGATCCGGGAATTGTGTTAATCTCGTTGAGGTAAACTTCATTGGTGCTCTTGTCAATCATGAAGTCAATTCTTGATACTCCGGAGCATCCAAGACATGTAAACGCATCAACAGCCATCTTCCTGATCTTGTCACGCATCTCATCACTGATCTCAGCCGGGATCTTTCTCTTAAGAGATGCCATTCCCTTGCTGCCGCCGGTCTTGGTACCGCCTTTAGCTCCGCCCTTTGCTCCTCCGATATACTTATCTTCGAAACTCAGGATTTCATCTGAGTTTATCGGCTCCTCACACTCAGAAGCCTTTGCTGACTCGTAGTCTCCGATTACAGAGCAGTTTATCTCCTTAAGCTCTGTGATAGCTCTTTCTACAAGGATCTTTTGTGAAAACTCAAATCCAAGTTCAAGCGCCTCAAGAAGTCCTTCTCTGTCATTAGCTTTCTTGATTCCGATACTTGAACCAAGGTTAAGAGGCTTGATGATAACAGGATAAGTAAATGCCTTCTCGATCTTCTCCACAAGGCCATCCACATCCTCATAGTCTTTCCACGTGTAACACTTGCAATCAAGCACAGGTATTCCGTTGTCCTTAAGGACTGTCTTCATAACATATTTGTTCATTCCGACTGCTGAAGAAAGAACATCGCATCCAACAACAGGAAGTCCCATCGTGGCAAGGTATCCCTGCAAAGTTCCGTCCTCAACGTTGGTTCCGTGAACTATAGGAAATGCGACATCTACTGAGGTAATGCAGTTATTCCCGAATTTCTTCATGGGAAATCTGTATAAAGAGACCTTATCTCCCTCTTTTATCCAGACAACCTTGGTGCTCTTTTTAAGGAGCTGCGGAATATGAGTATACTCCTCGATCTTATCCACATCCTCGCCAACATAAAAATCATTATTCTTGGTAATATACACCGGGATCACATCGTATTTTTCCCTGTCTATATGTCCGATAGCCTGAATAGCTGAGATAATGGAAATCTCATGCTCTGTACTTTTTCCGCCAAATAAAACTGCAATCTTTAACTTCATATCATTTGCCTCTTATCCATTTTAATCTGTAGTCCCAAACATTTTACGTGACCCTTACTTGCTAAACCACCTTACGCGTAGTTATCAGGCAGGTCATTTTCAAGAAGAATTACCTTCTCTCTTCCTGCATCAAGTTCATACATAAGAGCCGTCGCCTCTTGCAGCGCGTTCTTTACAAACAATCTTTCAGGGTCAAAGCCTGCCTCAAGAACACCCTCTTTAATGGCGTGAGTCTGCTTCTCTCCCACAAGGATTATGTAATCACAGACAGCTGCTGCCTGCTTACCGAACTCTTTATTATATTCGTCTTCTTTTTCCCCAAGCTCAACCATTCCCGGAGTCACAAGGATCTTTACTGTATCCTCGAACAGTCCCAGGGTCTCCAGCGCCACCTTTGCTCCGTTTGGATTGGAGTTATAGGCATCATCAAGGATTGAAACATTTCCATGTTTAACCAGCTCGAGCCTGTGAGGAACCGACTGCAATCTGCGCACTCCCATCTTCAGCTTGTTCATTGTAATGCCAAAACTGTGTGCAGCAGCAATTGCTCCCACAATATTTTCTACGTTATGCCTGCCCACAAGCTTAGTGCTGAACTGGGCGCTTTCCCCTGAGGGCGCTGTCACCGTAAAAGTTGTTCCGGCACCGGTAACCCTGATATCTGTTGCCCTGTAGTCGCACCCTTCAGAAAGGCCATATGTGATAGCATCCTTATACTTCATATTTGCGCGGATTATTTCATTATCTCCGTTTACAAACTTAAGATGCTTACCGTCTTTGTGTCCGCCCTCTTCTTTTTCTTTCTCATCAACCGCGTCCAGAAGCTCGTACTTGGTGCTGATGATATTATCAAGGCTGTGGAAAGTTTCAAGGTGCTGATGGCCAATCGAAGTAAGGATTCCGTCATCAGGATGAACAATATCCGTTATCTCTTTTATATCATGAAGGTGTCTGGCGCCCATCTCACACACAAAGATCTGATGAGTAGGCTGCAGATGCTCACGGATCGTTCTCACGATTCCCATGGGAGTATTAAAGCTCTCAGGTGTCATAAGAACTCTGTACCCTTCTGACAAAAGAGTGGTCAGGTAGTACTTTACGCTTGTCTTTCCAAAGCTTCCTGTTATTCCGATAATCCTAAGCCCCGGATGTTCCCTGAGTATCCTCTTGGCATCATCGATAAACCACTGATTTATCCTGTTCTCGATAGGCTTGTTGATGAGATTCGCCAGAGCCGGAATAAGCGGTAAAAGAGCTGCAAACACCGCGCAGAAAACAATCAGTACCCCAGCCGCCGCAAAGCCGCTGTCATAGTAATCCCTGTTGCTGAGCGCCATCTTAGCTGTCGGCAGGACAATCAGCAGTGCAGCCAGCGCCCCATATGTTATAAATAACCTTTTGACTCTGTCTGTCACAACAAATTTCTTCTTGGCTGGCTTGGGACGATATGAAATCATAAGTCCCACATATATGATCAGAAAAGCCACCGCAATAACAATTGTTCCGGGGACACCTGTCAAAAACAGCGCTGAAAATGCCAGCAGTAACATACCAAAATGTGCTGCCAGCTTAAGCTTAGCTGATTTAAGGAATCTGAAGTATCCCTGAAACTGATAGCTGGAAAGCTGCAACATATGCGTATAATAACGAAGTCCCAAGACACCCATTGCGGCCGTCATAGCCACAGCTAATATTCCAAGTATAAGCATACGAAATCTCCAATTATATCAATATCAAATCGTTTAATTTATATTCCAAGAAAACTTCCAAGAATCTTGTTGTAAAGAACCGGGTTCTCAAGGAATGAATAATGTCCGACTCCGTTTATTACTGCAAGACCGGCCTCAGGCATAAGTTTCTCCATCTGCTGCCCGTCAGATAAAGGTGTTGCAGTGTCTAAATCGCCCCATATCAAAAGAGCCGGCATTGTAACTGAAGGCATATATGGGACCAGATCTTCATTGACCACCTTAACAAGGCTCTGCCTCATGATCGGCGAAGCGGCTGCATAATCAGCACTTCCAAACTTCTTCTGAAGTGCATCCAATGTTCCGGGAAACGCCTTGGCTATTCCTGTTTTTGTGATAATACTCTTGTAGAATTTATATCTCTTTGTTCTCTTGTTCTGAGCAGCACTTCTAACAGGCTTAACTCCTGCAGCATCTGTCAGAACAATCTTAGGAACTGTAAAATCAGTCTTTATCCTTCCATCGTGCATGCCCGAAGTCAGCTTTATAATGATCCTGCCTCCCATTGAATGACCAAGAAGAATAATCTCTTTTTCCAAGGGATAAAGCTCTTTTATGAACGAGATAACAAAGTTAACATAGTCATCTACATTCATCGGCTCCTTGGGTTCATCACTTTTTCCAAAACCAGGCATATCCATTGCAACAACATGGTATTTGGATTTTGCAAAGTCAATTATTCCTTTGAAAAGCTCAATATTTGATCCCCAACCATGAAGCATCAGAAGGAGCTGTCCGCTTCCCTCATCTATGTAATTTATATTTAGTCCGTTTATTATTGTTTTCATGACCAATTCATATTAGCACTATACTAATTTGCGTGCAAATCCGATAATGTGACCTTGATATGGTAAAAAATGCGCACTTTTGAAACAAACAGAGTTTATCAATTTCCGCATCAAATCTTCAGAACACTCATCATAAAGATCAGAAGAGCATCCTTTAAAGGATCATTCATTATCCCCATCTTGCCGTTATTGTCATAGGTATTTTCTGTATCATCAGTTACATAATTGATCCCGTCAGGATTCATCCCCATCATATAATGAAGGTGGTTCTCGATTATCGTGGTGTACTCATGGTTGTAGATAATATGATTTGTAACAGTAAGACATCTCATATCATCCAAAAGATGTGAAGCATCGTCCGCCTGATCACATACCAGAAAACCGCTTTCATTAGAAGTTTTGGCTATCGCCTCAGATCTTTTCATCAAAAACTTAATAAGCTCATCGCATCTATCCTTGTCAACCTGCTGACTTGTGGACAAATATGTCACAGCGCCCATAAAGATGTTTTCATCACTGCTAAATCTCTCTCCAAAGTCATCCAAAGAAAAATATTTATCTAAAATCTCGCTGTATTTTATATTGCCTGTCGCCCTGTAAAGATGCGAGGCCGCCTTGAATGAAGCACTGTTATCCATGGCATCCTGATTGTTTAAAAAGCATTCGAAGGCCCTGTCAGCAGCTTTTAAAGCCGCCGTAGCAAATTCTTCGTCGTACTGCTGATAGATATAGCTAAACTGAGCCATCGATGCGGCAAAGTTTATTGTAGCTTCCATTGATACAGGCGTCACAACAACGGGCGCAGCAAAATAGTCTCCTGTGGCGGAATCCTCAGTTCTTGCTAAAGCATATACTCCGCCGGTCTTCTCATCCTGCATCTTGAGAAGCCACTCTGCGCCATACCTTGCCTCATCAAGCACATCCGGAATCTCATTTCCGCTCTCGGGAATCCCCTCATCGTCTCCGAAGGCTTCCGGATTCATCTCATATGCCAGCAAAAGATTTTCTATTATCTTACTGCCCAGATAAGTATCTCTGTCAGCCCGTTCATCCATATGCCAGCCTCCTGTCACATCCAGCGTGACACCGTCAGCATCCTGAAGGCGGGCAACTGTTGTATGGCAGGCACTGTGTCCGTTATCTCCCGCAAATGTCTGAGAAATAGCTATTCCGCATCTATTTATGTAATATTTCCTGCATGCATCATTGAAAGTCTCATCATATACGTCATCAGATATGGAAAAAGAGTATGATTCTCCTACCAGGTCTGCATAAACATAGTAGCTGCCAGGACTTGTAAATTCATTAAATTTCCCCACGCCGGTGTACAGCCCGCTTTCTTTATCCATATTCTTCTTTATTATTTCTCCGGAAAAAACTGTTTCTCCGCTATCAAGATCTCTTATCTCAAATTCAGCAGGAAGCTCCTTTGCACAAAACACCACTGATTTGTCAGAATCGGTACTGTATCCCACCTGATCAACAAATATGCTTGGCTTCTGGGTCTTGACCTCATAGTCAAGGTTCTGCACAGGAGTCGTTGTGTTAAGAGTGTTCTCTACTATTTCCGCTGCATTTTCAGCAGAAGAAGCGCCGCAACCTGCGACGCTTCCCATAAGGAGCAGGCTAAGGCCTGCTGCCGGTATTCTTTTTGATATTATTTCCAAATGGCAGTTGTGTAAAACCATTTCAACTCTATTCCCGTTTTCGTAAAATATCCTATTTTTTATTACCAGTTTATTTTACGCGGTTATAGTTGATAAGACAACCATCAAGGATGATCTGTCTCTCATCATCTGTAAGATTTCCAAGCTTAAGTGAAAACTCCTTAAGGCCATCCTGTGAAACTACAAATGCCTTTATGTTCTCATCCTTATTCTTCACTGACTCTCTAATTCCCGGAAGGAAGATGTAGTCGCCGTTCTTAAAAGGAAGCTCCTCTCCATCAATAATGAATGGAAGCATACCCCAGTTGATGAGGTTTGAACGATAGCGCTTTGTAGCATACTCATTGGCAATATTCGCCCATCCGCCAAGCACTTTCTGACATGATGCTGCCTGCTCTCTGGCGGAACCATCACCCGGCTTTACAGCAAAGATCGTTGATCCGATTCCTGTGTTTTTATTATTAACCTCAGGGAAGTCCTTCAAAACAGTCTTAACAGCATCTGCAATTTCCTGATTCATCTGATCAAACGGAGTATCTTCACGTCTCTTCTTCTCTTCTGCATATACCTCTTTTGCCCTGCCTACATATTCAGGGTCTTTTCTTGAAAGAGTAAACTCAGCAAGTCCGAGAGGATTTGATCTGTAGGATGATGTCTCGCCTGAAGGAATAAGCTCATCCGTTGTTGTTACAGGATCGTGAATTTCGGAAACGACCTTAAGAAGGACATTGTCTGTAAGTTCAACCATCTGGGGCCAGTCCTTGATATTCGGTCCAAGCTGAAGTTCTACCGATGGATCCGCTTTTCCCTTTGAGTCAAATACACGGTTCTGATAGATTGTGCTGTCGAAGTGGTACTTATATTTATTAAACTCTCCATCAAAGTCAGTTGCCGGAGTAAGCACTCCCTTGTTGGCAGCTGTAGCTGCAATTGAACGTGCATCCATAAGAGCAACTGATGCAACCTGTCCGCTCTGTACCTTTGAACCTTCTCTGTTAGGGAAGTTTCTTGTGGAATGTCTGATACTGAACGCATTGTTGGCAGGTGTATCTCCTGCGCCAAAGCAAGGTCCGCAGAATGCTGTTTTTAATATAGCTCCTGACTCAAGGATAGCTGCAGCCGCACCATTTTTAACAACTTCCATGAAAATAGGTGTAGATGCAGGATATACGCTAAGAGTGAATCTGTCATTTCCAATGAAATGACCCTTAAGGATATCTGCAGCTGCACATATATTTTCAAATCCGCCGCCTGCACATCCGGCGATGATTCCCTGATCAACCAAGAGCTTACCGTCTTTTATCTTTTCCTGAAGTGAGAATTCAACCTTGTCGCCAAAGCTTACCTTTGCTCTCTTCTCAACATCAGCAAGTATATCAGCTGCGTTCTTGTTAACCTCATCAATTTCGTATACATTGCTTGGGTGGAAAGGCATAGCGATCATTGGATTTACAGAATTCAGGTCAACCTTTACAAGTCCATCGTAGTAAGCCACGTTACCCGGCTTCAACTCCTTGTATTCGCCTACTCTTCCGTGAATATCGTAAAACTCTTTTATTGTGTCATCGGTCTGCCAGATAGATGAAAGACAAGTAGTCTCTGTGGTCATAACGTCCACGCCAATACGGAAATCTGCACTCAGATTCTTGACGCCCGGTCCGACAAACTCCATAACCTTGTTCTTTACATATCCGTCGCCGAATACTTTGCCGATAATGGCAAGTGCAACGTCCTGAGGTCCTACGCCCTTCTTCGGTGTTCCCTCGAGATAAATTGCAACTACTCCCGGCATATCAACGTCATAGGTCTGTCCCAGAAGCTGTTTTACAAGCTCAGGGCCGCCTTCACCTATGGCCATTGTACCAAGTGCTCCATACCTTGTGTGGGAATCCGAGCCCAGTATCATTCCGCCGCCTGTAGCAAGCATCTCTCTTGCAAACTGATGGATAACGGCCTGATGAGGTGGTACATAGATTCCACCGTACTTCTGAGCAGCTGTAAGTCCAAACATGTGATCATCTTCATTGATTGTTCCGCCAACAGCACAAAGAGAGTTGTGACAGTTGGTAAGAACATAAGGTATAGGGAACTTCTCAAGTCCGGAAGCCCTTGCTGTCTGAATAATACCTACATATGTAATATCGTGGGAGGTAAGCTTGTCAAATTTAACACAGAGCTTATCCATGTTCCCTGAAGTATTATGCGCTTTTAAAATTCCGTATGCTATCGTGTTCTCCCTGGCCTCATCCCTGGAGATATTTACACCCTTTGCATTAAGTTCACCGGCTGCGTTCTGATCGTCCGGAATAATAGTATTTCCGTTGACAAGAAAGCATCCCTTATCTAAAGTACTTACCATTGCCATTCCTCCTGCCTATAATAAATTAAATCAACCGCCATACATGTATACAATCCTTAGGCGCTATCATATCATAAATTTTCTCTTGTTGGTAGTGACATAATTAATATGTATCCAGAATCCTCTGTAATTTTGCTGTTATTATCTCGAATCCGGCGGCTTTTAATTCCCTTCGGAATTCTTCAACTTCCTCTTTGGGGTCGCACTCATATCTTCCGTACGTTATCTCCGGAACATACTTTTCGCAGACACTGATCACATCCTGCAGTTCAGTAACTATCCCTGTAGTGTCAAAGGCAATTCCATCCCAGGGATAATCAGCTGCAATCTCTTCATATTCCTGCACAAGCTCGTCATAGTCATCCCATGCATATGAGGCATTTCTTATCTCCAGTTCATCTCTTCTACCCCACCAGAAATTAGTGACTATTTCGTCTCTTTCCGCATTATATCCGCTGGGCATCTCCATCATGCCTTCATCGTTTATTTCGTACTGAACACCCTCGATGCCATATCTCAAAAGCCTGTAACACTCCTCATCATTCCTTAGAATGTCATAGACCATCAGAGCTTTTTCAGGATTCTTGGACCCGGAATATACCGCCATTGCCCCGTGTAAAATACTGGTCCTTAATAGATTTCCGCTTTCTTTTCCAAACCAGAAAAATTTCGCATCTGTTCCCGGCTGTCTAAGCTCCATAACAGGTTTGATCTCTGTGTAGTAATTCTGTGTATGGTGCTGCTCAAGTGCAGCATTTCCCTCCAGAAAATCTTTATAGCTGCCGCTATAGGACAGAAAATCAGGTTTCCATACGCCCTGCTCATTCCACGTTTTCATGATCCTTGCAAAATCTATAAGATCATTCCCCTCATAATAGGGCGAAATAATTTTGTCCGGTTCACCGGCATCTGCTCCCCATAAGCCATAAGTACTGATCTCGTATATGGGAATATACCTTGAAGCAGACATTAAATATCCCAGTGTAACAATTGTGTTGCTGCCGTCCGTGTCCCAAACTGTAAGGTCCGGTCTGTTATTTACCACATAATCAACATATTTTCGAAGCTCCTTCCAGGAATCAATGCTTTCAAGACCTGCATCTTTGGCTATGTCACTTCTGTATATGAATCCATGATTGGTCCACTGTGAATACTCATTCTCGGGAATAAAGTAGATATCGCCCTTGTACGAGCATATTTCCCACTGCTTTTCAGATACGTTTTTATATGTCTGTGGGCAGTATGTCCGTATCATTTCCTCTGACATCGGCAAAAAATTGCCCTTAAATACATTGGGCCAGGCATCAAGCCAGTCAGTCCCGGTTGCCACAAGATCCGGATTTATCTCAGTGCTGTCAAGGATTGAGTTGTAATGGCTTAAGTAGTCATCCCATCCCACATAGTAAATGTCCAGCTCTGCATTTACTTTTTTACGCAGTATTTCATTAATCCTGTCAATGACCTCTTCAGTCATGCCATTGACAGGTTTATCGCCAATAGTCAGATACGTGATAGTTGTGGGGTCTTTTGAAAAATCTACATTGTGATACAGTTCATCTTCTGACTGGCTGTTTGCTTTTCCGCATGCCCCACAGGTAATGACCATTATTAATACTAAAAAAACAGATATAAACCTTTTCATTGTCATTAAAGGTTGCCTTTCTGCTCCTTTTCAGCCTTGTTCCTGGCCCTAAGTTCCACAAAAAAATCCTTAAGAAGTCTGCTGCATTCTTCCTTCAGGACGCCCTTTTTTACCTGTACCTGATGGTTAAAATCAGGGTTATTTAATATATCCATTACAGAGCCTGCACATCCTGCCTTTGGGTTTTCTGCTGCCATGATGACTTCAGGTATCCTGGCCTGAACTATGGCTCCGGCGCACATCTGGCACGGCTCAAGTGTAACGTATAATTTGCACTCCTCAAGTCTCCAGTCCTTTATTACTCTTGTCGCCCGTTTTATGGCAGTTATTTCTGCATGTGCCAGCGCTGTCTTATCCGTATTTCTTCTATTGTATCCCCGGCCTATTATTCTCCCTTCATATACAATCACGCATCCTATAGGGACTTCTCCAAGCATATATGCTTTCCTTGCCTGGTCATAAGCAGCTCTCATATATTTAATATCTTCAATCTCTTCAGGTGAAAGGCCTTTTGTAGCAACTTTCCCCAAAGCCTTAGGTTTCATCAGCATTGTCGTTAATCCATCAATTCAGATTTTAGAATTCGCAAATCCTACCAAGTTAGTAGTATTTAAACGAATTTTTTGGTATCATATGTAATTATAAAATCTATTCACATAATGTGTCAAAATACATGTATTCTTTAGGAGCATAAATGAAAATATCAACAAAAGGACGATATGGCCTTAGAGTCATGATAGATATAGCAAGCCACAGTAGGGATGAATATATTTCATTAAAAGATATTGCTACCCGCCTTAATATTACGGTTAAATATCTTGAGCAGATAGTTGCGCCTTTGAACAAGGCGGGGTTTTTAACGAGTATGCGCGGAAACAGTGGCGGTCATAAATTGGCTGTTCTTCCAAAGGATTGTAAAGTGGGCGACATTCTTCGCGTTATGGAGGGCAATCTTTCTCCTGTTGAATGTGTCTCCTCAGGCGAGATAGAATGCCCTCTGGCAGAATCCTGCGCCACAGTTACTTTTTGGAAAGGCCTGGACGACGTAGTTAACAACTACATAGACAGTTATACCTTAGAAGATCTTCTTCCCAAACATGAATAATGGAATAATGGAAAATTAGGTTATGACTTGTTTTTTTTCATAAAACAAAGTATATTTATATAGCGGTTTTGTAATGGGTGTATGTAGCAGTCCTTTATTGTAACCTAGGGTCTTATGCAATGGGAATCTGCGAACCGTGTCAGGTCGGGAACGAAGCAGCACTAAGTGGAACCTTCCATGTGTTGTAAGGGTGCCTTATCTTACATGAAGTCAACGTACATGCATCCTTTACAGGACCGCTTTCTTTATTATCTCTCACTCTCAAGATACTTCATATAGCTAATTACCATAAGCGCTATCTTGAAGGTAAGTGCATCATCAAATTTTCTGACATCGAGCCCTGAGCTCTTCTCCAGTTTCTCTATCCTGTAAACAAGAGTATTTCTGTGTACAAAGAGCTGTCTTGAAGTCTCGGAAACATTAAGGTTATTTTCAAAAAACTTGTTTATGGTATTAAGTGTTTCCTCATCAAGATCATCCGGAACTTCTTTTCCGCCAAAGATCTCATCGATAAATATACGGCAAAGACTCTCAGGAAGCTGATAAATAAGTCTTCCGATTCCAAGAGTGTTGTACGCGTTAACTCGCTTCTCAGCATAGAATATTCTTCCCACATCAAGCGCCATCTTGGCTTCCTTGAAGGATTTACTGAGGTCTTTTATCTCATCAACAATAGTTCCGTAGGCAACTCTGACATTGAGCATTGCCTCTGTATTCATCATATCCACGATAGTTGTTGCTATATGGTTTACTTCCTCATAACTCTGACCTCTGCTGAGATTCTTCACAAGAATAACGCTGTTCTCGTCAACTGCAGTTACATAGTCGCCTGAATGCTGACCATACATGCTGCTTAAGAGTTCCTGCGCAGTATTATCCTGCGCATTTCTCGTTTCGACCAGGATAATGCATCTTGGAACATTTACTTCGATCTTGAGCTTTCTGGCTCTGTTATAAACATCTATGAGAAGCATGTTATCAAGGAGCAGGTTCTGGAAAAAATTATTCCTGTCGAATCTTTCCTTATAAGCTATTATCAGGCTCTGAAGCTGGCTGACACCAATTTTGCCCACCATATAAGCATGCTCGCTGTCTCCTTTAGCCAGAAGAATATATGCCGGAGTTCCTTCATCCAGTATTTTAAATAGATGAACATCTCCGATTACCTGGGAGTCAACAGGTGAATTAGCAAAACTGATTATGATTGAAACATCCAAAAAGTCTCTGTCACTTGTCGAAGCAACTACCTCTCCGCCCAAATCCATGACACAAAGCTCTACTTTGGTAATCGCACCTAATTCTTCAATACTTGTTTTAATAGTCTGAGCTGAAATCATCTGATATACTCCTCATTTTTCACTCACATATAGTTGCCAAAAATCCGGTTCCTGCCTTTGCCCGAAAAAATGCATAGTTCCTCTATCTCTATGATATACAAGTTATTCGTTGTTTGCAAATGTCAACAACATAAAAAAGGCCGCGCATAACGCGCGGCCCATAGAAATCAAAGTGATTACTATTAGTTTGTGATTGTCTTCTCTGTCTCTTTATCGAAGATGTGGATCTTCTCAACATCGAATGCAAACTTAACCTTATCGCCAGGTCTAGCTGTTGTACGAGAATCAACTCTAGCTGTGATAGGGAACTCAGCAAGATCAAAGTACAGATAAACTTCTGCACCAAGAAGCTCGTATACGTTGATTGTAGACTCGAATACAGCCTTAGATGTGCTAACAACCATCTCTGAATCGTCAACATCCTCAGGACGGATACCGAATGTAACCTTCTTTCCGCCGTAGCCACCTTCGATAAGCTTCTTAGCCTTTGCAGGTGGACGTTCGATTGACTGACCAGCGATCTTGAGGGAAGCCTTGTCACCCTGAACCTCAACATCAGCGT
>SVFZ01000106.1 GCA_015056585.1 Butyrivibrio sp. | reverse complement strand
CAACCACTGAAATCTTATGTATCAGATTTTTTTCTTTGTGATTATCGCCAATCTTATCGAATGAATAAAATCGACAAAAATGCGTAAATTCAAGGATTTCTAGGTATCGCTTCTTTGTAGCAACACCGCAGTCTCCACATGATTTGTCCAGGGGAATTGATCAACTGCAACTGCTCTTGTCATGACATATCCGCTACCCTGAAGGATTTCAAGATCTCGTGCAAGGCTTGTGGGTTTGCAAGAAACATAGATCATGTATGGAACGCCGTAACCAAGTATCTTCTGAAGGGCCTTAGGATTAATTCCGTCCCTTGGAGGATCAAGAATGATCAGGTCCGGTTTGTCCTGAATTTCATCAAGTACCTTAAGGACATCACCTGCGATAAACTCACAGTTATCCAGATGATTTATCTTGGCATTTTCTCTGGCAGCTTCTACAGCTTCCTCAACAATCTCAACACCAATGACCTTGTCCGCAACAGGAGCCAAAAGCTGGGAAATTGTGCCTGTACCTGAATAAAGGTCATAGATAACGCCGTCCTTGTTGATCTTCTTCTGATCATAGAGGCTTCTGATATAATCTCTGACAGTCTGGTAAAGCACCTCTGCACTCAGACTGTTGGTCTGGAAAAATGAGAACGGTGTGATCCTGAACTTAAGTCCCAGAAGATGCTCATAGAAAAAGTCCTGACCATAAAGTATATCCGTGCCTTCGTCAATAACAGCATCAGCCAGTGCATCATTTTTAGTATGAAGAATACCGGCAATTCTGCCATTCAATGAAAGCGACAAAAGAGCATCCTTAAAGCCTGTAAGGTCATGTTCTTCCTGAGTCGTAGTGATAAGATCAACCAGAATGTCTCCGGTTCTGACTGCCTTTCTGACAAGAAGATGACGCAGATAACCTACCTGTCTCATTCTATGGTAAAAAGACACTTCTTTTCTCTCATACATAGGAGAAAAATAATCCAGAGTAGCCGAAAGAATTGCCTTAAAATCGTCATCTACAATTCTGCAGCCACTGACGGTGACAATATCATAAAAGCTTCCCTTTTTGTGCATGCCAAGACACAAAGGGCCGCCCATGACTTCATCTCCGAAGCTGAACTCCATTTTATTTCTATAGGCAAACTTAATAGGGCTGGTTTTTATACCCTCCCACGTACATTTCTGTGTTTGCCTCTCAAATGCTGGTTTTAAAAGACTTCTTACCTGCTGCTCCTTAAGACCAAGTTCCTTGACATAGGGCATGGTAAGATAACTGCATCCGCCACACTTCCCAA
Source organism: Butyrivibrio sp. (assembly GCA_015056585.1). Classification (GTDB taxonomy): domain Bacteria; phylum Bacillota; class Clostridia; order Lachnospirales; family Lachnospiraceae; genus Butyrivibrio. The sequence goes on along the minus strand of SVFZ01000106.1, from coordinate 74,988 downwards.
AGTGGATGCAAGGACTTTCGATCGCATCAGAGGAATCCTCCAAGACTTCAACGAGTCTTCCTTCTGCTCTGTCCTTTCTGACTTTTTGAATCTGAACCAAAACCTTTTGATCGGGAAGGACGCCCTTTACAACGACCTTCCCGTCACCGGTTTCAACTATTCCTTTATTTGGGAAATCAACCCTTTTTACTATTCCTTCAATTAACTCTTTTTTCTTCACAGTTCAATTCTTAGCTTTCCTTGATGAAATCTTCGTCATCGAAATCGTCGTCAAAATCGTCGAAATCGTCATCATAATAATCATCTTCAAAAGCCGGTGTCATGTAGCGGTAAACCAGATATGAGATGATTGCCACTGCAGAAACAGAGCCAAGAACAGCTAAAGCCCACAGGATCACGTTGGAAGGCTTCTTTGCATTGGCCGCTTCTCTCTTGTCAAGTAACTCGTTGATACGTGTCATTTCGATGATGTCATCAATCTTAGATTTTACTTCCATAGTAACCCCTTTCTCATAAAAAAAAATTTCGCTATTAATAGTATAGCATAATTAAGCTGACGGATGAGTAATTAATAAATTCTTCGCCGGACCTTCGACGCTTTAAAGGCAAATCCAATCAGTCCGGACAAAGAATCTTATTTATTTCTCAAAGTTTCTTCAGCTTGGCGAAGGCTGCGTACATGATTTTCTGGCCGCAGTCGTCAAACTCAACAGTAACCTTGTAGTCGCGTGGTCCTTCTTCCAGTGAAGTTACAGTTCCGACGCCGTACTTGATATGTGAAACCCTGTCTCCTGTGTTGTAGTCAGGCTTTCCCATTGCAGTTGGCATTCCCTTTGAAAGACCGGCAAGACTTCCTTTTGTATGTGTAGCTGCCACCCCGGAAATATATGGCTTATCCTTGGGCTCTGCACGTTTGATCTGCCTTGGCTTTGGCTGAGCTTTCAGTTTGTAGGTACTTGCAAGACCTGACTTTGCAGCGCCTTCTCCTGCAGTTTTGTTGCCACTGCCGAATCCACTTTTTCCAGCCGCATTTGCCCTCTGAAGCCCCTTTGCATAAGCAGGCTTAATTCCTGAATATCCTGAAAGCTCCCCATCTGAGTATTCATCGGAATAGGTGTTATACTTCTTATTGTAACCGCTACTGTAAGCAGAGTTCTCGTTTGAGTAGCTGCTCTCAACGCCTTCATACTCATCGATGCTTTCGCCGTCATCAAAAAGAAATGCCGGCTTATCTTCTCCGCCTTTTTTATCCAAAAGATCTGACGGAATCTCGGAAACAAACCTGCTAAGACGATTATACATAGTTTCGCCCCTTACCATTCTGCGCTTTGCAGCAGTCAGGGTAAGATACTTTTTAGCTCTGGTTATTCCAACATAGGCAAGGCGTCTCTCCTCTTCTATGCCCTCAGGGTCAGAGTCTTCATTCTGCAAGGTCATAAAGCTCGGGAAAATGCCCTCTTCCATACCGGCCAGGTATACATGCTCAAACTCCAGTCCCTTGGCACTGTGGAGAGTCATAAGAAGGACCTTCTCGTTATCCTCCCCGATTCTGTCAATGTCTGCCACAAGAGCGACTTCCTCCAAAAATCCGGACAGAGAGGGAAGCTCATTTTCTTCATTTTCCTCATAGGCTGCTGCCTTTGAAATAAGCTCATCCACGTTCTGGGCTCTGTCATTATCCTCCGACTCGTCTTCATCATCCAAAGTCTTTAGATATTCCATGTATCCAATTACATCGATCACATCCTTAATGAGTTCTTCAATGGACATGCTCTTTTGCTTGGTTCTGAAAGCGCGAATCATTGTAACAAAGTCCTTAAGCTTCGAGGCACTTCTTGCAACAGCAATGATCTGATCAGCTTCGCACAAGGCATCATAAAAGCTTATCTGTCTCTCATCGGCATAGTTTTGGACATGTTCAATAGTTGTGGCTCCGATACCTCTTTTAGGCACATTTATGATCCTCTTTACAGCCACATCATCACTGCCATTATCGATTGTTTTAAGGTATGCCAAAAGATCTTTTATCTCGCGCCTTGCATAGAAATTGGTGCCGCCAACGATATCGTAGGGGATTCCCTCAACGACAAATCGTTCTTCCAAAAGTCTTGACTGGGCATTTGTCCTGTATAAAACCGCCACCTCGTCGTAGCTTAGCTTTCCGTTTCTCTTAAGCCTGCCTATATCCGAAGCAATAAACTCTGCCTCATCAAAAGCCGTGTCAAACTGCCTAAGGACCACCTTATCTCCGTCTTTTTGATCAGTCCAAAGAGCTTTGTCCTTTCTGCCGTAGTTATTGCGGATAACGGCATTGGCAGCATCAAGGATCTGCTGTGTTGAGCGATAGTTTTGCTCAAGCTTTATCACTGTGGCATCCGGATAGACCTTTTCAAAATCCAGAATATTTCTGATATTCGCACCTCTGAATCTGTAGATACTCTGATCGTCATCACCTACAACGCAGAGGTTTCTGTACTTGTCAGCAAGAAGCCTTATCAGCTCAAACTGGGCATTGTTGGTGTCCTGGTACTCGTCCACCATGATGTAGCGGAATCTCTCCTGATAAGAGTCAAGCACGTCAGGACAGGTCTTAAACAGTTCAACCGTCTTGAAAATAAGGTCATCAAAGTCCATGGCATTACTCTTTTTAAGAGCATTCTGATACTCAGAGTAAGCCTTTGAAATCTTGACCTTAACAAAATCATTCTGCGTTGAAAGTGCATACTCCTGTGGCGAAACCAGATTGTCCTTGCACTTGGATATACTGTTCATGATGTTCCGAAGCTTAAGAGTTGTTGTCTCAAGCTGATACTTCTTGCAGATGTCCTTCATTACCGTTTTGGAATCATCTGTATCATAGATAGTAAAATTGTTGCTGTATCCAAGTCTGTCTGCATACCTGCGAAGTATCCTCACACAGCTTGAGTGGAAGGTTGAAACCCAAATGCTCTCTGCACCGAAGCCTACAATCTTGTCAACTCTCTCCCTCATTTCCCCTGCGGCTTTATTGGTGAATGTTATTGCCATTATATTCCAGGGATTTGTATTGCATTCATCTATAAGATAAGCAACCCTGTGGGTTAAAACTCTCGTCTTTCCGGAGCCGGCTCCTGCTAAAATAAGCACCGGTCCGTCAGTCTGTAAAACAGCTTTTTTCTGCTGCAGATTAAGTGTATCGTAAATTCCCATTAAATCGTTATTCCTTGTCCTTGTTTTTTCCTTTAGCCTTGCCCTTTGATTTGTCCTTTTCCTTATCCTTTTCGTCCGTAATGTTATCAAGCATCTTCTCTATCAGAAGTTTTTTTACATAGACATCGTAAGATAATAGAGTTATAAAAGAGAACAGCTGCATACGCTTTTTCTCTTCTTCGCTTAAGCTATCGTCGTCAAAGGTCTTTAAAGATCTTTGATATTTCTTTTTTAGATCCTCTATAACAGGCTCAAGTTCTTCTGTCTGAAGCTCATAAGCAGTCTCATATATCCTGCTCAGGTTCAACTCATCATCGCTTAAGTGAAATCTTTCTTTTAAAGGCTGCAGAAGCGTCTGTATATCGTTAATTGACAGAATGCTCTTTAAATAATAAATAAATATCAGCAAAATGAGATGATCCTTGGAATACTTCTTCCTGATAGGAGGAGGTAAAAGATCATTCTTTGCATAGTTATTGATCATGGTCTTGGTAAGGATCTTGTCTGACTCCGGATGCCTCGTGGTTTTCTTCAGTCTCTCATCCATAAAGGTCGTCAGCTGGTCCATATAAAGATCAATATTGGGCATCTCATCCAGAGAAATAACATCTATTCTCCCTAAGGAAGCTATGACACTATTCATAAGATCATCGTTGTCAATTGTCATCAGTACTTATCTCCGTTATCCAAATTCACTGATCCGGTAAAACTTTAAAAGAAATCAAATAAGCAAAACATTACTTGTGCTGCTTTGCCATTTTTCGCATCTCAAGAGCATTCTGCAGAGAGGTCTCAGTAATCTCTTCTCCGCCCAGAAGCCTTGCCAGTTCTTTATTGCTTCCCTCTTCATCCAGGGAAAAGATATTTGTAACTGTCCTTCCGTCTTCAAGACCCTTTTCGATCATGAAGTGAGTATCAGCCATCGCCGCTATCTGTGGCAGGTGTGTAATACAGATGATCTGATGGTCTTTGGCAAGCTCTCCAAGCTTGGTGGAAACCTTCCAGGCCGTCTTACCGCTGATACCGGCATCTATCTCATCAAAAATAAGAGTGCTTATATCTCCCTTATCTGCAACAACGGTTTTAAGCGCCAGCATTATCCTCGAAAGCTCACCACCGCTGGCAATCTTCTCAAGGGGGCGCAGGTCTTCTCCGGGGTTTGTTGATATCATAAATTCGACATCATCATATCCCTTTGAAGTAACGTTTTCTTCATCGCTTCTCACATCTATTTTGAATCTTACATCAAGGAAATTAAGGTCAATAAGAGCATCCTGAAGTCTTTTCGAAAGCTCTTTTGCCCCTTTACATCTGACAGCGGAAATCTTTGAGCACAGATCCAGCACTTTCTCTTTGGAATCTGCAAGCTGCGCTTTAAGTCTTTCTCTATGCGCATCAAGGTCTGACAAAGCATCCAGTCTCTTCTGCTTTTCCGAAAGAGCATCCATTACAGCTTCTATGCTTTGGCCATACTTATCCTTAAGATGATTAACGACATTTAAGCGTTCTTCGGTCTGTCTAAACTCCTCATCATCAAACTCAAGGTCCTTGATATAACTTGAAAGAGCGTGATTAAAATCTGTCAAAAGATTCTCCACATCCGAAAGCTGAGAAAGAATATTTTCAAGTTCCCTGTCGTACCCTGCTACGCCGGAAAGTTCCCTGACAGCTCTTCCAACCATGTCAGATGCGCTCTCCTCGCTCTCTCCCGAACCCGTCATGGCATAAGCCATTCCTGCAGCCTCGGAAATTTTGCGGGAATTAACCATCTTGTGGTAAAGGCTTTCAAGCTTTTCATCTTCGCCTTCAACAAGGTCAGCTTCTGAGATTTCGTTGACCTCATACTCTAAAAGCTCCTGCTCACGAAGCCTTGCATTTTCGTCAATATCTGTTTCGTCAAGCTCTGCCTTTATTTTTTTCATATTATCATATTCATCGGACAGCTTTTCAAAGTATTCTTTTAAGCCATCCATACAATAATCATCAAGAATCTCCAGATGTTTCTTTTTTTGAAGAAGTTCCTGATGATCATTTTGTCCGTGGATATTTATGAGAATGTTGGAAATATCTTTAAGTTGTCTGGAAGTGACAGACTCCCCACATACCTTGGATATGCTCCTTCCCTGCATAAGCTTTCTCTGGATCACTACGGTTCCATCCTCTTCAACAGGAATGTCCATATCAGCAAGGAGCTTTTTCTGAAGATCGCTCTCAAGTCCAAAGACCAGCTCAACAAGTGCATATTCCTCCCCGGTCCTTATAAGTCCTGCATCAGCCTTACTCCCAAGAGCAAGGTTGACAGAACCGATTACCACTGACTTTCCCGCGCCGGTTTCTCCGGTCAGGATATTAAGCCCCTTGGTAAAATCAATCTCCTGCTCCTTTATAAGAGCAAGATTCTTAACGTGTAAACTGTATAACATAACTCACCGTCTTTCTATAAAGTGAGAACCCCGTCTTTTAATTAAAAAAAGCTATGACGCCCGGAATTACTGGAGCATTTCAGAAAACCTGTCCCTGACGACCTGAGCTTCCTCATAGCTTCTTATAGCAACAAAAATAGTGTCATCACCTGCTATGCAGCCTATTACTTCCGGAATGTCCAAAGCATCGATAGCTGTAGCAAGAGCCATTGCCATACCTGAAACAGTCTTGATAACAAGAAGGTTCTGTGCAACTTCCATGCTTACATAGCCAGCCTTAAGCATGCTGACATATTTGTCCTGCATGGCTTCGCTGTCTGCAGTTGAATACACATATTTCTGCTTTCCGTCCTCTGTTACCTGCTTGCTGAGCTTCATCTGTCTTATGTCTCTTGAAACTGTAGCCTGAGTAACATCATAGCCTGCCTCTTTCAGCAGACTTGCAAGCTGTTCCTGTGTCTCAACATCATTTCTGGCAATAATCTCAATAATTTTGTCATGCCTTGATCTCTTCATAGCACCCTCCTCCTGTAAAATTATTTATCAAATTTTTTTCCAAGTACTTCTAAAAAGCTAACTCTGTTGAGTTTTATTATTTTGGTGATTTTTGCAGACTTCTCGATGCAGATACTATCGCCCGTAGACATCTCGATTTTCCCGCTTCCGTCAAAGAAAGCGACGACTTCCTGATTCCGGTTGTCTCTGCCCTCCTTAATAACTATCCGGATCTTTGTGTTTTCCGGAAGTACCATACTTCTGGAATTAAGGGTATGTGGACAGATTGGTGTGATAAGTATCAGATTGGCAGACGGCTCTACAATCGGTCCCCCGGCAGACATATTGTATCCTGTGGAGCCTGTGGGTGTGGAAATAATTATTCCGTCCGCGTGATAATTACATAGAAACAGATCATTGACGTAAATATCAAAATTAACGATATTCATCTGCATGGATGAATTTCTGGTAATGACTATGTCGTTTAAAGCATAATCACTCTTTTCCCCAACGCTGCCAAAGAGCATCATGCGCTCCTGTGTATCATAATCTCCGGACAGTATCCTTGACAGAGCCTCATCTACTCCGCTCTTTTCCACCTCCGCAAGATAACCCATGGTACCCATGTTGACACCGATCAAAGGAATATCGTGGTAGGCTGCGCTCCTTGCCGCCTGAAGCATCGTCCCATCTCCGCCAAGAACTATCACACACTCAGCGTCTTCCGGAATGGAACTTAAAAACTCCCTGCCCTCATGATAAAAAGAATTGTTTTCATTTTTATCAGCTATGACACATGTTTTTCCACGCTCCTCAAGGAAACTCTTGATATACATCGTCATGGCAAGGTCTTTATCCTTGCTCTTGTTTGTAACGATAACAAACCGTTCCATTTATCCCCATCCTTAATTTGCAGCTTTATCCAGTCCCTCATGCGCTCTTGCTACAGTTTCAGCAATTAGCTTCTCGTTTTCCGGAGTATGAGAAAAACCGTTTCCGGCCGCCTCTGTTTCTCTTAAGATCCTCTCACCCTCAGATTCCGCAAGCTCTTTTACCCTCTCATTTTCAGAAGGATCTTTGCTGATATGTATCAGGTATTCAATATTGCCCTCCGGCCCCTTTATCGGTGAAAAGTCCAGATGAAGCACCTTAAAGCCTGCTATATGAACGAAATCCATGATTCTGTGTACAACTTCCTCATGAACCTTTGGATCTCTTACAACTCCCTTTTTCCCAACTTTTTCTTTACCGGCCTCAAACTGAGGTTTTATAAGACAGACCATCTGGCCTTCGTCCTTTAAAAGACGTCTTGCCGGCAGCAATATCTTTGTCAGAGAGATAAAAGAAACATCGCAGGAAGCAAAATCCAGATCATCGGAAATGTCATCCCTTACCATATATCTGAAGTTTGTCTTTTCCATGCAGACAACTCTCTCATCGATCCTTAACTTATAATCCAGTTGCCCATGTCCCACATCCACAGAGTATACCTTTTTTGCCCCATTCTGAAGCATACAATCTGTAAAACCGCCTGTTGATGCGCCTATATCCATGCAGACCTTATCTTTAAGAGAAAAACCGAAATTGTTAACAGCCTTCTCAAGCTTTAAACCGCCGCGGCTTACATATGGGAGAGTATCGCCCCTTATTTCAAGCGATGTTATCTTCTCTTCCACAAAGGTCGTTCCCGGCTTATCTTCTCTTTGACCGTTGACAAAAACATCTCCGGCCATGATAAGAGTCTTGGCCTTTTCTCTGGAAGTGGCGAGTCCTCTGTTTACCAGAAGAACATCAAGCCTTTCTTTTTCCTTTGCCATATAAATCCTTACCTGTACATAATACTTAATTTACGTAGTCGATAACCCTTCTTGCTATGGACTCCGCATCCATCCCCAGTTCCTTTAAGAGTTTGTCAACACTTCCGTGAGTTACAAACTGATCCGGAATTGCAATGCTAAGGACGCTCACATCCAGCCTCTCATCGTCCACATATGTTCTTACTTTCTCGCCATATCCGCCGGATGCAACATTCTCCTCAATTGTCACAAAGAGCTTGTGTGATTTACTTGCAACCTTCAGATAATCAGTATCTATGGGCTTAACAAATCTTGCATTTACAAGTGAGCAGTTGATGCCGCTGTCTTTGATGATCATGCGGGCCTTTTCGGCAATCTTCACCATACTTCCCACTGCAAAAAGACATACATCCTTTTCCTCATAAATCGGCTCGCACTTACCGAGCCTTATATCCGCCCTGTATTCCTTAAGGCCGTCATAGGCATTGCCCCTCGGATATCTGACAGTAGTGGGTCCATCATTATAATCAACCGCAAATTTCAGCATGTCGGAAAGCTCCCACTTATTCTTAGGCGCCATAATAGTCATATTGGGCATGCTGGACATATAGGAAAGATCAAATATTCCCTGGTGAGTTTCTCCATCGCTTCCAACCAGTCCTGCTCTGTCCACAGCAAACACAACAGGGAGCTTTTGAAGGCAAACATCCTCCATGATCTGATCATATGCCCTCTGTAAAAAAGATGAATAAACCGCAAATACCGGTTTGTAGCCTCCGATAGCCATTCCTGCTGCAAAAGTAACGGCGTGCTCCTCAGCAATTCCGGCATCGATAAACCTCTCCGGATACATATTGCGGAATCTCTTAAGTCCTGTGCCGTCAGCCATAGCTGCTGTTATAGCAACAACCTTGTCATTTCTTGCGCCGAGCTTGCACATAACGGTGCTGAAAATATCCTGATAGTTGGCTGTTGTCCTTGGATGACTTGGAAGTCCGTTCTCAATAAGGAAAGGCTCTGTCCCGTGGAATCTTGCAGGGTGTCTTTCTGCCGGCTCAAATCCTTTTCCTTTCTTGGTCATGACATGGATCATAACCGCTTTCTTCACTTTCTTGGCTTCCTTTATGATCTTGACAAGGCTTTCCGTATCATGTCCGTTAACCGGTCCTAAATAAGTTATGCCAAGGTTCTCAAAAACCATACCGGGCACAAAGAGCTGCTTAAAGCTGTTCTTGGCCTTTCTGATGCTGCTTACAATCTTAGGACTTGAATCCTTGATCTGAGCATATACATCTTCCTTCAGGTTAAGGTATCCATCGTTTGTGCGGACGCTGTTGAGATATTTTCTCATTCCTCCCACACTCTCGCTAATGGACATCTCATTATCGTTAAGAATGATGATATAGTTGGTTTCAAGTTTTCCGGCATTATTGAGAGCTTCATAAGCAAGGCCTCCGGTTAAAGAGCCGTCGCCTATTACCGATACAACCGTGTAATCATCTCCACTAAGGTCCCTTGCCTTGACCATACCAAGTCCCGCTGATAAAGAAGTGGAACTGTGCCCTGTATCAAAACAGTCACACTCAGACTCGCATCTTTTGGGAAATCCACTCATGCCGCCGTACTGACGAAGACCGTCAAATTTATCTTTCCTTCCGGTAAGGATCTTATGAGTGTAGCACTGATGTCCCACATCCCAGATTATCTTGTCCTTAGGAAGATCAAGAGCCACATGAAGAGCCATTGTAAGCTCCACAACACCAAGGTTTGAGGCAAGATGCCCTCCGGTGACCGATATTTTATTTATAAGATACTCGCGAATTTCCTTCGCCAGCTCGGGATAATCCGACTTTGAAATATTCTTGATATCCCCGGTCTTATTTATCTGTTCAAGAAGCATTTTACTTACCTCTCTTATTTTTTACGGTAGATAAGATATTCAAAAAGTTCTGACAAAAAACTGTCTGCAAATCCAAGATTCTTAAGAATGTCCTTGGCTTCCTCCGACAGTTCTTTTACCTTGTCTTTAGCATTATCCATACCATAGAGACTTACATAGGTACTCTTGTTGTTCTTTTCATCAGAGCCGATAGGTTTCCCAAGTTCTTCCTGGGTGCTTGTGATATCAAGAATATCATCCTGAATCTGGAAAGCAATTCCAACATTGCTGCCGGCCTTTTCCAAAAGAGCAACATCTTTTTGGGATGCTCCTCCCAAAATTGCACCTATCATAATGCTGCACTCTATGAGCGCTCCCGTTTTATTCTCATCAATGTAATGAAGAATATCCTTCATCTTTTCTTCCGGAATGTCCTTAGCATTCTCAGCCATAATGTCAGCGCACTGTCCGCCCACCATGCCTCTGTAACCGGCTTTTTTACCAAGTATGTAAAGGCTCTGAAGATACCTGTTTGCACATTCCCCATCATAGGGTGAAAGCTCTTTTCCCGATATCGCGCCACAAGTTGCCACTTCAAAAGCAAGATTAAGAAGTCCGTCCCCTGCAAGCGTTGCCATACCTGCACCGTACACCGCATGGGTTGTCTTGCGGCCTCTTCTGTACTCATCATTATCCATAGCAGGAAGATCGTCGTGCACTAATGAATAGGTGTGTATCATCTCAATTGCAGCCACAAAGGGCTCTACCACAGATTCATCTGTTTTTCCCTTTGAAAAGAGATTAAAAGCCTCCAGCATCATAACAGGTCTTAATCTCTTGCCGCCTGCCAGCAGCGAATAATTCATGGCATCAACCACTTCATCCGCATATCCATCCCCTGATGGAAGATTCCTTTTCAGGATATCCTCCACATGCATGGCTTTATTTTGCAAAAGCTGTTCCACATCCATAGCCATTTTTACTCAAAATCCTCCAAACTGCCATCCTCGGCAATTTTCTGAACTTTCTGCTCAACCTCTTCTATAGATTCGTGGCAGAGCTTTAAAAGTTTCATTCCTTCCTGATATTCTTTGAAGGAATCCTCCAGGGTTATGTCATCGGCTTCCAAAGCCTTGATCTTCTCTTCTATCTGCGCAAAAGCCTCTTCTACCGAGAGCTTTTTTTGCTGAACTTCAGCATTTTTCTCTGTTTTCTTTGCTGCCATTTTTTCTCCTGAAAAAAATATTACTTATCATCGCTAAAGCAAAAATCAAAAGACCTGAATCTAGAAAGATACATTTTCTGTCCCGTTTACAGTAGCATCGATAACGCCATCTGTAACGTATATTGACAGCTTATCTCCCGGCTTTACTTTCTCTATACTTCTGATGTTCTGACCATTTTCATCGGAAACATAGGAGTATCCGCCCTTAAGCCTGTCAAGAGGCGATAAACCCTTTAGCTTTTCTATATCAAGGTCAAGTCTGTGTCTTAAGCTTAAGATCTTTTTTTCCATAAGAGATGCCAGTGCATCCTGATACTGATCCAGCCTAAGAAGCCTGTCTTTTATCCTTCCTGCAGGACTAAGGAGCCTTAAACTCTCCTTATAGCGGTCCTCAAGCATCTTAAGAGCTGTTATCTTCCTGCTGACGGCTCTGTTTAACGTAAAAGAATAGTCCTGAAGATCCTGAAGGAATCTGTCATACTCAAAAACTGCAAGCTCTGCCGCCGCAGAAGGAGTAGGTGCTCTTCTGTCAGCCACATAGTCTGCTATGGTTGTATCTGTCTCATGTCCAACTGCTGAAATAATAGGAATCGGGCAATCGAAAATAGCCTGTGCGACCACTTCCTCATTGAAAGCCCATAAATCTTCTATAGAACCTCCGCCTCGTCCTACAATGATCACGTCGACATTTTTCCTTGTAAGAGTCTCAATTCCTCTTACAATGCTCTCGGGAGCCTGATCACCCTGAACAATGGCAGGATAAAGAATAATCTGGATATGTGGATTCCTCCTAGTGGCAACATTTATGATATCACGTACTGCTGCACCGGTAGGCGCTGTAACAACACCGAGAGTCTGTATGTATGATGGAATCGGCTGCTTGTACTCATCTGCAAACATGCCTGATTCCTGAAGTCTCTTTTTTAACTCTTCAAAGCGCTCATAAAGAGCACCTGCTCCGTCTAGTTCTATCTGCCTAGCATAGAGCTGGTACTTGCCATCTCTTTCATATACGTCAATCTTACCGGAAACCTTGACCTGCTGGCCCTCCTGCATGGCAAACTTAAGGCCGCCCCGCTCTTTGTCTGTCCTAAACATGACACAAGCAATAGCTCCGCCCTTATCCTTTAAGGTAAAGTATATGTGTCCTGAGGAATGGTATTTGCAGTTGCTGACCTCTCCCTTGACTGTTACACCCTGAAGGAGGAAGTCCTGGGTAAACATATTTTTAATGTAAGAATTGACCTGTGTGACTGTATATTCACTGCGCAAATTTAGCCAACACTCCATTTACAAATGCCGGTGAGCCATCCTGGCCAAACTTCTTGGCAAGCTCAACAGCTTCATTGATAGCAACTCCGGTAGGAACTGTCTCATCAAATTTGATCTCGTATACTGCAAGCCTGATGATTGTCAGCTCAACTTTAGCCATACGATCTGTATTCCAGCCCTCTGTCTTCTCATTGATGGCTGCATCGATCTCGGGGAGCTTCTCTGCTATCTTCTCATATTTATCCCTGATATAGTCCGCATCAGTCTTGGTAAACTCTGTATCGCCTGTGGTTGTAAAGAGTTCCTCCTGCTCAGACATCTCTTCAGGGGTATTAAATTCAACACGGAAAAGCAGTTGAAATATCTGCTCTCTCAGTTCAGTTCTGTTCATAGTAACATCCATTCTGTTTAAAATAAAAATTTATGGCACCTATAATGCAGCGCCAAATATGATATGTCTTTATGCCTCAGGCATTGTAATTCCGGCAATTCTGATATTTACATCTGTTACAGCAAGTCCGGTCATATTCTCTATTGTGGATTTAACACGAGTCTGTGCCTGCTGACATGTCGCAGGGATGTTAAAGCCGTAAGCCATCATAAGCGCAAGGTCAACTTTAACTTCAGAAGCACTCAGCATTACTTTCGCTCCCTTTGAAAGGTTCTTGCGGCTTACTTTCTCAAGTACATCGCTTGTATAATTGCCTGCCATAGCTGAAACCCCGTCAACCTCAAGGGCCGCAAGCGCAGCAATCCTTGCAACTACATCATCTGCAATTTTAACTGATCCGATCTCTGCTAATTCTTTTCCCATTTAATACACCTCTTCATTAAAATAGATGCCATCACTGAATAATTATACCATGAATATGCATAAAATAACAGTGACAGTCACAGCCAAAAGATTATAGTGTTGGTATCTTCAAAAGTAGTATAGGATACCGTGGATGTATCGCCCTGCATGCAGTCAAATACACCTCTTTCAGTAATAAGCTGGTTAAAAAATGTATTGTATATATCTTTATTTGCACACTTCATGACGACGCTTTCGCTTCCGTCATTGTACCTTCTGTCAAACAGCTCTTTTACCAGAGCCATTTCTGTTGTGGTGAAATACTCATCCTCTCTGACATAGTAATTGTCGTTCATGCTGCCACAGGTAGGAAGGTAAATATCATCTGATATTGTGTGGTTTTTGAGTATCTCATCTGTAGTTACATTAAGATAATCATAATTAACTGCAGGAAGCTTTGTGGCATCTGCACTCTCGCCATTTCCAACCTGATAGGAGGAATCCCCCCAGGTTGCGTCAAAATGATAGTACAGGTCATTGCAAAGAACTATATTCCACGCATGGCGAACGTTCCTCGCCTTCTTGGTATTGACAGTTCCGGTTACAAGGAGCGTCTGTATTCCCAATTTGTTGAGAAGATACTGAGCCGCCTTGGCATATCCGTTGCAAACACTTCTTTTATCAATAAAAACCGAGCAGATATTCTGATTATCCGGATTGCTGGCATCATATTCGGTATTCTGAATAAGATACTCATATATGTACTTTACAGCATAGTAATCATCCGTAGAAGAAGGAGCTCCCGCAAGGCATTCGTTAACTGCCTGATTAATAAGCGACTGCCTCCTTGCCACCTCATCACTGCTATAAGTGTAGTTTCCGGAAAAACTGACCTTTGTGATCTCATCGCCCACAGTGTAATTCGTGTACTTGTAACCATCCACATAGAAAATCTCCGGATGATCAAGCATAACATAATTAAAAACCAGATCTATCGCATCACTGCTGGTAGTTGAGACAGGGACGTTTTCCGCCATGCTCTGAAGGATTGACAGGATTTCCACATAAAGAGTCTTGCCGGAGTTTGTAAGCCTCTCATAGGCATAAAGCCCCTGCTGAGATTCCTTGAGCTTGTCAAGGCTCTCGTTAGTGATTCCGGCCTTATCTCTTGCAGCCTTCATCTCTTCATTTAGCTCAGACTCAGTAAGTGCTTTGTAGGTGGAAAAAAATATGCCATCTTCCACCGAACTGTCATCTGCAGCTTCATCGCTGTCATAATCCGGCATGCTCTCTTCGATTCCGGCAATCAGACTCTCATCCAGGTAATCATCCGGGTCTGTAGAATAAGAGTCGCTCTCCTCTTTAGTATCATCGCTGAAACTTTCATAGGAGCTGTCTGTATCAGAATATGTACTTTCCGTATATGTTTCGCCATCTGCCGGCTCATCATGATAAGAGTCCTTCATTCCGAGCAGTTCCAGATATTCATCAAGGCTCGAATACTGGCAGCCGGTTAAAAGGGCAACAGATAAAAGAATGCCTAAAATAGAAACTATTCTCTTTTTAAAAAGTAATAATCTCACCCTAAGTATTCCCCCGAAAAGCATCATTGCTGCTTAAGTGACTGCAGCATCTAAAGAAACGATAAGTCCAATTAGTTCTTCTTAAATTCAGAAAGAACAAGGCCCTTGTTTCTATCCATTGTCATACCTACACTCCACTCATTGATGAACAAAAGAAGTGGTCTGTCGTGCATATCCTTGATCTTCTTCATATCCGATGTTCCCACAAGTGAAGACATATCTACATCCTCATTGTCTACCCATCTGATGTACTCATACGGAAGATTCTCAAGAATTATATCTACTTTGTACTCACTCTGGAGCCTGAATTTCAATACGTCAAACTGAAGAACACCTACAACACCTACAATTATTTCCTCAAGACCGGTATTGTACTCCTGGAAAATCTGAATTGCACCTTCTTGCGCTATCTGCGTAATACCCTTTACGAACTGCTTACGTTTCATGGTATCTACCTGACGAACCCTTGCAAAATGCTCAGGTGCGAAAGTAGGAATTCCCTCGTAAACAATTGTATCCTTAGGCATGCATACTGTATCACCTATTGAGAAAATACCGGGATCAAATACACCCATGATATCGCCTGCATAAGCCTCTGACAGTATCTTACGCTCATCAGCCATAAGCTGCTGTGGCTGTGAAAGTCTCATGACCTTACCGCTCTGAACGTGCTTAACTTCCTTGTCGGCATCATATCTTCCGGAACAGATTCTCATGAATGCAATCCTGTCCCTGTGTGCCTTATTCATGTTTGCCTGAATCTTGAATACAAACGCAGAAAAATCTCTCTCAAACGGATCTATTTTCTCTCCATCAGCAGATGTTCTTCCTGTCGGAGGTGTGGCCATCTTAAGGAAATGGTGAAGGAACAGCTCAACACCAAAGTTCTGAAGAGCTGATCCGAAGAAAACAGGAGTAAGCTCACCTGCTCTTACTTTTTCAAGATCATACTGTGCTCCGGCTCCATCAAGAAGTTCAATCTCATTCTGAAGTTTTTCAAAAGCTTCCTGTCCGACTTCAGCATCAATTCCAGCCTTATCATCAAGGCTTATAAAGGTCTCTTTTCCCTCTTTGGTACCCTTCTGAGTCTCAGAAAAAGTAACGATATGTGCCTCTCTTCTATCATAGATACCCTTGAAGTTCTTACCTGAACCGATAGGCCAGTTCATAGGACATGTAGCAATTCCAAGATTGTTCTCTATGTCATCAAGAAGGTCAAAAGTATCCATGGCATCACGGTCAAGCTTATTGATGAATGTAAAGATCGGAATGTGGCTCATAGCACAAACCTTGAAAAGCTTTCTGGTCTGAGCCTCAACACCCTTACTTGCGTCGATTACCATTACTGCCGAATCCGCTGCCATAAGTGTTCTGTAGGTATCCTCAGAGAAATCCTGGTGTCCCGGTGTATCAAGAATATTGATGCAGCAGCCTTCAAAATTGAACTGAAGAACTGATGATGTTACAGAAATACCTCTCTGCTTCTCAATCTCCATCCAGTCAGAAACCGCATGCCTTGCTGTTGCCTTACCCTTTACACTGCCGGCCATATTGATGGCTCCGCCGTAAAGGAGGAATTTCTCCGTAAGTGTTGTCTTACCTGCATCCGGGTGGGAAATAATGGCAAAGGTACGACGCTTATTTATTTCATTTATAGTTTCTTTCGTATTGCTCATTTTATAATCCTTATGCTAAAAAATGGAACGAAAAATGTCATTCTTAATTATGCAGTACATGCATATTCAGACTTCCATTTTTCTGTCTTACAATTTCGCAAAATATATGTATCAGAGTAATGACTGATGCCATACATCATACCCAACATGAGGCCGGTATGTGACTACATGCCGGCCCCGTTAATATAAACCCTTTTATCTTCGCTCATGCTCTCACATGGAAGTTCCGCTCTCGAAAGGAAGTTCCGCTCTCGAAAGGAAGTTCCGCTCTCACATGCAAGCATGTGAGCCGGAACAAGCTTCACACTAAGCTCGAAAACACCTCGCTAAGTGTTCAGCCTTTAGTTTTGAGCGCAATCCTTCATTGAGAAGCTGATTCTGCCCATCTTGTCCTTGCCAAGGCAAACAACCTTAACTGTATCGCCAAGAGTAAGAACATCTTCAACATGATCGATTCTCTCTTTGGAGATCTTGCTGATGTGAACCATGCCCTCTTTGCCAGGCGCAAACTCAACAAATGCACCAAACTCTTTGATGCTTACAACCTTACCTGTGAATACCTGGCCTTTTTCGAAGTCAGAAACAATGATGTTGACCATGTTTACAGCCTCAGCGATCTTGTCCTGATCCTCGCCGCAAACTGATACCTTTCCATCATCTGTAATATCGATCTTAACGCCTGTTCTTGCAATGATCTCGTTGATAGTCTTACCTCTCTGTCCAACAACATCACCGATCTTCTCAGGATCGATCTGGATAGATACGATCTTAGGTGCATACTTGGATACTTCCTTACGAGGCTCTGCGATAGCCTTGCTCATGCACTCATCCATGATGAAGAGTCTTGCCTCACGGCACTGTGCGATAGCTGTCTCAACGATAGGCTTTGTAAGACCATGGATCTTGATATCCATCTGGATTGCTGTGATACCGTCTTTTGTTCCTGTTACCTTGAAGTCCATGTCTCCGAAGAAGTCCTCAAGACCCTGGATATCAGTAAGAACTACGAAATCATCATCTGTATCGCCTGTTACAAGACCGCAGGAAATACCGGCAACCATTTTCTTAATAGGAACACCTGCAGCCATAAGTGACATGCATGATGCGCAAGTTGAAGCCATTGATGTGGATCCGTTTGACTCAAATGTCTCTGATACGGCACGAATTGCATATGGGAACTCTTCTGCGCTTGGAAGAACAGGAAGAAGCGCTCTCTCAGCAAGAGCTCCGTGTCCGATCTCTCTACGTCCGGGTCCTCTTGAAACCTTGGTCTCACCTACTGAATAAGCAGGGAAGTTGTATTGATGTACATATCTCTTATCTGCAGCAAAGCTGTCAAGACCTTCTACCTTCTGAGCCTCTGAAAGAGGAGCAAGTGTTACAACGTCGCAGATCTGAGTCTGTCCACGAGTAAACATAGCACTTCCGTGTACTCTTGGAATAAGATCAACTTCGGCAGAAAGAGGTCTGATCTGCTTGATCTCACGTCCGTCAGGTCTCTTGTGATCCTTGAGGATCATCTTACGAACTGTCTTCTTCTCATACTGATAAATTGCCTCACCAAGAATAGCAAGCCACTCTTCGTTATCAGCAAATTTTTCTGTAAGTCTGTCTGTAATATCAGCGATATTAGCTTCTCTTGTCTGCTTGTCATCTGTAAATACAGCCTTCTCCATCTCTTCAGGAGGAACAACTTCCTTGATAGCAGCAAAGAGTTCTTCAGGAACTGCGCAGCTTGTGTACTCGTGCTTTGGCTTACCAACCTCAGCTACGATACCCTTGAAGAATTCGATAATCTGAAGGTTCACATCATGAGCCTTGTAGATAGCTTCCTTCATCTTCTCCTCAGGAATTTCGTTGGCACCTGCCTCGATCATGATTACCTTCTGTCCTACAGATGCAACTGTAAGCTTAAGATCTCCAGTATTCCACTGCTCCTGAGTAGGGTTAACAATAAGCTCTCCATCGATCATACCTATCTGTGTCATAGCACATGGACCATCGAACGGAATATCGGAAATTGAAACAGAAACTGAAGCGCCGAGCATAGCTACAAGCTCAGGACGGCATTCAGGATCTACTGCCATAACCATAGTCTCGATAGTAACATCATTACGGTAGTCCTTTGGGAAAAGAGGACGCATAGGACGGTCAATTACACGGCTTGTGAGGATAGCATTCTCAGAAGGCTTGCCCTCTCTCTTATTGTATCCACCCGGGAATTTGCCTACCGCATAGAATTTCTCACTATACTCTACTGAAAGAGGGAAGAAGTCAATTCCATCCCTTGGCTTTGCAGATGCTGTGGCTGTACAAAGAACTGTAGTATCTCCATACTGCATGAAAGCACATCCGTTTGCCTGTTTACCAACCTTACCGATCTCTACCTTAAGTGTACGACCAGCCAGTTCCATTGAATAAGTTTTTACCATTTTCTCTCCTTTTTCTGCTCATCCGCAGTCCCTGTTCTGCATATTATCATGGATAATAAACACTTCGGGTGCGTGTGCATTTAAAAATGTTGATTGTATGTTTACATGATATTAAGTGTTCAAGGTCATAATAAAAGCCACAAAATATAGCCTTTATTATAACTTTGAAGCCTAATATCACATAAACGTATAAAAGCGGAATAGGCCGATTCTCATCAGCCTCATCCCGCTTTCTTTGTGAAATGAATTACTTTCTAAGACCAAGATCAGCGATAAGCTTACGATAAGCTTCAATGTCCTTCTTCTTGAGGTATCCAAGAAGGCTACGTCTCTGACCAACCATCTTAAGAAGTCCTCTTCTTGAGTGGTGATCCTTAGGGTTCTTCTGAAGGTGCTCGTTGAGCTCCTGAATTCTCTCTGTAAGAATTGCAACCTGAACCTCTGGTGATCCTGTATCGCCAGCTTTTCTTGCGAACTTGTTGATAACTTCTGTTTTCTTCTCTTTTGTAATCATTCTCTTTCTCCTATAATGATAAAATGTAGTTCTGTAAACACCGGATAAATGTTATAAACCGGCGATTACGATAATCGGCCTATTACCAAGAACCGGTTGGAGTATCCATAGTTCTGAGTAAAGGTAGTTACATCATATTGCTGAAAAGACTCAGCAACTAACATATATTAGCATATTTAATCCATGGTGTCAAAATCAATTTCTCGCTTCTTCAATATCTGTGTGTATCTGAGCCTTTAACTGCTCCACACCGTCAAATTTCATCTCAGGGCGCATGAATTTCAGCAATTTCACTTCAATAAGCTTTCCGTAAACATCCTCATTAAAATCATAGATGTACGTCTCTACCCCAACTCTTCCCGAATCAGATACGGTAGGTTTTCTGCCTATATTAGTCATTCCCGCAAAGGATCTGTCACCAATAACCACCGTGCTCTTGTACACTCCAAATGGCGGTAAAAGCTTATTGTCAGGCGGAAGTACATTTACAGTAGGGACGCCTATTGTTGTTCCCAGGTGTGCTCCATGCTCAACAATTCCGCTCACACTGTAGTCATCTCCAAGAAGTCTTTTTGCCATAGGCATATCTCCGTCAGCAACGACATTTCTTACCCTGGTGGAGCTTACTTCCTGACCATCCAACATAACTTTATCAATAAGATGGAGTTCAAAGCCCAGCTCTTTACTCATATTCCGCAAAAGATACTGATCTCCCCTTCCCTTGTCGCCAAAAGATACGTCTGTTCCTGCTGCAATGTACCCGGCATTAAGATCCTCAGATAAGATAGTCCTTACAAAATCTTCCGGAGGAGTTGCGGCTGTATCTGCAGTAAGCGGAAATTCCACAAGTATATCAACTCCCATTTTTTCAAAAGCGCGCCTTTTTTCTTCTCTGGTAAAGAGCTGCCTTACAGTGTGGCCCACAAAGAATTCCTCAGGTGATGGTTCAAAAGTAAAAACTGTTGCCTTAAGGCCATCTTGTCTCTGATCCAAAATCATATTAAGAAGCTTCTTGTGTCCTAAATGAATGCCATCAAACTTGCCCATGGCAAGAGCTGTCTTGTCTTCTATATTAAGTTCATCAAGTCTGGTTATGATTTTCATAAATTAAGCCTGTTTTTCAAAAAAGAACTTGTCCACCTTAAACTGCCTTGTCCTTGCGTCATATTTGTATATCCCGAAAAATGTTTCATCCTCAGCATAAACTCTGACCATATTGCCTTCAGTAAACATTTCTTTTTCAAATTCCTTGTCGTTCACACCGTCCGGATCCTCATTAAGAACATTGTCCTTCCTGAAGCTGTTGCCGTTTTCCAATAATGCTCTTGCGCTATCTTTTACATGTATGGCGTCCAGGTCTCTGAATATGTACTCGGGAGATTTTATCACGCTGTCCAGGGTTCCACCATTTCTCATCTCTTCCACCTGTGAAAGAGTGATCGCACTATCCAGTGAAAAAGCTCCGACTCTGGTTCTTGCAAGGCTTTGCATGGCTGCTCCACATCCAAGTCTCTCTCCGATATCATTGCAGAGAGTTCTTATATATGTTCCCTTTGAACATTTTATCTCCA
The DNA here is from genome assembly GCA_015056585.1 of Butyrivibrio sp. Taxonomy (GTDB): domain Bacteria; phylum Bacillota; class Clostridia; order Lachnospirales; family Lachnospiraceae; genus Butyrivibrio. The sequence continues at coordinate 54,140 of SVFZ01000106.1, read as the reverse complement.
TGGTAAAAACATGGTCACTAAGAAGCTTTTCATCATCCAGAATTGTAATGGCATCAATATGTATGCGTCTTGGTTTTCTCTCGACTTCTATGCCTTCTCTGGCAAGTTCATACAGTTTTTTGCCATTTTGTTTTATAGCTGAAAACATCGGTGGAATCTGATCATAATCGCCGACAAAAGCTGCGACCGCCTCCCTTAGCTCAGCCTTTGTAACATTTACAGGAGACTCATTTAAAACTTTACCCGACATATCCTGAGTATCAGTAGTTACACCAAGTCTGCACTGAGCTATATACTCCTTATCATGGTCTGTAAGCATCTCAACAAGCTTGGTACCTGTTCCAAGACAGACGACCAAAACTCCTACAGCATCAGGATCCAAAGTCCCGGTGTGGCCAATCTTCTTCTGCTTCAGAATTCCGCGCAACTTAGCCACCACATCATTTGATGTAAATCCCGGTTCCTTATATATATTTATTAGTCCATTATACTTATTCGCCATCCCTCTCCCTAGCCCTAACTAGCCTATCTATCTTACCTATTCTACCTGGCCTAACCCTATCAAGATCAATCAAAACCAGCAAAAACCTATATGCATATGAAATCAGCAGTGATTTATGTACACATGAGTTCCTGCATGTATTCACAGCCAGATGTAGATAAAAAAAACGGGTACAGGGGTTGGAGTAATAATTCATATATGGGCGATTTCTGCACTACGTAGCTGAGACCTTGGGCTCAGCGAAGTGTTTAGTGCAGTGAGCAACATATATGAATTATTACTTCAATCCCTTGGACCCGTATTTTTTTATCACATCGTCCTTAAACCATCAGCCTTCAGTGCCCTCAAGCTGCTGATGCACATATTGCATAACGCTGTTGATAACATCGTGCTGTGTTCCGTTTATATTACATCCTGAAGCTCTCACATGTCCGCCTCCGCCAAAGATCTGAGCAATCTTGGAGACGTTAACGGTGCCATCACTTCTAAGGCTGACCTTGTATTCCATAGGTTCATTCTCATACATAAAAATGGCGCAGTTAACACCAATAGTTAAGAGAAGCTGGTTGACAATTCCATCAAGGTCATTACTGGTGCATCCGTAGAAATCCATTGTCTGTCTGGATACTACAGAAACACATACCCTGCCATCCATCATAAGAATACTCTCCAAAAGAGCTCTTCCAAGAATCTGGTTCTGCAGATATGTTTTTTCATAAAAAACATGATCTACAATACTTCCAAAATCAAAACCGAAAGCAATAAGTTTTGCCACAGTATTAAGAGTCTTTGGGGATGTATTGTTATATTTGAACACACCTGTATCTGTTACTATTCCGGTGTACAGAGCTTTGGCAATTTCAACATCAATCTTGTCTTCGTCTATAACATCAAATACAAGTTCACAGGCGGAACTGGCTGTCGGCACAACATAATTTATGTCTCCGCATCCTGAATTGCTCACATGATGATCAATGTTGATGGTCTTTTTTGCATTCTCAAAAAGCTTCTCAGCTTCTCCCAATCTGTCTTTTGCAGTATCCTGACAGATAAAGAGATCATATACATCAACATCAGTCCTGTACTCCGTGTTTATCTTATCTGCATTTTTGATAAACTTCAGTTCCTCCGGAACCTCCTCAAGGAACACGTCCACTCTGATATCAGGATAGTTCTTAGTGATATAAAGATACATACCCATGCAAGAGCCAATGCAGTCACCATCGGGATGTATATGTCCACTAATCGCTACTGTTTTTACGCCTGCCAAATATTCATCAATCTTCATATTATTTTCCTTTATACTGTCCTGATCACATAAAATCTACATTATATGAGTCTGACACTTTCAAAACCAAAATATATTATCCGATATTAGAATGTGTCGTCCTCTTCCTCGATATCCTCTCCTCTTGCAGCTCGTGCCTCGTTATCCTTGGCAGTAACTTCATCAATCTTCCTGGACATATTGATAGCATACTCAATAGAGTCGTCCATGATAAAGCGAAGCTCGGGAGTATATCTCATATTCAGCTCTTTGGCAAGAGTGCTGCGTATATATCCTGCTGCACTCTTTAAGCCTTCGGCTGTTCTTGCTCTGTCCTCATCATCACCCATAACAGTTACCCAAACCTTGCATGTTTTAAGGTCCGGAGCAACTTCAACATCCATAACCGAAGTCATAGGGCTGATTCTTGGATCTTTGCTGTAACGGATGGCTTCTGAAACAACCTTCATCACCTCTCCGTTGATTCTCTTATTTTTGTTGCTGTTCTTTCGCATGTTTTCTCCTTTGATAAGGAAGTTCTGCTCTCGCTGGCGCTCGCCAGAACAAAGTTCGATCACGGAAATCGTAGATTTCCTATCTCACTTTACGTCCTCGGTACTTCTACCATTTCATATGCTTCTACCATATCGCCTTCGTGGATGGAATCAAATCCATCAAATACAAGACCACATTCGAAGCCTTCCTTAACTTCCTTGACGTCATCTTTGAATCTCTTAAGAGAAGCAAGATCACCTTCAAAGATCTGTTCATCGTCTCTTGTGATACGAACCTTACATTCTTTCTTGATAACACCGTCCTTAACAAATGCTCCGGCGATATTACCAACCTTGGAAGCCTTGAAAATCTGACGGACTTCAGCATGTCCTGTAACTCTCTCCTCATAAACAGGAGCAAGCATGCCCTTCATAGCATATTCAATCTCTTCGATTGCCTGGTAAATAACCTTGTAAAGCTTGATCTCTACGCCTTCATGCTCAGCCATACTCTTTGCTGTAGCATCAGGACGAACATCAAACCCGATGATGATAGCATTTGAAGCTGCTGCAAGTGTTACATCAGATTCATTGATTGCACCAACACCACCGTGGATAACCTTAATTACAACCTCATCATTTGAAAGCTTAAGAAGTGACTGTTTAAGAGCTTCTACGCTACCCTGAACGTCAGCCTTGATGATAATGTTGAGTTCCTGAAGCTTACCTTCCTCAATCTTGGAGTAGAGCTGATCGATAGACATCTTAGCCTTTGTCTCCTCGATAAGATCCTTCTTGTGCTGCTGAAGGTAAGTATTAGCGTACTGCTTGGCCTGCTTGTCAGTCTCATGTCCGAGGAATACTTCTCCGGCATTAGGCACATCTGAAAGACCAAGAATCTCTACAGGCTGTGAAGGAAGAGCTTCCTTAAGCTTGTTGCCCTTATCGTCAACCATTGCTCTAACCTTACCTGAGCTTGCTCCGGCAGAAATGAAGTCTCCAACATGAAGAGTTCCCTTCTGAACCAGAACGTTAGCAACAGGTCCACGGCCCTTATCAAGTCTTGCCTCAAGGACAAGTCCTCTTGCCTCTCTGTCAGGATTAGCCTTAAGCTCTAAGATATCAGCAGTAAGGATGATTGTCTCAAGAAGATCTTCAATACCCTCTCCGGACTTGGCAGATACAGGAACAAACTCTGTTGTTCCACCCCAGTCTGTAGAGACGAGACCATACTCTGTCATCTCCTGCTTAACTCTGTCTACATTTGCATTTGGCTTATCAATCTTATTGACTGCAACGATGATTTCAACCTCAGCAGCCTTAGCATGGTTGATAGCTTCTATAGTCTGTGGCATAACTCCATCATCAGCTGCAACTACAAGAACAGCGATATCGGTTGAGTTAGCACCACGCATACGCATTGCTGTGAATGCTTCATGACCGGGTGTATCAAGGAATGTGATCTTCTGATCATTAACTGATACTGTATACGCACCGATTCTCTGTGTGATACCACCGGCCTCTCTGTCAGTTACAGATGTCTTACGGATAGCATCAAGAAGTGAAGTCTTACCATGGTCAACGTGACCCATTACGCAGACAACAGGCGGACGCTTTTTAAGTGTTTCAGGAGCATCCTCTTCTTCTTTAAGAAGTTCCTCGATAACATCTACAGGTACTTCCTTCTCGCAAAGGATCTCATATTCCATCGCGATATTTTCAGCTTCCTCATAGGTAAGCTCAGTATTAACTGTTGAAACCTGACCTGCCATAAAGAGCTTCTTGATGATAACAGATGGCTGCATTCTCATCTTCTCAGCAAGCTCCTTGATGGAGACCTTCTCAGGAATAGTGATAACCTTGATCTGCTCTTCAGGTTCTTCTACCTTCTTAACCTCAGGTTTGATGAATCTGCCGACTCTCTTGCTTCTTGGCATCATCTCTTCCTGCTCATAAGCAAGATCTTTCCTGTTTCTCTTATCCTTTTCCTGACCCATACGGCGTCTTTCTTCGTCTCTGTGGCTTCCACCCTCTTTTGCTGAAGGAGCATCGAAGGAGCCACCTCTTGCGCCGCCCTTATTGTCGAATTTACCGCCAAACTTATCATTCCTGCCTGCGAACTTACCGCCCTGACCGTTTCTGTTATCAGGTTTTCCTTCACCGCCGGCTCTCTGAGCAAATCCGCCTGCTGAAGAATCCTTTCTGAATCCGCCGCCCTGGCCGTTCCTATCGCCTTTGCCGAAACTGCCGTTTCTGTCTCCGCCACGACCAAAGCCATTATTTCTGTCATTCCTGTCGTTTCTGTCTCCCGCAGGACGAGCAGGTCTGTTATCCTGCCTGTTTTCGGATCTGTTGTCTCTTGTTCTGTTATCAGGTGCAGCCGGTCTTGCATTCTGTACCGGTGCCTGCTCCTGAGCAGGAGCCTGTGGCTGAACCTGTGCAGGTGCTGCCTGAGTCTGAACCTGAGCCTGTTCCTGAACGGGTGCAGGAGCTGCTTCCTTCTTAGGTGCTACAGGACTGGTCTTCTTAATAGGTGTGTTATAGCTCTCAAGCTGTGAAGGAGCTGTTAAAGGCTTGATAGGATGATAAACATTCTGTGACTGGGCAAAAGTTTTTCTGCCCTGCTGTCCGTTGTTATTATTCCTAAAGGAATTGTCTCTGTTGTCACGACGCTGATTATTATTGTTATTGCCACCGCCGTTTTGTCCGCCAAATCCACCCATTTTAGAATTGCCGGCATTTGTGACCATGATGATCTTCTTCTTTTTCTTTGGAGCCTCAGCACCCTTATCGGAAGAAGCCTTGTCAGTATGAGCCTTGTCAGCTGCAGGTGTCTTGTCAGCTGCATGTGCCTTGTCAGCCGGCTTTGCCTTAGCTTCAGCAGTTTTCTCTTTTGCCTTGGGCTCTTCTGAAGGAGTCTTTTCAGCTTTCGCAGCTTTGTCCTCCTGAGCCTGTTTTGGAGACTCCTCTTTTGATGCAGCCTTAAAATGTTTTCTTGCTACCTCTGCATCTTCCTCTTCTATAGAACTGTTCGAACGCTTTGCTTCTATGCCTTTCCCTTGCAAAAAGCTTATAAGCTCTTTTCCTTCGCATCCAAGCTCAAATGCAAGATCGGATATTTTTATTTTTGCCATTACATTTCCTCCGTACTAGTGTTAGTAGAAAGTAAGTTCTTCCGAAGCGACTGTGCAAAGCCTTTGTCTGTTATAGCCAGACTTGTTCGAACATCCTTACCAATTGCATGCCCAAGACTCTCCTTGTCTCCAAAGAAAATCATCGGGACTTCATAGTAACTACATTTATCGCTAAACTGTTTTTTGGTGTTATCTGAAGCATCTTCACTTACGATAACAAGTTCAGCCTTACGCGCTCTTATCGCTTCCAAAGTAGCAAATTCACCGCTTTTCAGCTTTCCGGCACGCATACATAAACCAAGTAAAGAATATATTTTTTCAGAATTCAAGATTTAGTTAAGCTCCTCTTTTAACCTGGCTGATACATCTTCCGGTATCTGAGACTTAAGAGATCTCTCAAGACCTTTATTCTTGATGGCCTTTGCAAGACAGTCAGCGCTGTTGCAGATGTAAGCGCCTCTGCCGTTTGCTCTTCCTGTTGTATCCAGAATGATCTCATCCTCTGGTGTCTTAAGGATTCTGATCATTTCCTTCTTCTCTTTCATCTCTCCGCAGCCAACACACTTCCTCATGGGAATCTTTTTCTGCATTGATTTCTCCATTCCTGTTCATCGGATCTGACCCGATTAACAGTAATACTGCAAATTTATTCTTCTTCAGAAGCCTCTGTTTCTTCGTCTGTTTCTACTTCGGAAACTTCGCCTTCCTCATATTCTCCCTCTTCGTACTCGCCCTCGTACTCCTCATCGTACTCGTCTTCATCGTCGAGGTAGTCTTCCATACGGAATCCAACTGCATCCTTAGCCTGAGTCTCGCTCTTGATGTCAATCTTGTAGCCTGTAAGTCTTGCAGCAAGTCTTGCATTCTGACCTTCCTTACCGATTGCAAGTGAAAGCTGATAGTCAGGAACTACAACCTTGGCACTCTTCTCATCAGGATCGGCAAATACCGCAACGATCTTTGCAGGTGAAAGAGCGTTCTGAATAAGGTTACCCGGGTTCTCATCCCAGCTTACAACGTCAATTTTCTCACCGCCCAGCTCATCAACGATAAGGTTAACTCTTGCACCATTAACGCCGACACACGCTCCTACGGCATCAACGTTAGGATTGTTTGAGTAAACAGCGATCTTTGTACGGCTTCCTGCTTCTCTTGCGATAGACTTGATCTCAACAGTTCCGTCCTGGATCTCAGCAACTTCCTGCTCGAAAAGTCTCTTTACAAGATCGGGATGTGTACGTGAAACGAGGATTCTTGGTCCCTTTGAACCGTTCTTGACCTCAAGAACATATACGCGAAGTCTCTGTGTAGGTCTGTAAACCTCACCCTTAACCTGCTCGTTCTCATTGAGGATAGCATCTGCTCTTCCAAGGTTGATGCTTACGTTCTTACCAATGAATCTCTGAACAACACCTGTTACAATGTCGTGTTCTTTTTCAAAATATTCATTATAGATAGCTCCACGCTCTTCCTCGCGGATCTTCTGAAGGATAACGTTCTTGGCGTTCTGTGTGGCGATACGTCCAAACTCCTTGGAGTTTAAAGGAACATCAACCATATCACCAACTTTTGCCTTCTTATTGATCTTCTTGGCATCATCAAGGCTGATCTCAATCTGAGGATCCATTACATCATCAGCAGTCTCAACTACTTCCTTCTCTGCAAAGCATTTGAAATCGCAGCTTTCTCTGTCAACCTCAACTCTGATGTTATCAGCCTTTCCAAAGTTGTTCTTGCAGGCTGTGATAAGTGAATTCTCAATTGCATCAAACAGAGAATCCTTGCTGATGTTCTTCTCCTTCTCTAAAAGAGTGAGTGCATCCATTAATTCTTTACTCATGATAATCTCCTTTTTTCCGCTCAGATCAAAAATCCAGAGCAAGCTTAATCACTGATATCTCTTTTCTTGAAAAAACTTCATCTTTATCATTTATAGTTACGGTAACTGAAGAAGCATCATAGCTCTTTAGTGTTCCGGCAAACTCCTTAACTCCGTCTCTTGCCTTAAAAAGCTTAAGCTCCACATCCTGTCCTAAGCTGTTCTCAAAGTGTCTGTCTTTCTTGAGCTGTCTGCCAAGTCCCGGACTTGAAACTTCAAGTGTATAGGCTTCATCAATAAAATCGTCCACATCAAGTGCATCGGAAAGAGCATGATTGACATCAACACAGTCATTGATATCCACCCCGCCCTCTTTGTCGATGTAGGCTCTAAGGTACCACTCTCCGGCCTCCTTGACATATTCCACATCGTAAATGGATACGCCGCATTTCTCTGCAATAGGAGTCAAAAGAGCTTCCGTCTTCTTCTCGATATCGTCTTTTTTCGACATTTGAATCTCCTTTTGGGTATTGGATGTGCATTCTTCTAATGTCTACCAAGAAATACGGATTGCTACACTTCGTTCTCGCAATCCTACATGCATTCGGAAATCGATCTGCTCACTTCGCTCGCATATCTTTTTTCCTCATGCATGTTTTGTCCTCAAGGTCATGCCAAACTCTGTGCAAGCACAGTTTGTCATGACTTTGAGTCCTTATTTCTTGGCATAAATAAAGTGGACTCGCGAAAGTCCACTTCAAACTAGTCATCATTACAATGTCATCATGTTCATGATAACACATGTTTCTAAAAGCGTCAAACCCCAATATAATGAAAAAATCTGTATCAATACTGACACAGACTTCATAGGGTTGGGCTGTTTTAAAAACAGAATACCTCGTAGCGGAATCGAACCGCTGATTCTGCCGTGAGAGGGCAGCGTCTTAACCGCTTGACCAACGAGGCATTTAAGTTTTTGTCGCCTGCCGTATCGCGACGACTTGTTTATATTATCTCAAACCAAATAGAAATGCAAGTACTTTTTTCAATTTTTTTTAAAAATTTTTTTAAATCACTTAAAGTGCCCATTTTATGCGCATTCTTTACCTTCTTTTGTAAACGGTGTATCCTTCAGAACTTGAAACTTCTTCCATATCTCTTTCGACGTCATCCAAAAGTCCCTGACTGAATGGATAAAGAACAGGCCAAACAGGTTCCGTATAGCTTTCATCCAGCTGCTCGGGACCAATTACTACGTAGTTTGCCTCAGCTAAAGTATAGACCTCTGCAGGCATGACATCATGATAGAATTTTAAGACATACTTCTGAAAGTCATCAGTGTAGTATATTGTGTCTATTTCACTTGGATTCATCCCCTCAAAGGCAGATTCTATCTTATTTTCAACCTCTGCAAGCTCCTGGTTGTAGTATCCGCCGAGTACATTGCAAACACAATATATAACAGCAAGGGACATCACAACAACTTCCGCAATAGTAGCTCTGTTCTTTTTCCTGATTGCACCAAAGAGCCCCAAAATGCATATTGCAAATGCAATAAGTAGCGGGATCAGGTAAAAGCTGAGCACTCTCTTATATGGATGAACACTTTGAATAATCAGCATTACAGGCACAAGAACACTGCAGCTTATCACAAAGAAAAGCATAAAGCGCTTATTCCGTTCAATCTTTTTATCAGTAAAAAGAGAGATAATACATGCCACTACACCGACTGAAAGCAACACCAGTGCAAGGGCTCCGATCCTGTCATAATACTGCGAGCACAGGACACTAAAATAATCAAAAAGTCCCTTTACACATTCCACCCTGTCAATACTTTGGATATAGGGAGTATCTGTCATATATTCAATGCCCTTAAACATCGCTGTGAATGGCGCTTTTAAGATCACACTCACCTGTCCCATTCCAAAAAAGGCACTTCCCTCTTCTTTGCACAGAAGGTTAGCCCCAATTGCCAGCCAGATTATCACGTACAGGAAAAAGGTGACAATTGCAGCACATACACCTGACAAAAAGAGCTTCAGGAGTTTTACATATTCTTTTTCAAAAAGCAGATATAGCCCTCCCGCTATGCAAACAGGCATTACCCAATAGATTGAGCTTGGAACAATGTAAAGCCCGTAACATAAAGAAGCCGCAAAAAGTACAAAATATCTTTTTAACGGATTACCTGTGCATATCTCCATACAGGCAAGAGTTGCCAAAAGAAAGCAGGTCGTCGCCAGGCTGTAACCTCTCCCCTGGACAGATAAGCGGAACACCAGGTACGCCCCAGCATAAAGTGCAGTCACAAAGAGGCTTAAATACTTATCCAGCGCCTTAATGCAAAGCTTATATAGAAGTATAAGATTAGCAACCGAAGCAATAAGAGAAACGCCCCTCAGCCCAACATAAGGGTTTCCAAAAAAGTCAAAAAATGCTGATAACACTGAATATCCCACATGATTATTGGGAACCGGCCAGTGTATAGCGGCATAAACAGGTCCCCTGCTGATAAAATAGTAATATGTATAGAGTTCATCGTACCATGGGCCGTTTGTAAACATCATGTGCAAATAAATTACTGCCATAAACATCACAAAGATCACAGCCAAAATATGCTCTCTAAAGAGGTCTTTTATGCTATTCTTCCCTCGCATGCATTTCTCCATTTCTATTAATCAACTCATTTTCACTTTTAAAAACTTTTTTCGCTTACTTAAATCTGTTCATATTTCATAACGTTCAAGGATGAAGCCTGTAAAAGTTGATCCAATATCGCTCTACCAGTGCTTCCCCCAAAAGATCCGACGAAATGCCAAGCTCTTTCCAGTGTTCAACAATTTCCTCCCTCGAATTAAAGCTTCCAAGGAAGTAAACATCAGCGTTTGAAGTCACAAGTTCTTTTACATCCTCATCCTTTGTAAGCTCAGTGATGTTCCCCAGTCCCTCAGACAGCAGTCTGTCAATCGGCGCCTCATACAAATATACGCTGCAATCAGGTCTGTAGTAAGAAATAACAGCAGTCACATGATCAAAATTTGTGATGATAACCGAATTCTCCGGAATCCCATTTATTGCTTCAAAGGCTTTGGGCGCCGCATCAACCTTTTTCTGCTCTTCATAGCAAAAGCCCTTTATATTCATCTCTCCCACAAGTATAAAAGGTATTATCAGCAAAAACGGCCATATTCTGTCTATTGCTTTATCAAGAATTATGGCTATAAAAAGCCAGAAAGCACCAAGGGTCGGTATCAGATACCTGTAGACAAATATCGGAGTTCCAAGTGCCGATAGGATAAAACCGGATATTACCACAAAAGCAGCAGGAGAAGTCATTATGAAAAAATATCCCCATATTTTCTTCCTGCCATCGCCTTTTTTAAGCGACATTAAAAAGGCTGCAAGTATCGAAAACAGCATAAGGCCGACGCAAACATAAGCATTTTTTGAAGTATTCCCTTCAGGAAGTGTCACGAACTTAACGCAACCCGCAATACTTCTGATCGTCAAAGGCTGAATCCAGTAACTTCCGCTTATATTCTTCATTTGATCAAGTAAAACCGGAATCCACGGAAGATACATAACGCAAGAAAGAATTGCGCCAAAAAGTATCCATGCTGCTCCTTTTTTTCCACAATCATCTCTTTTAAGAAGAAGCAAAATGATCGTTACCACATATATTCCTATAACTGCAATGCAGGCATAGTATTGCGTATAGGCAGTCAGTATTCCGAGAATCCAAAATGCAGCATAAAGCCACTGATGCCTCTTTTCCCTGTATGGCACATCTTTTGTATTCAAATGCCCCAAGGGCTGACTGACTGCCCCGGACACATCCCCATTAACAAGTCTTTCAGCCACCAGCACAAGAAGGGTCACAAACAAAAGTGAGAGCGAATACATCCTTATTTCCAGGTAATAGACCGGAATCTGAGGCATAACAGAGAGAAATAATGCAAATAACCCCGATGCAAAAAGCCCAAATCTTTTTCTTATATAAACGATATCTACTATAAGTAGTGCAGCAAAAGGAATAAGTGATGCTGATTTGGCAGCAATGAAAAAGTACCCTTCACCCATTATCTTTGTAAAAAGAAATGTGAAAGCCTTAAGATAGATGTAATAAAGCGGTGGATGAACATCTCTTGCAGTAGCTCTGACGATATCAGAAACACTGCCCTTTGCAAACATCAGTGAAAAGACCTCGTCATACCAGATATCTGCACCACCGGCGAATTTCAGAATATAGATAAAAAAGGCTCCGCTAAAAACAAGAGCCATGATCCCCAAAACAGACTTTAAATTACTTACTTTTTTCATGAATTAAGATAACCCTTAAGTTTGTGCCTTATTCTCTGCATTGCATTGTCAGTGGATTTTTCGTCTCTTGATAGCACTGCCGAAATCTCTTTTACACTCATACCTGTAACATAAAGATCAAGGACCTGTCTCTCCAGAGGGCTTAGCTGTTTCTCAATCGCTTCCTCCAGATCGGACAGATTCTCCTGGTTTATTACATGCTGCTCGGGAATAAAATTGGAATTAGCCTCAAGCATATCTTCCAGCGCTACATCGGAGTCCTCTTCAGCCCCTTCTCTCTTGGCATAGATCGAAATATAACCATTGAGCGGGGAGTGTTTCTTCCTGGCCGAAGCCTGAATTGCCGAATACATCTGCCTTGAAACGCAAAGATCCGCGAAAGTAGCAAAGCTGGCATCGCGGCCATAGTCGTAGTCCCTTATAGCTTTAAAAAGACCGATCATCCCCTCCTGGATAAGGTCTTCCCTGTCAGCACCCAGAATAAACATGGATCTGGCCTTCTTTCTGACCAGATTCTTGTATTTATTCATGATAAAGTCCACTGCTGCGGAATCCTCATCATCCTTAAGAGAAAGGATTATTTCCTCATCGGTTTTGTCCTTGTACTTGTCGCTACTCACATCTTATCTCCCAAGAGATTTCTCTTATGATTTGCTCTGAACAGCCTTCTGCTATGATCAGCCACCAAGTCTCTGTCTTACAACTTCGAAGGCCAAAACGCCGCAGGCAACTGATGCATTCAGCGAATCAATATCGCCCTTCATTGGAATGGATGCGATCATGTCACATTTTTCTCTCACAAGCCTTGAAACACCGCTGCCTTCATTGCCGATGACAATTCCTATTGAGCCCTTTAAGTTGAGTTTGTACATGGTTTCCCCGCCCATGTCGGCGCAGGCAAACCAAAGTCCCTTATCCTTAAGTTCCTCAATAGTCTGGGCAATGTTCGTAACCTTGGCAACCGGCGTATAGTTTATAGCTCCCGCTGAAGCCTTTGCTACAGTTGCTGTAAGTCCGACTGCCCTGTGCTTTGGAATAATTACTCCGTGAGCACCTGCAAGATTGGCAGTACGGATAATTGCTCCCAGGTTGTGAGGATCTTCAATCCCGTCCAGAATAATAACAAAGGGATCTTCCCCTTTTTGCTTTGCTCTGTCCAAAATATCATCAACCTCAACATATTCATAGGAGGCTGCATAAGCAATAACCCCCTGGTGCTTACCTGTTTCTGAAAGCTGATCAAGGCGCTCCTTTTTTACAAAGCTGATTACAGTGTCCTTGTGCTTTTTGGCTTCGCGAAGGATTGTCTGAACCGGACCGTCCTTGCATCCGTCTAAAATAAAAAGTCTGTCTATGGTTTTTCCGGAGCGAAAAGCCTCAAGTACGGCGTTTCTTCCCTCAACTATTCTGCTCTCAAAATTTTCTTCCATCAATTAAATCCTCAAAAAAAACAAATATCAGGTTCCCATCAGTCAGCTCAAAATGTCCAGCCCAAGCTTCTCAATCCCTAAGTTCACCAGTTCACAGGCTCTGTCCATATTGTCAGTCAGATAAAGGAATCCCATAACCGCCTCAAAACCTGTAGCATCAAGATAGTCCATGGTTGTGGCATTCTTGGCCTTGGTGTGGGGCTTGGAATTGCGACCTCTTCTGTAATAATCAGCCTCTTCCTCTGTAAGATCATCCATTATTGCCTTTACAAAAGCAGCCTGTGTACCGGCTTTCACCACGCTGCTGGCTCTCTTATGGAGATTGTTGACGGCTGTATTCCCTTTATTTACCAGAACAGATCTGATAATGACATCAAAAATGGCATCGCCAATATAGGCCAGTGTAAGGGGGGAATAAGTTCTGATATCTTTTCCCTCTATGCCGAATTTTTCATTAAAATATGAATTCAGATCAGCTGCCATTTAACTCCCTCACGAGTATCCTTGATCTCTACACCCTTCTCAAGAAGCTCTGCACGGATTGCATCTGCAGTTGCAAAATCTTTTGCCTTCTTGGCATTTGCTCTTCTCTCAATCGCATCAAGAACGTATGCCTCAAGCTCAGGGTCTATACCCTTCTTATCATCGCCAAGTGCCTTTGCATGAGCTAAAAGATCCAGTGAAAGCACCTTATCAAAGCTGTCTACCAGTGCAATCTTTGTTGCATCGTTTGTATCAGCCTTCAAAACATCGTAAAGAATTGTAATTGCCATTGAAGTATTCAGATCATTTGACAGCGCTTCTCTGAATTTTGTCTCAAACTCAGCCTTAACAGCCTCATCGACGGCTCCGTCCTCCTTGAGCTCAGCAACTCTTTTAACAAGCTTGCCAAAAGTTGCAGCCGCCTGATCAAGAGCCTCAAAAGAAAATACAAGGGGCTTTCTGTAGTGTGACTGAAGGCAGAAAAATCTGTAAACAAGAGGATCATAGCCCTTTTCCTTAAGAAGTGAAACCGTAAGGAAAGCGCCCTTTGACTTACTCATCTTACCTGACTGGTCATTTAAATGATTTGAATGGAACCAGTATTTGCACCACTCATGACCAAGATAGCTCTCTGACCGAGCAATCTCATTGGTGTGATGAGGGAAAATATTGTCAACTCCGCCGCAGTGAATATCAATATATTCGCCAAGGTGTTTCATGGAAATGCATGAGCACTCAATATGCCAGCCCGGATACCCTACTCCCCAAGGGCTATCCCACTTAAGCGCCTGATCCTCAAACTTGGACTTGGTAAACCAGAGTACGAAGTCTGTCTTGTTCTTCTTGTTGGTGTCCTCTTCAACATCATCACGAACGCCCACCTGAAGCTGCTCCTTTTCCACGTCTGAAGAGAAAACATAGTAATCATCCAGCTTGCTGGTGTCAAAATAAACGTTTCCACCTGCAACATAGGCAAAACCTTTCTCAAGCAGGACCTCAACCATATGAATAAACTCAGGAATGCAGTTAGTAGCAGGTTCAACAACGTCAGGTCTCTTATTGCCTACAGCATCAAAGTCTGTGAAGAAAGCATCTGTGTAAAACTTTGCAATCTCCATTACTGTCTTGTGCTCTCTTTTAGCCCCTGCAAGCATCTTGTCTTCACCGGTATCTGCATCAGAAGATAGATGTCCGACATCAGTGATGTTCATGACTCTCTTTACATCATACCCTGCATAACCAAGAGCTTTTACCAAGACGTCCTGCATGATGTAGGTCCTGATATTACCGATATGTGCGTAGTGATAGACGGTAGGTCCGCAGGTATACATCGAAACCTTACCCTCTTCTCTTGGAATAAACTCCTCAATCTTTCTGTTTAATGTATTGTAAAATGTAAATTTGTTTGCCATTATTTTCTCCTTAATTTCTAAACATAACCGGTGCAAAAACTCACAATTCTATGTGATATATGAATATTCAGAAGCTGATAATAAACTATGTAAATTACTGACTTCTCATATACATTCAAGCAAACATATTGCCTGGGATGAGATCCCCTCTCCCGTTCCTGTAAATCCAAGGCCTTCCTCTGTTGTAGCCTTCACATTTACCTGATCTATATCTATCCCCAGCGCTCCGGCAATATTCTGTCTCATATTGTCGATATGAGGTCTCATCTTGGGAGCCTGAGCGATTATTGTCGCATCAATATTTGCTACGCTGTACTTTTTTTCTTTTAACATCTTCCCAACTTCCACAAGCAGTGCCAAAGAATCCGCCCCCTTATACTTGGGATCTGTGTCAGGGAAGTGTTTTCCTATATCTCCGAGAGCCGCTGCTCCAAGAAGCGCATCCATTATAGCATGCAGAAGAACATCCGCATCAGAATGCCCTAAAAGCCCCTTTTCATACGGGATCTTGACACCTCCGATGATGAGGTCTCTGTTTTCCACCAGCTTATGTACATCATAGCCCATTCCAACTCTCATATTATTTCCTCACATAATCATGGTCTAATAGCAAAAAAGCTTCATTATTGGTAACAGTTATCAAATATTTGCAATCAATTATCCAATCAGCGAAGAAACAGCTCCGTTACAAAAGCCACAACACAGGCCGCTCCTGCCACAGTCAAAAGACTCTTTTTATTAAATGCAAGAACAAGTGCAACTGCAAATCCAACAATTGATGATACCACATAATCCGTAGCATACAAGATGGCAGGAAAAGTCATTGCTGCCAGCGTCGCATACGGCACATAATGCAAAAAAGATTTGATGAAAGTACTCTTTATCTCTCTCCTTATCAGTGTCAGTGGCAATGCTCTGATCAGATAAGTTACCACCGCCATCAGAAGGATATACGCATAAACGTTATTCATGTGCTTCCTCCTTTACCGGTGAAATAACAGCTGCCACTGCCGCCACCAATACAGTTACTATTATAATCCTAAAGCCTGAAGAAATCATTTTTAAAATAGGAGCATAGGTAAAAACGCAGCTAAGTGCCATTGCACATAGCACAACTGCCATCAAAGTCCTGCTCTTTCTTGTATCCGGTATAATTATAGCAATAAACATTCCGTATATTGCCAGTCCCAGACAGCTTATAAGTCTCTGAGGCAGGATCTGCCCCGCAATAGCTCCAAGTACAGTTCCAAACACCCAGCCAAATACCGATGTAGCGATAAGTCCATAGGAAAACATTGGATAAAGAGGGCCCTTTTTAAATACACTTACAGCAAATATCTCGTCTGTAACACCATAGGATATTCCAAGTCTGTGCAAAGTAGGTATCTTTGTATCAAGCTTCTGTGAAAGAGCTGTGCTCATAAGCATATATCTCAAGTTAATGATGAGCTGTAATACCGCAAGTTCTATGAAACTTCCGTTTCTTGCAATTACTTCCAGCGCTGAGAACTGTCCGGCACTGGTGACGTTAAGAAGGGATGTCGCAGCTGCCTGAAAAGTAGTCATTCCTATCTTGGCAGCCTCTATGCCAAATGCAAAGGATACCGCAATGTATCCCAGGCAGATGGGAATGGCATTTTTACATCCATCTTTAAAATCCTCAAATTCCCCGATCTCTTTTTTCATAATTTACATCCCTGAAGCACTTTTTCAATATTATCTGTAACAAGACTTCCCTGAATCATCTTGGGTGAGCCTCCACCTTTTGCTCCGTACTGTGACCGCAGCTTGTCACAAAGAGCCTTGCAGTCTCTATTTCCGGTTCCCGAGCCGATGATGAATCTATAGCCTTTTTCTTCTGAACCTGCAAAAACGCCGCAAAAACCGCTTCTTTTTTCAGCAAGACCGTTGACAAACTTTCTCATCATATTTGAATCGTAGCTGTCGTCCTTTGTGACTATGACGTCTTCATCCGGGTTTTGCTCAAGTATTTCTTCAATCTCGGCATCAATAAGAGATTCTCTTACTTTGTTAAGCTCTGCTTTTAGAGCCGCATTGTCTTCGAAAGCTCTTTTTACAGATGTGATAACCTTGTCTGCAGATGTGGTAAGCATTCCCGACAGTTCAGAAACAATCTCATGCTCACCCTGAATGTATTTGAGAGCTCTTTTGCCGCAAAGAATGTTGACCCTGACGCCGCCTTTGTAGTTCTGAAGGCCAACAGCCTTAAGCATTCCGATCTCGCCGGTTTTCAGGACATGAGGTGCGCAGCAGGCGCAGATATCTATTCCCGGGATTGTAACAATCCTAACGTCACCCTCAAGCTCTTTTTTACTCCTGTATGGGATCTTTAAAAGCTCTTCGTCGCTTGGAAAATCACAAAGTACTTCCAGATTATCCCAGATTGCCTGATTTGCTAAAAGCTCAAGCTCTTTTACATCATCAGCACTTAAAACGCCGTTGTAGTCCATGGTAACTTCGCTGTCACTTAAGTGAAAGCCCACATTGTCATAGCCAAACTTCGAATTCACAAGTCCCGAAAAAATGTGTTCTCCCGTATGCTGCTGCATGTTGCTGAATCTGTGATTCCAATCGATAAGCCCGTGAACAGTCGCTCCTACGGGGATTTCCATATCAACAAGATGCTTAATTGTTGTTGTGATCTCTCCGTTAGCGCCATGATTCTGCTCTATGCTCACATGCTGAACCTTGGCGCGCTTTGATAGAGCGGGATCATTGACCATATTGTCATTTACCAATTCCAGAACTCCGCTATCGCATCCCTGTCCGCCCTGCTCCGGAAAAAATGCGGTTCTGTCAAGTATTAACTCATATCCGTTATCTGCCTTATCGCAGCTTATTACTTTGGCAAAAAACTCAGTGATGTACGCACTGGTATAGTATAGTTCTTCAGTCATTTTCTTTACTTCCTTTTAGCAATACTAAGGGATATTTTAACATATTACTGTGTTAAAAAATAGATAATAAAAAACTCCTGATATAGGTAAAAATATCCTGCTCAGGAGTTAATAACTTATTCGTTTATAAATCGATCAATCTGCAACCTCATCCACAAGAACTCCCAGAACAACAAACTGTAGGTCATCCTTTCTGGTACAGGTTGAGAGCGTTACAACCTTGCTGTCTTTATTTACAACAATATCAGAATCCATGTAGGATTTAATTCTGACAGGTTCAGCATCGGCTACAAATGACAAAGCGGCCTCTGCTACATAATCATATAAGACATAATCTTCCGGCACATCCATATATTCAAAAATCAGATAGCGATATGTTTTATCCGGTGTAATAATCTGAAAATACTGGTGATCATTATAATAGGTGGGATCCTGTCTGTAGGCCCTGAGCGTTCCGAACATTGAACCATCCTTCATATTATGCCCATAAACAATTGAATTGGCATCGGTAAAATCACCGGATGATCTGTAATCCAGGAAAATTGCTCCGTAACGGGACGCATTTCTATCGTAGTCTATAGTTCGATATTCCTCGTTATCTTCGGAATGTACGATAGGATAACTGATATGTCCGTCCTCAAAGTATATCCAACCCACCACATCCGGATGATCCTCCATAAATGCTATCGGATCAGCACCTGAGAAATTCATATTTTCCGTTGTAGTGATCTCTTCTGATGGTTCCACATCTGAAACATCTTCTTCTGAAGGCTCTGTTTCTGAATTTTCTGCATTCTCTATTTCTTCTTGGAGCACTTCTGCCTCTGAAGCTTTCATCTCTGAAGCTTCCCAGCTCTCATCTTCCTGTTTGCTCTCTGCGCCCGTTGAATTTTGAATTTTGCTATCACTATTATCTTGAGACACAACTTTATCGCTAAGAGGCTGAGTTTTAACCACCGGCGTATGATATAATTTCTGCGCCGCCAAATAAATCAGGACTATCAGCAAAATGACTGTAAGGATTGCAATAATCTTTTTTGCTCCGGATCTTGCTCCTCCAAAGACAGATGTTACAAGACCTGCGCAGGAAAAGATAAAGCTTATGACAATTATCAGCAGCAGTGCAAAAAAGGTTGTAATCCCCGCGACAGCTCTGTGCTTTTCATTAAACCTCTTCACGCCGGTCATGAGTCTTTTTATTATTCTGTTTTTAGTTTCATCTATATTAACGTTTCGCACTATGTATACAATTCCTCAAAAATAATTATCCTCAGCCTTGTCATCTTTGTATAAAGATATTTAGCCTTGAAAATAATATCATACAACCCCAAAGGTTAAAAGCATCTTTAAAATAATAGATAATCATTCAGCATAACCTAAAAGGAGACTGCATCATGCAGTCTCCAAAGGAAGTTCTGAAAGTTCTTCGATAACTTTTCTCTTTATGACATCCTTCTCGGTCTCGAGAGAATAGGCCATCTCAGTGTAAAGAAGCTTCTCAGCCATATTCAAGTATTTTTCATTAAGTGTGGCAAACTTCTTGCCTTCAGCCTCGCGAATAGCTTTGATCTTGTGCAGGGACTTAACAAGACCCATCATTTCTTCAGCGACATTACGTTTGATGATTTCAAGGATTGTTGCCTCGGCTTTCTTTCCTTCCGGAAGATTAGCCTCTTCAACCTCTTCGATATCATCCATTAATCCTTCAGCATAGTCAGCACTAATGACTTCGCGTACCTTATCCTCGGCACCATCAACAGGAACATATAAAATGCTGCCGGCATCCACTGCGGAAATCATCATGTAATACTGTTTCTCTTTTCCCCTCTCAAGAAACGATGGAACGAGAATATCTCGCACCTGGCATAAACCATGACTACCGTAAACTACGCATTCTCCAATATTTAACATCAAAGTACCTCCTAAAAATCCAAACGAGCCCGGGGCTCAATCAACCGAAAGTGCTTTCATGTCTGAAGGATAATACATTTTACCTTATAAAATGCAAAGCATTCTTCTAAGGATAAAAAAACACGGTAGAGGAATAGTCCCTGGTCCCCCTAACCATGTTTTGTCTCGCATGCAACAATTATAACACGATATTACATTTTTTGTAATACTTATCTTCATAAAATTTTTCTCTGGTAAGCACACCAAAATGCTCAACACGCACCTCGTTAAGCATCAAAACTTTTGTCTCCTTATTGGTATGATGATAGCTAAATCCGCATTTTTCCTGAACTCTTTTTGACTTCACATTGCCGTCAAAATATCCGCAGATAACTCTGTTTAGCCCAAGATCCTCAAAGCCGTGTCTTAGGACTTCCATAGCAGCTTCAGGTACCAGGCCCTGCCCCCAGAACGGCACGCCTATCCAGTAGCCCAGTTCTGCTTCACCTTCGGCAAGAGGTCTTTCACTACTACCATTTAATGTAAGACCTATGCTGCCCACGGGTTCATTTTTCTTGCCCTTCAAGCAGATTGCATAGACCTCATCTTTGGAAAGAACAGTTCGTATAACAGCCCTGCTGTAGGCCTCATTTCTATGCGGAAGCCAGCCGGCTGCAGGTCCTATTCTATTGTCACAGGCATACTTAAAGAGGCTGGCGGCATCATCGTCCTTCCAGCCCCTTAAAAATAGCCTGTCTGTCTCAAGTACAATTCCCATTTGTAAACGCACTTCCTGTATCAGACATCAAAAAAGGCATCAAAAACAGACTGTATTCGCATTTTAAATGCTTACTGCATTTACTGCAAAGTTGTATACGTAAATCCTGTCTTTGTCACAAATGCATCCAGTGACTTTTTAAAAAGTATATTGTAAGCATCCTGTTTGTGCAAAGCATCTTGTCCAAGGAAAAAAATCACCTTTCCGCTCTTGATATCCCATTCTATGTCATGCTGCGGATCCAAAGCATCAATATCCTTAAATGAAAGGCCATACTTTTCCCTGCAGTAAGCATCCTTGTTGTCCATGTCCATGGTGGCCTCTATGATCTTAGCCTTTGACTTTAAAAGAACATCCAGCTGCTCAAGCATAATCTGATGAACCACATTCAGAGAGGTTATCTCATAGCCCACAAGTCTCATGTCAGATATGATCCGGTCAAAATCCACGCAGCAATTCTCAAACGGATCGATCTGATTTTCACCATAGCAGAAAACAGCATTATACAGTCCTTCGTTCATTCTTTTGCTCCTTTCATCCTACCTCAAAAAGCCCCTTTTGTGACTTTAAGAACTCTAAAAATTCTTCTTCAGGAACGGGTCTGGAATAATAAAAGCCCTGAAGAAATTCTACATTTTTATCTATCAGCATTTTAGCCTGATCAAGATTTTCTACACCCTCAGCAAGGATGTGCAGTCCGAAATCTCTGAGGAAATTAATGGTATAGTCAAGCATTTTCATATTCTCAGGTTCATCCGGGTCAAGGCATTTCCACACAAATTCTTTATCCAGTTTGACAAGAGCGTAGTCCATCTTGAGAATTTCCAAAAGGTTTGAGTACCCCGATCCAAAATCATCCATGGAAAAAGAGCTGCCCTTTTCCCTCAGCTTGTTCATGTTTTCCATAAATGCCTTATCATTGCTGATATAAGAGGTCTCAGTAATCTCGAAGTTTATGAAATGCGGTGGTATGTTGTATTTTTCCATTTTTCCCACAAGGCGTGAATGTGTGTGCTCATCAACCGCCTCATTCCCGGAAAGGTTAACTTCAATCGTCTTTACGCCATAGCTTGAAAGCTTTTCTCTTGCTATGAAAGAACAGACTTTTTCAAAAACCAGATCATCAATTTCCTTTATCAGGCCGCATTTTTCGGCTACAGGAATAAAGTCCTCAGGAGAAATAAAGCTCTCGTTTTCCTTTCTTCTAAGCCTTACAAGTGCCTCTGCCGATGAAAAAGAGCCGTCGGCCACGCAAAGGATTGGCTGATAAAATACATCAAATGCCTTGTCTTTTACCGCCTGTCTTACCACATCCTCTATTGTGTACCTGAGGTTCATCTTCTCAATGACGGTATCATCAATTACCAGATACGGAGTCGAATGGGCGTAAACATACTCTCCTGAAACAAAAGTAAGAGCCTGTACAGCCTGATCAATGTCCTTAACATACTTTGGAACCTCAAGAATGCAGAAAGTGATGCTGTAGTTGCTTTCGCTCTCCTTCATTCCTCCCACCATATTCATAAAGGCTTCCACTTTTTGAGGCGTTTCCACGAAGAAGCTTAAGGTATTCCAGTTAAAAAGGTATGGCACCGTACCAATGTAGCTCTCTGCCATCTTACCTATATCAACCTGAATCGATGATAACTCGTTTCTGTCAGAGCTTGTCATTACAGCAGTTTTCCCGGTAAAAACAACTGACGCAATAAAAAAGCTTTTTTGCTTAGCCATTTTCTCCACAAGGGTCATCTGGAATGCATCCCGGTTTCTGATTCCATCCATTGATCTTTCAAAAAACTCCTTGGGGTTTTCAAGAGACAGGAAAAGAATCACTGCCATAAGCACCATTGCTATGGACGAAACCTGAACATCCCTTTTGAAAAACTGGAAAAGAGCAAGCCCTGCCCAGGTTATGAGTCCGGCAGAAATAGCAGTAAAATCTGCCCTTTTTATCCTGCCGCGAAGAACCACAACTCTGATGAGCGAAATAATGATGTAAATAGCCCCCACCAGATAACAGATTGCAATGGCTTCTCCGGTGTTATAAACTCTTCCGTCTTCCATGCCATAGCTCAAATCTCCGATTGCCAATGCCAAAAAGGCAAACGCTCCGGGAATTACCACTATCCCGATTGCCAAAGGTGAAATCCATGCTTTGTACGTGGTTTTGGCGTAAACATACAGGCACATTACAAGAGCTGCAAGCACTAAAGTTCCCGCATAAAGATTTTGCGAAGCCCTCTTTAACATGCTGCTTGTGTCTTCCAGATTATTAAACACAATACCTTCAAAAATTTCGCACAAGTTGCACAAAAAACATACAACCAAAAATCCAAAAAAGATTTTTGAGGCCAAAAGCTGCGGAAGTCCTCTTTTCAGGAATATAACTATTAAGATGGCAATTATCAGCAATGCAATTATAGATGAACGTATTTCCATATATTAATTATAGTACAATCCCAAATTTATGGTAACAACTTTTCACAACAACAGCACTTTACCTAAGATTTTGCAAAAGATATGCAGTATACCCCGGAATATCAAGTCCTCCGCCAAAGTCAATCTCCTGTCCGGTTATGGCATCAGTCGCTTTGCCTGCTCGTGCATTAAAGTCTGCATGGTAAGGGTTTTCGTCAGCATTTATAACGATAAGTGCCCTGTCTTCCCCGGTTTCTCTCTCAAAAATGCACTGCCTGTTTGTGAGAAGAAGCGATTTAAAATCTCCGTATGCCAGGGCATTCGAACCCTCTTTTGCCTTGCACAGACTTGCTATAATGTCGGTAAGCTCATTCCACTCAGGTTTTTCGAAGCAAGGTCTAAGTGCCGGATCCCCCTGGGATTTATCCGCCTTAAAGCCCCACTCACTGCCATAGTAGATTGTGGGGATTCCCGGCATTCCAAACATGATGGTATAGATGAGCTTTAAATGCTCAGGTCTTTGAAGGACACTGGCAATTCTTGAAACATCGTGGTTGTCAACGAAAGATAAAAGATGTCTTCCTCTGTAAAGAGTCCAGTTTTCCGGTCCGAACTGTCTTAACAGCGAATGCACTATTTCAAATAAGTTCATACTGTTAAGAGCAGAGAACATGCCTTTGTAGCACTCATAGTTTGTGGCACTGTGGCACAGATCATCTCCCATGATGCGGTTATAATCTCCGCCTATCATCTCACCCATAAGGAAGAAATCTTCTTTCCAGGATGAGCTCTCTCTGCGAAGTCTCCTGATAAAATCAGGGTCAAGGCAATATGCCACGTCGAGGCGAAGCCCGTCAATTCCGAATTCATCCACCCAATATTTGGCACTTTCAATAAGATAATCGGCTACTGCCGGATTTTTGAGGTTTAATTTCACCAGGTCGTAGTTGCCTTCCCAGCCCTCGTACCAGAGTCCGTCGTTGTAGTTGCTGTTTCCTTCAAAACTAATGTTGAACCAGTCTTTATAGGGCGAATCCCATCTTTTTTCCAGCACATCGGTAAATCCAAAGAACCCTCTTCCTGCATGATTAAAGACTCCGTCAAGGACAACCCTGATGCCTTCCTTGTGCAGCGCATCACACACCTTCTTAAAGTCCTTGTTGGTTCCGAGGCGCACATCTATCTTTTTGTAATCCCTGGTATTATAGCCATGTGTATCTGACTCAAACACAGGATTGAACATGATTGCGCCGACGCCAAGCTTTTTAAAATGAGGAATCCAATCAATAACCTTTAGAATCCTGTGCTCAAGCTTTCCATCATTTTCAAAGGGTGCTCCGCAAAAGCCCAGCGGATATATCTGGTAAAAAGAAGTCTCATAAGCCCACATTTTACATCCTCCATTTCTTTTCCAGTCTGAAAATCAGCGGATAAACTCCGATGGTAACAAAGCAGACTATCGTGTATCTGCAAAACCTTACAATTCCTGCGAGGAATGTACCCGAATCAAGAAATTCTTTGCTAAAAGGCAATTTTAGCAGGCTGTTAAGTACAAAATACAAAAGAAGTCCGCCAATAAGCCTTGTTGCCCAGAAAAGGGGCTTTTTCGTGTTTTCAAATTTCACAACTCTCGCATCAAACTCAGAGGCAAGAAAGAATCCTCCCATAAGCCCCAGACCGGTGAAATAGTCAGAGGTCTTGCAGTACAAAAGTCCAAGACAGGAAATCAGGAAAATAATAAGGTACAAAAGCCATCTCTTTTCCTCACCGAATTTTTCAAATATCCATGGGATGGCGAATATGATAATCGCTCCCGAAAGCCAGCCAAATACAACATCCGTAGGGTAATGACATCCCACTACCACTCTGGAGAAGCCTACAAGAAACGGAAGTGCAAATGCCATAACTCTAAAAACAGGATTCTTATAGATCCTCGAGAATGAACCATAGAGAATTGTCGCATTAGTCGAATGCCCGCTGGGAAAAGAGAACCCCTGCGCCGCAATGTCATATATATCGGCGCCCTTGTCAACCGGTCTGAAGCACTTTATCGTCTCATGGTCAAAATAGGGTCTTCTCCTCCAGAATATGTTTTTTATAAGCGGGTTAAAAACAACTCCCACCATTATATTTATGCCAATGTAGGTTGCGGCTTTTTTGTCATAACACCAGAACAAAAAGCCAAGTGCAAGTATCAGTATCATCTCCTCGCCAAAGGCTGAGAAAAAAGAAATAATACTTATACCTGCTTCTCCCAATGTATTCTGCAAAAACTCCATGA
Organism: Butyrivibrio sp.; assembly: GCA_015056585.1. Lineage (GTDB taxonomy): Bacteria > Bacillota > Clostridia > Lachnospirales > Lachnospiraceae > Butyrivibrio. The sequence goes on along the minus strand of SVFZ01000106.1, from coordinate 28,994 downwards.
GCTTTACTTCAAACTCAAACCAGAAGCTGTTTCCTACCACTGCCCCCATGTCACGTCCTCCAAGTTGCAATTTATATGTTAGGCTTTCAAAAAGCCTTTATCCATGCTTAAACTTATTGTATCATATGTAGCTTGTACGTATTATTGATTATTTCAAAACGTATTATAAATTTTTAAAAAAATTCAAAAAACTTAGTTGACAACAAGGCTTCCAAGCGGTATAGTATACAAGTCGGCTGTCGCAGACGACAACAATATGGCGAGGTAGCTCAGCTGGCTAGAGCACGCGGTTCATACCCGCGGTGTCGAGGGTTCAAGTCCCCCTCTCGCTACTAAAAAAGGAAAGCAATTGCTGCTTTCCTTTTTTGTTTTGAATTAATCCAGAATTTGTAATACGGCACTTATTATTTCCTGTCCACATGTGCTCCGGTGAAGTTTACGACAGCGATTGTCTTATCAAATTCATCTCTCAATGTAACCTCATAAAAGCAGTTGCTTCTTCCGTCTTTTATAAGTCTTGCTTCAGCATAGAGTATCTGTCCCTTCGTAGCGGCCATGAAGCTTGCCTGGCCCACGAGACTTACAGTGGCTTTCTCCTTGTCAAAATTAGACGCTACTGCAAATGCGAAATCCGCCAATGTGTAGATTGCTCCACCCATTACTCCGCCATATGCATTCCTGTGATCATCTGTCAGTTTCATACTGCACAAGGCGTAATCTTCCCCAATCTTATCTATCTCAATACCCGATAGTTTTGTTGCATAAAGATCCTTTGAAAATTCTTCTCTTGCTTCCTGTAATGATCTCACCCCGTTATCCTCCCCGGTAGTTTTATTATTTTAATACGCCATCTTTCTTTAGTGTACCACTACCATCGTTCCAATATCCACCATATCATACAAAGAAAGTGCCACATCATGAGGAATATTAACACAGCCGTGAGAGCCGTTATACTGATAGATGTTTCCACCAAATTTACTTCTCCAGGAAGCATCATGGATTCCCACCGCTCCGGTGAATTTCATCCATCTGTCAACCCATACATTCCAATCAGGACCGACAAGATATTTTCCCGGAACCTTAGTGTCGATATAGAACACTCCTGTTGGAGTGCCGTTTCCCTTAGCCTCGTTTCCGGTAACAATTTCGGAAACAAGTACCGGCTCACTCTGCTGATAATAGATAAGGAGCTGATTTGGGATATCTACATCGATATATGTATCCGGCATCGGAACTGTAGCATCAGGATCTGTAGCCGCAGCCGCTTCAAAAGCATTTTTAAATCTGTGTTCCTGTATTCCAAAGGTCAGATAATGCTTATACAATACTCCGGGATCATTTCCCAGCGCTGCTACCACATCAGGATACTGTGCTGCATAAAAAGCCGGATCAAAATCTCCTGCATGCGCAATATCGTTTTTTACCAAAAGAGCTATGCTCAGAAAAAAGACTGCAAATAAAATTTTCAAAAAGACTTTCCTACTATCCATAAAAGCTAACCTCCGTTTTAATCTTTTACTTCAAAATCAATAGCCTCATCAGCACCAAGAGCCTTGCTGAAATAATATCCCTGGATATAATCGGCATCAAATTCAAGTAGTCTTTCATACTGCCACTTATGCTCCACACCCTCAATGACTATCGTCTTATTAAGGTCATGCACAAGCAGGATCACATCTCTTATAAAACTATCCTTTCCCTCTATCAGGTAGGCATCAACAAGGCTTTTATCAAGCTTTATCTCATCTATAGGCACATATGTAAGATATCCCAGGGATGAATAGCCTGTTCCGAAATCGTCAAGTAAAAGCTTAATGCTCATTTTTTGCAGTTTATCAAAAAGTCTCATGGACAGATGATTTTTTTCCAGGAAAAGACTCTCTGTAATCTCGATCTGAACATATTCAGCCGGTATATTGTATTTTTGGAGAAGATCACTTAAGTAATCAACATAGCCCACATCGTTTATCTGCTTTGAAGAGTAATTGATTGAAACAGGAAGAATCTCTTTCCCCTCATCTCTCCACTTTGCCAGCTGCTGAACAACAAGCTCTGTTGTGACTCTTCCGAGCCTTGCAATAAGGCCGTTCTTTTCAATTATAGGAATGAAAACAGCCGGCGACTTGTCAAAGTCCTTCATGCGCACAAGCGCCTCAAAGCCAATTACTTTTTGCGTCTTTGTATCAACCTTGGGCTGATAATTCATATAGAAGCCATCATTTTCGAAAGCATCAAGGATAATCGCCTTTATACTGTTTTCTTCTTTCACCTTAAGCTGCATGGACTCTGTAAATACGTATGCAGTGTCTTTGCCGTGCTCCTTGGCTTCATACATCGCAATCTCTGCATTGATTATATGCTGTTCAGGGCTTGATACCCCGTCAGAATTGGCAATGCCGATACTTGCAGAGAGTTGGATAACTTCATTTTCAAAAGGAATAGACTTTCTAAAGAACTCCAGAAGATCTGTAATATCCTCAGATTTTTCATTTAAAGAGACATCGGGGATCATTATAATAAACTCATCCCCACCATATCTTCCAACAAGCCAGTGATAGTTGTTTTCCATCTTCTTAAGCTCGTTTGCAATATAAATAAGAATGTTATCACTTACCGAATGTCCATAATTCTCATTTATAGTCTTAAAGCCATCCAGATCCACCATCAGAATTGAATAAATATCATTCGGTTTAAGCCTGATATTTAACATGGCAACTATAGACTTTCTGTTCAGAATATCCAGAAGATCATCATGCTCAGCCTGATAGACCAGCTTTTTCTGGGACTTTTCAAGATCATCCCTGGATTTTTTTATAAGAGAAGTTGCTTGTCTTTGCTGCTGCACAGCCACGTTTGAAGCTATGATAAACAGCACAAGCCCTATAACTATCTCTATGGCAACCGGAATAATCCCTCTGTAATACTCAATAAAGCCTATAGACTTATCTATATACTCCGTGCCTTTAGGCAAAAGTTTCTCATTGATCTTATACTTCTTCAAAAGCTTGTAGTTGTAGCTTGTCTTACTGGGAGTATCCGTATCCAGAGGATAAGTGCTTATGTCTGTACCATTTTCCAGAACATCATGGATTATAAGCGCAGCATCCCTGCATTGAACCTGAAAATCCATGTATGTGCCGCCCAAAACTCCAAGATCTCTGCCACCGTAATAGTTCCTCATTATAGGAACCTGAGCATATTTAACTACAGTATTCGTTCTGTCAAGCATGGAATAGGTATTTCCAAGGCTGTCCGAATAACAGGTCATATAAAAAAGAACCGTATCATCAGATAAAGCTTTTAGCTTTTCAATAAGTTCCTGCTCGGTGATCTCAGCCGAATTAATGTCCTCAAAGGTATAATCCGGATATTTATCCGCATAAGAATAAAAAATTTCTTCGTCAGCTTTTCCGGCGGCTGAATTGTCATGAAGTGCCACCAGTGTTTTTTTGTCAGGCAGAGTTGCTATTGTCATCTCAATACAATCTTTCAGATAATCTTTCTCATAAAATCCGGTAATCATCGGATTTTTCGCAGCTTCCTTAGCAAGCTCCATATCATTTATTCCAAAGAAAACCATAGGATAATCTTTAAACAGCTCATCCTGATACTTCAGTGCAAATAAAAGCGCATCATCATCCCCGATAAGAACAGCTTCGTAGCCTCGGTCTTTCTTTAACCTCTCCTTCAAAAAGTCATGGAAGTCCTCCATATCCTTTTGAGTGCCATAGTTCTTGGTATCCATATAAACAACATCGTACTCGATGCCTCGCGGATACAGCCCTTCCTTAAGGCCGTTTGACTGGGATTCATATGTGAAATAAATTGGATTATACGAACAAAGAAACAGAACACGATGAGTAACCTCTACAGGTTCAGAAATTGTATTATTATCCTCTTTGCGGACAATCATCGCCAGCATAAAAAGAGCTGCGATCAGCATCATTGTGCCGATCACAGTCAATGTATATCGTATATAATGGAGACTTCCTTTTCTATCCATATTCATGCTCTTTTTCTCGTCATTATTTACGCAATATTGTTACATATATATTATATTTAATTGTAAATTATAATGGTATAAAAAAAGCATAAAAATACTAATAATTATTAGTCAATAACCTTGTGGATCCACTTTCCGCTCCTGAATCTGAAGGTAAAAATAACTCCTCTGATAGCCCAGTCTGCAAACATACCGATCCAAACTCCCATAGCTCCCATTCCTGCCACTCTTATGAGGAAAGTAGCCAGAGTCACCCTGCAGAGCCACATTGTAAGAGTTGCAATTATCATAGAGAACTTTACATCTCCTGCGGCTCTGAGTGCATATGGTATTACAAATGACGGAGACCATAACAGTGGTTTAAATATAGTGATCCAGCCCAGCATAAAGATGCATAAAGATGCACTCTCTTTTTCCATGCCTGCCAAAGCAGTTACCGGTCTTGCGATCGCATAGGTAAAAAGACAGCTTGTCAAAATGGCAATATATCCCCATATGAGCATCTTCTTTGTGTAGTAAACAGCTTCGTCCTTGCGTCCTGCTCCGAGACACTGCCCTACAATTGTCATAAGTCCGATACCCACACCAATTCCTGCAACGCCGTTGACGTTTTCAAAGATATTTGTCATGGACTGAGCCGCAATTGCTGCCGTTCCAAGAAGAGATACCGAAGACTGAATAGCAAGCTTACCAAACTGAAACATGGAGTTCTCGATACCGTTTGGTATTCCCATTGCAAGCACGCGCTTTATCTTGTCAAAATCAGGTCTTATCTTGTGATACTCCCTGATTGAGATCTGGTACTTATCTTTTCTGAGCAGGGCTAATAACACAATAGCAGAAAAAATCCTCGAAGCCATAGTTGCAATCGCCGCACCGTAAACTCCAAGGCCAAAGCCCCAGATAAGTACTGCATTTCCCACCACGTTGAGAATGTTGGAAACAATAGCAACATTCATTGGAAGCTTTGTGTTGGACTGGGCTCTGAATATGGCACTTCCGGCAGCTGCAAGAGATATTCCCGGGTATGAAAGGATAGTCAAAAAGAAATAGATTCCTGCTGCTTCCATTACATCCGCATCTATGCTGCCAAAGATTACTCTTAAAAGTGATTGCCGAAATATCAGGCATAAGAACATCAAAAGAAAAGATATAAAAGCAGAAACCAGAATCACCTGTCTTGCTGATTCATTAGCTCTTTTTATATCTTTTTGACCAAAATATGTGGAACAGATAATTACTCCGCCGGTTGCCATAGCGTTAAAGGCCTGCACAACCAGATTGTTGATGGAGTCAACAAGGGATACTCCCGAAAGAGCTGCTGCGCCTACATTTGAAACCATCATGGAGTCTGCCATTCCCATTAAGGAATTTAAGAATTGTTCTGCAATAATTGGAATCAGCAACAGGAAAAGCTTCCTGTTGCTGAACATGTGATTCTCATTCATTTTGATACCTATATCTTGATACCTATATGATACCCACTACTTGTGATGCCCACTACTTGTGATGCCCACTACTTGTGATGCCCACTACTTGTTCGCGATAAAACGGATTGCTACGCTTCGCTCTCGCAATCCTACGTACATTCGGAAATCGCCCCGCTCACTTCGTTCGCATTGCTTTTTTCCTCATGTACGTTATGTCATTTCATAAACACAGCATTTTGTGCAAGCACAATGCTGTGTTTACTCATTCCATTTATCGCTCACATCCTCTCGGGTGCTGAAAAACCTAAAAGATCTATGCAGGTCTCTAATATCTTAAGCGTTGTGCTGATAAGTGCAATATAGCTTTCTTTCTTGTATTCATCAGTCTCTGCCAGGATCTTGGTTCCGTGGTAGAAGCTGTTAAATGCGTTACTGAGGTCGTAGATGTATGCGCATACCCTGTTAGGTGCAAGGTCCTTGGCAGCACCTTCAACAGCATCCGCAAATCTTGTAAGAAGAAGCATAAGGTTCTTCATTGCCTCATTCTCAGGGTTACCAAGCTTAGCTTCCTTGACATTTCCGCCCTCTGCCTCAAACTTCTTGAGAATAGACTTGATACGAACCATTGTGTAAAGGATGTATGGACCTGTATCACCCTCGAAGGAAGTAAACTTCTCTATATCGAAGATGTAGTCTTTAGCCGGCTGGTTGGAAAGGTCGCCGTACTTAAGAGCTGAAAGAGCAACCTTGTTAGCTGTGCTTCTAGCCTCATCATCAGGCATATCAGGATTGCTGGCCTTAACTCTCTCATACATCTTGTCATTGATTTCCTGAACAAGAGTCTCAAGATGCATAACGCCACCTGCTCTTGTCTTGAATGGCTTGCCGTCGGCGCCGTTCATAGTACCGTTTCCTACGAATCTAAGATCGGTTTCAGGCATAACCAGCTTGGTCTTCTTGGCAGTTCTGAATACCTGTTCAAAGTGAAGAGCCTGTCTCTTGTCTGTGAAATAGTAAATTCCGTCAGGATGATACTCCTTCATACGCTCCTGAATTGTGGCAAGGTCTGTTGTGGCATATAAAGCCGCTCCGTCTGACTTAAGGATGATGCAGGGAGGCATCTCTTTTGCATCCTTCTCATCTGCCACGTCAACAACCAGGGCGCCCTGGCTCTCATGAGCATAGTCATGCTGCTTGAAGTACTCAACCATTCCCGGGATATCGTCGTGTACGTCTGACTCACCCTTCCACAGATCAAAGTGTACATCAAGACTGTCATAGTTCTTCTTAAGATCAGGGAGGGAAACATTCATAATATGGTGCCAGATAGCTCTGTAGGGCTTGTATCCTTCCTGCATACGCTTTGTAGCATCAAGAGCAGCTGCCTTGTACTCCTTAGCAGCCTTCTTCTCTTCTTCGCTGGCATCATCAGCCGCCTTGGATTTGGCGCTGGCTGCCGGGTAGATCTCAGCCAGTTCCTCAATAGTAAAAGGTGGTTCCTTAGGGAAAGGCCCTTCAAAATCAGGATCAAAATAAGGAAGTTCCGGATGACGGCACTTGAGCTCTGTGATTACAAGTCCCATCTGTGTTCCCCAGTCTCCCATATGAATATCGCCGATAACCTTGTTACCGTTGTATTTAAGGATACGCTTAACTGCCTCACCGATGATGGCAGGACGGAGATGTCCTACGTGAAGAGGCTTGGCAACATTAGCTCCGCCGTAATCAAGAATAATTGTAGGCTCATGTCCCGGAAGTGTTACACCAAAGCGTTTCTCATGAAGCATCTTTACGATATAGTTTCTTACGAAATCGCCGCTTAAGATGATATTCAAAAATCCGGGTTTAACCGACTCTACTTTCTCAAAAGCAGGATTATCCTGAAGCCTGGCTGCAACTTCATCAGCTATGATAAAAGGAGCCTTTCCATATTTCTTGGCACCGGCCATAGCACCGTTACACTGGTATTCACATAGATCCGGTCTGTTGGAGACAGTTGCTCTTCCAAGCTCGCGATCATATCCGGCTGCCTCAAATGCATCACCTACTTCTTTTGATATAAGTTCCAGTACCTTTTCCAAAATTCAACCTTCTTTCCTAATTGATCATATATACTAAATTCAAAAAAATATTCAACAGATTGTCATGTACAAAATAAGCAACCCATTTCGAAAGATTATCTACACGATTTTATCAGAGAAAAGTGTTTCTATCAATGGCAATCTTATCCCGTTTTGTTTCTTCTCTTTACAAATTCATCCGGTTTTCCTTCTCCCGCTCTCTCTGGGCTTTGGAAAAACTGCAGCCGCAAAAATCCTGCCTGTAGAGGCAAAACATTGAAGACAGCTCTATTGAGCGCTTGTACCCATTCTTTTTCTTAAAATCCGATGGCAAAAACTCAAGTTTTTTAAACTGATATTCATTCTGCTCCGGACCGGGATTTTTCTCATCACTTTGATAACTTTCAGTGCCGCTCTTATGACTTTGAGCAGAATCCGCCATTTCTCCAAGAACCTTTTTGCAGGCTTCTTCTCCAACTTCATTGAGGACATCCGCATTTTTTAAAGGGCTTATTGTCAGAGTTGTGGTAAAAAATTCATAACCGTTTTCAAGAGCTGCTTTTGCCGTCTCGGTCAGTCTCAGTTCAAAGCATCTTTTGCAGCGCTCTCCGCCTTCCTTGCAGTCCTCATAGCCTTTTGCCGCTTCATAAAAGTCTGATGGTCTGTAATCACCCTCCATGATCTTAATAAGTCTGGCATTTTTATCAGAGTTCATGCCCTCAAAGTTTCCGCTCTTTACCTGATCGTTATAGGCATCTATCAGCCTTTTTTCCTCTGCGACTCGCTTTCTGTACTCATTTTCCTCCGTTATATTCGGATTATAGAAGAAAACCGTCACATCAAAGTACTGCCTTAAATACTCAAGGCAATAGGAAGAACAGGGTGCACAGCAGGCATGCAAAAGAAGCTTTGGATAAACTCCATCCTTTTGAAATTCTTCTATTCTCTTTTCCAGCTCCTTGCTGTAATTTCTGTTATTGCTCAATTCTTAATACCTTTTTTAATAAGCTGCCTAAAAATGTCATGATGCTTTAAAGACCTATTGCTGCAATTATCTCGTTTGCAATATCCGATGCATCTTTTCCGTCAGTATCAATTATAATGTCCGCCAATGTCTCGTATTTTTCGCTGCGTTCTTCAAGGAGTTCTCTTATCCTTTTTTGCGGATCCTCGGTCTTTAAAAGAGGCCTTGTATCATCGCCTTTAAGTCTCTCATAAACTGTTTCCGGACGGGTCCTTAAATACACGATCTTTCCTGCTTTTTTAAGAAGCTGCCTGTTCTCCTCCCGAAGCGGAAGTCCGCCGCCAAGAGAGACCACCATTTGGTTTAAATGCTCTGAAACCACCATATTCACCAGATCTGTTTCCATTGATCTGAAAGCAGCCTCGCCATCTGCAGAAAAGATGTCATTAATGCTGCGGCCCTCAGCCTCCTCAATCGCCTGATCAGTGTCAAGAAGTTCAAGATCAAGCTTATCGGAAAGGATTTCAGAAACCGTTGTCTTTCCGCTTCCCATAAAGCCCTCAAGAATTATGTTTGAAGCTCCGAGAACCTCCATTTCAAGGAGTTTGTACACTTCATCTGCCTGCTCTTTTGTTATGCTGATATCGCGTCCTTCAGACTTGTTCCACAGCTCAAACGCATCGATTCCCTGATACAGAAGCATCTTAAGTCCTGAGAAGCTCTTTGCCCCGGCCTTGGCAGCAAGTCTCATAAACTTGGTATTTACAGGTCTGTAAACCATATCGATTGCATAACTTACGTGCCTGTAAAACTCCTCATCCTCAATAACCGCACTGTTCACATCAGGGAAAAGACCTACCGACGTACACTGAAGGACTATATATTTCTCTCCTTCCAAAAGGAGCTTTTTGTAGTCGCTAAGAGGCATGGCAATTACTTTTTTCTCTATATCTGTAACGCCGCCATCAGCCTTAAGCCCATCTGATGTAAGCTTTTCTTCTGTCCCGAGTTCTGCCAATGCTCTGTTTACTTCATCCGCCACTTCCAAAGCTCTGTCATAGGTTCTGTTCAAAATATATATTTCACTTGCACCTTTACTGCCGCAAAGAAATGCTGCAGGTCTTGCAACGCCTCCGGACCCGAGAATTATTATCTTTTCCCCTTCAAGTACAACATCCTCATCAGTCATTGCGTGATACAAGCCTGTCATGTCCGTGTTGTAACCCTTAAATCCGCCATTTTCGATGCGTACAAGAGTATTCACAGCACCAATTCCCTTTGCCAGAGGATCTATTTCCTCAAGATACGGTATTACCGCACTCTTATGTGGAATCGTGATGTTGAGTCCAAAAATATCAAGAGCCTTTGCTCCCCTTATGGCATCTCCAACATTCTCCTCTTTAACTTCAAAAGGCACATAAACAAGATCTATCCCCAGCATGTGTGCAAGCGTATTATGAATAAGCGGAGAAAGAGTGTGCTTAACAGGATTTCCTATAAGTCCGCATACTCTGGTGCATCCATCAGTATAATTTGCCATATTTCCTCCAGGTCAAAACTTATCTTTAGTCTTATGCATAAATATATCTGTATCGCTATACAAGTTTATCATATTTTACTGCAAACCGTTATAGTTAGCAGCGCGCTTTTTATGAAATAAAAAAGACGCGTAGCATTTTTGTACGCGCCTTAAATCTTCACTATTAAATTCACAGATGCCAATTCCGAAATGCTGTTACAGCTTGATAACAAGTCCGTCCTCAGTACCGGCAATGATGTTTCTCTCCTGACCTGCCAGATCCTTACCACCTACAAAATACTGATACTCATGCAGTATCTTGTCTCTCTGCATTCCTGATATTGCCTGCTTCATATCTTCAGATGCAAGTCCTCTTTCGCCGAAAAGATCAATTGAAGATGCATCATACTGTCCAAAAGAAATTGCAATATTTTCAATCGAAGCGTTTTCTCTGGAGGGTATTTCGGTAACTGTAAGATCCAGTCCCTTTTTTTCCTCTTTCGCTTCGGGAGCTTCTTTACTTTTTCCGGCCTCAATACCCTGCTGGGCAGGACTATTCTGACCTATCTTAATTTCATCTGAAGCTTTGGGGATACTATAAGCATCATAACCGTTAATGTAACCATTAATTCTATCTAATGCCACTTTATCGCCCTCCCTTCTTAATACTTCTACATACATACGCATGCAGGAACTTCTTGTCATTATTTATATCGACAAGTCCCCTCGTTCCTTAATATCATTATACCTGAATTTAGCGTCATTTCACAAAAAATCGGCTTTTTTAATAATTTTAAACTATTTTTTATAATTCAGTTTCCTTTTTTACAATTCCGGCTGCCAAAAGAAGCTGCTTCGTATACTCAGCCTTAGGATTCCTGTAGACCTCTTTTGTCTCACCGTACTCCACGACTTTACCGTGTCTCATAATCATAACATGGTCGCTTATCTGGTAAACCACCCTCAGGTCATGAGAAATGAAAATGATCGAGATTCCAAGCTTCTTGTGAAGATTACGAAGCAGTTCCATAATCTGAGCCTGAATTGTTACGTCCAAAGCAGAAACCGGCTCATCTGCAATTAAGAGCTTGGGATTACGCATCAGGGCAATGCCGATGCACACTCTCTGCCTCTGGCCTCCGGACAGCTGAGAAGGATATCTCTCCAGCATATTAAGGGGAAGTTCGATCTCTTCCATGATCTCTTCAACTCTCTTTTTCCTCTCCTGCCTGGTCCATTTGCGGCTTTTGTCTACCTTAAGAGGCTCCTCCAAAAGCCACCCGATTTTCTTGGCGGGATTGAGTGAGTTGTACGGATCCTGGAAAACCATCTGCGGATCGGCATATTTCTGCCATATTTCTCCGGTATAATCCTTATTTATGCCGACAATCGCTCTTGCGAGAGTTGATTTGCCACACCCCGATTCTCCTGCTATCGCAAGAACTTCACCCTCTAAAACCTCAACAGATACATCGTAAAGAGCCTGTATCTTTTTAAACTTCTTTGGGGTAAAGAGCTTTCGCTTTCTGTTTTTATAAAAGACATTCAGATTTGATACTTTAAGTACTGCTTCTTTTTCCATATCAACCTACTGTTATTACAACTTTTATTATTGTCAAATATCAATCTTTGGAATAGCAGCTATGAGTTTCTTTGTGTAGCTATCCCTCGGATGACTGAAGATATCCCTGGTAAATCCGCTTTCTACAATATTTCCCTTCTGCATTACTATAACTCTCTCGCAGAGCTGGCTTACAAGACTAAGATCATGGGAAATAAAGATTATTGAGGTTCCCCTCTCTTTGTTGAGCTTTTTAAGAAGTTCAACAATCTGGGCCTGTACAGTTACATCCAGCGCCGTTGTGGGCTCATCTGCTATAAGAATCTGCGGATTTCCTATCATTGCAGAAGCTATCATAACTCTCTGCCTCATACCTCCTGAAAGCTCATGGGGATACATATAATAGACATCCTCAGCGCTATCAAGCCCCACTGCATAAAGCATCTCAATTGCCCGCTTTTTCCTTTCAGCCTTTTTTATCTCAGGATGATGGATATAAAGAGGCTCTTCCACCTGCCAGCCGATTCTTTTAACCGGATTAAGACTGGTCATGGGTTCCTGGAAGATAATGGAAATCTCATCTCCCTGAAATCCGCGCAGCGTCTTTCTGTCACAAGTAAGAAGATCATGCCCTTGAAACATGATCTTTCCGGTCTTGGAAATTGCATGTCTGTTGAGAAGTCCTGCTATAGCCAGAGCGCTCATACTTTTGCCGGATCCGGATTCTCCCACTATTCCGACAATCTCGCCCTTTCCCAGCATAAGATCAAAATCTTCAACCGCTGTTTCAGGCGCCTCATGGTCATGAAATTCAATATGAAGGTCGGTAACATCAAGAATTATTCCCATCTCTTTATTCCCTCCCCTAAAAACGCAAAGCCAAGCACCATAAGTACTATGACAATACCCGGACACATTACATAACTGGGTCTTGTGAACATATATTGCTGAGCATCAGAAAGCATTCTTCCAAGGCTGGCATAGGGCGGCTGTGAGCCGACGCCCAGATAGCTGAGTCCCGCCTCAGCAAGAACTGCGTTATTAAATCCGATAAGAATCGAAGAAGCAAGGACGCCTTTTATATTGGGAAGAATGTGTACAAATATCATCCTAAAGCTCCCAACTCCCTGGAGCCTTGCATTCTGAATATAGTCCATATCCTTGCAGCGAAGAACTTCTCCTCTGACAATCCTGGCAAAGCTGGGAACAAAGGCAATTCCCAGTGACACCACAAGCTGCAACCAGCCCACACCAAATACACTGACAATGACCAGCGCCAGAAGGATGCTGGGAAATGCAAAAAGAGCATCGATTACCCTCATTGAAATTTCATCAAACAATCCGCCAAAGTATCCGGTAAGTGCTCCAATTATCGTGCCAATCCCCGCGCCTATTATAATTGTACCAATTGCTATAAGAAGAGTAACCCTGCTACCGTACATAACGCGGCTGAACACGTCTCTTCCCATGTTGTCGGTACCCATAATGTGCCTTAAAGATATTCCCTGAAGCTTTTCGGAAGCACTCATTTTGGTTGGATCATAAGGCGTCCAGAAAAGACCCACAATGATCATAAAAAGCATGAGTCCCATTATTATTCCGCCGATAACAAGATACGGATCTTTTAATATTTTCTTTAAACTAATCTTGTGCATCAATAACTGTCCTTATTATTGGATTTATTCCGATCTCTTATCCTTATCCCTGAATCACTTGAGTTTCTCTGTTTGTGAATCTCATATGATCAGTCATCCATCCTGATTCTGGGATCGATGATTCTGTAAATAATATCAACCAAAAGATTCAGAACGATAACGATTATGGCAATGCCCATGATTATGGCCTCAACAACAGGATAATCCCTGTTGCTGATACTAGTAAGAAGTATCCTGCTTATGCCGGGAATACTGAAAACCTGCTCCACTACAATACTTCCTGCAACCATGTCCGCAAGAGCCATTCCAAGGAATGTGATTACCGGAATCATTGCATTTTTAAGTACATGTCTGTATAAAACGCCATTTGTGTTGTTGCCTCTGCTGTATGCAGTTCTGGCGTAGTCCTTTCCTGCCTCATCTATAAGATTGCCCCTGAGCATCTTTACTGTCATGGCTATCTTGGGAAAAGCAATTGCAAAAGACGGGAAGATCAGGTATTTTATAAAGCCAAAGAAATTATCTTTATATGATACGAAGCCGCCCGGGGTAAATATCTTAAGTATCATGCCAAATATGAAGGTAATGAGGATTCCTGAAAAGAAAGGCGGAATCGCCATAATGATCTGGTTAAAAACTGTAATGATACGGTCAAGAACACCGTTTTCATACTTGGCTGTCACTATCCCCATGGGAATTGAAATCAAAACCGTAAGAATGAATGCAAGGATTCCCAGCGAAAATGTAATAGGAATCTTGCTAAGAAGCATTCCTGCCACCGGAACCTTGTAACTGTAGGAGGTACCAAAATCTCCCTGTAAAAAAGCTATAAACCATCTGAAATATCTCACAAGCAGAGGATCATTTAATCCCATTGCCTGTCTTGTCTGTTCTATAAGTTCATCCGAGGCCTCAAGCCCCAGCATCCTGATAGCCGGATCTCCCGGCAATACATTAAAAGCGAGGAATACGCACAGCGAAACCACAATTAGAGTCATTAGAGTAGAAAAAAGCTTTTTAATCGTGTATTTCATGTGCATATTCCTCGCATCTGTTTTAATTTCAGAAATCCGCAAGCTGCAGATTTCGTGAGAACATGATTCAAGGGCAAATTGGCCCTGCGACGTCAGTCGCCTTTAATTGTCAGTTTGCAGGCTTAATAGCTGCTATATCCTGTACGTAAAGCGGGAAGAACTTGTAGCCTGTAAATTTCTTATTAAGAACTACAAACTCAGGAAGATCCTGAATATAAACGCTGGCAGCTTCCTTTGAAAGGATTGTCTCACACTCTTTATAAAATGCGGTCTTCTCATCGTCATCCTGAGTTGCCTGTGCATTTGCATAAGCTGTGTCAAAGGCTTCGCTCTTAAAGTTTACAAAGTTCTTGCCTGCATCTGATACATATCTTGAAAGAAGTGCAGAAGCTGAAAGTGTTGAAGCATCAATACCAACTACAGTTGCCTCATACTTTCTATCTGTATATACATCACTAACCCATGAGTTCCACTCAACTTCCTGGATGTTAGCTGTAACACCGATAGCCTTGAGTTCTTCTGCAATAACCTGAGCTGTGTCAACGTGCTGGCCATAGTTTGACGGAACTGTGATAGTAAACTCAAATCCCTCAGGGTAACCGGCCTCAGTAAGCAGCTCTTTTGCCTTGTCTATATCTGTGTTATAGGTATCGTTGAGTTCAGGCATGTAATACTTGGTGAAAGCAGGGAACATTGCGCTTCCCACCTCTGTTCCTGCTCCGTCGGAAACGAAATCCATGATCTCCTGCGGATTAACTGCGTAGCAAAGAGCCTGACGAACCTTCACATCATCGAAAGGCTTAACGTCATTGTTGAGGTAAAGAGCCTGAACAAGGTTCATAGTTCCCTCATAAACCTCAAATTTGTCTGAAAGCTGGGCAGCCTGTGTACTTGTAACACGGGCCATCATATCAATGGAACCGCCTTCAAGATCCATAACAATGGCATCCATATTGGATTCGATCTTGAATACTACGTCCTTGATGTATGCCTTCTCTCCCCAGTAATCATCAAATCTTGTTACAACGAAGTTCTCCTGTGGAGAATTTGAAACGTACTTGTACGGACCTGTTCCGATAGGTGTTGTGTCCGGATGCTCGTTGGCTGCAGGAATAATAGCAACCGTGAGCTGTGTCAAGAAGTCTGAATCAGCCTCTTTAAGAACAATGTCCACGTGTGTGTCATCTACAATATTTACACTGTCAATCTTGGAATAAGCACGGATAAGCGGTTCGCCACCGTCAACGCCCATGTTGCGCTCTATAGAATACTTGATATCCTCTACTGTAACTGCGCTTCCATCATGGAACTTGATTCCATCTCTAAGTGTGAATGAATAAACCTTTGCGTCGTCTGAAATAGTGTATTCACTGGCTACAGCAGGGTTAAGATTACCGTTTGAATCTGCCTTAACAAGGCCCTCAAAAATGTTGTAGAATACTTCTCTGGTTCCGGCACCTGTTGAGTTATGTGGGTCAAGACCATCGATATCCTGAGGTATACCTACGATAAGCTTGGAAAGATCATCCGTCACGGTAGTATCACCTTCAGCCTGTGTCACGGAATCAGCGTCAGCCTGCGAACTGCTTGCTGTATCTGCGTTTGTAGCTGGTGTCTGGCTACTGTTTGCGGAATCCCCTGCCTTGTCACTTGAGCATCCGCCCAATGCAACAGTCAGTGTTGTTAACACGACCATCAGAAGTGAGGTTCCTTTCTTTTTCATAATGCTCCTCTTAATCATGTTACAATCTTCCTCCTATATTAAGTTGTGTCTCTTTATGTGACAACCTTCACTATACGGTTTTGACAAAGAATTGTCAACCATACCGATATGTGATAAAAATATATTTCTCACTTCTCCATCGCTGCAATTCAGTAATAATTAAAAAAAGATAACCGGCTCATTTCGTATCTACTCAGAGAAATCGCCGGTTATCTTTTTTATTTGCTTCTTTCTACTCTTTTTTAAGAAGAGGAGTGCTCTTATCAGTTGAGTCGGTAATTGTCCCCTCTGCCTCTTTTTTAAGCACAGACTTAAGTTCGTCCATAAAGGTGTTAACGTCCTTAAATTCACGATAAACGGAGGCAAATCTCACATATGCAACAGGATCTAAATTCTTCATCTTGTCCATAACTATCTCACCAATAGCACGGCTTGGAATCTCCTTCTGCTCCATATTGAAAACCTCAGTTTCAACAGCGTCAACCATCTTGGTGATCTGTTCAGCACTGACAGGTCTCTTGTGGCAAGCTCTGAACACACCGGCCTCAATCTTGGCACGGTCGTACGGCTCTCTCACATCGCCCTTTTTAATGACAATAAGCGGAATCGTCTCAACCTTCTCATAGGTGGTGAAACGCTTACCACAGGAATCGCATACTCTTCTACGCCTTATGGATGTATTCTCATCAGCAGGCCTTGAGTCTATAACTCTGGTGTCATCTTTTCCACAAAAAGGGCACTTCATTTCGTTTCCTCCACTAATTATATCAATCTACTTTATATTGTATAGAAAACTTTTTCACTCCACAATCTATTGTATCATCAATTCTCGCCATTTTCCATACTATATTTCGTTTCACACTGCATTTGAGACATATAATTGTTTCAGTCCATTTGCTTCCGGCTCACTCTGATAAACGTCTATTTTCCCATGCAGTGCCCATTTTATAGGCTTTATTTCGCCCTATGTATAATATATTTTACATTTTTCATTAGATTTTTGTAAAATATAGTTGACATTATTCATCTGACGAGTTATTTTAAAATTACAAAAAGTAAATGCGCTTTTAAGTATCACCAAATCAAAGACGAGATACACAGCTACCACTGTAATAACCATATCTCACAAAAATTGATCATCGGAGGAATGAAAAATGACAGAATCAGTTATCTTAATACTTATTTACTTAGTTTTATTTGTAGCAGTTGCTTTAATAATCAGACACAGGACAAAGAATCAGAATACGCAATATGATGAAATGCAGTTAAAAAACAGAGCTGAAGCATATAAGCGTGCTTTCTTCACAATAATAGCACTGCTCTGCGGAATCATAGTTTTTGATACATGCAGCCCTGTAAACTTACCACAGTATGCTTTGAGCGGGATACTTATTATTGTTGTAATGCTCAGTTTTCTCGTATTCGCAACTTATTCAGTATGGAATGATGCATTTTTCTATATTGGTCAGAGTTGGAAAGGGTACTTTTCCATTTGCATCGTGGTAGGTGCCGTACAGCTCATTGATTTTATATCTACACTGGTAAGATATTTTAATGGAAAAGATCAAACTCAGAATATATGGTATTTTATCATTTCGAAGGCTTCAACCAGCTGCACTATGGCAATCACTTTCTTTACATTAGCAGTTGTGATCGCAGTTAAACAGCTTCGTGACAAGAAAATAAGTGAGGAATAAGCTATGAAAAATTTAAAATTAAAATCTGCCAGAGCTGCAAAGGATCTTTCCCAGGATGAACTGGCTAAAATCTGTGAAGTATCAAGACAAACCATCAGCGCAATAGAAAAAGGTGATTATAATCCAACCATCAAGCTATGCATTGCTATCTGCAAAGCTCTTGATAAAACCCTGGATGAACTGTTCTGGGAATGAGCCGGAGAATTAGTCACCAAAAAAGCTTAATGAAAGCTAATACAAAATTAACCCCTTACCAATTTGGCAAGGGGTTTTGTATTTGATAAATAATATTACTTTCTCTGAAGGAAATCCGGAATCTTAAGAGACTTAGGCTCAACTGTAGGCTTAACCTCAGCAGGCTTGTTAAGTGTAAGATTCTGAATATTTGTAGGCCTTGAAATATTAACTGTACTTACAGTATCTCCCGAAACATTTGGTGTAACTACGTTTGAAACAGGAATATTGACCTCACGCTGTGCAAAGTTCTGAACAGTCTGTGTCTGAGGAGCGCTGTTAGCAGTCTGCTGAGCAGGTGCTGCAGCCTTAGGAGCTGCTCCCTTAGTCTTGTCATCAATACCTGTAGCAATAACAGTAACTGTACATGTATCTGTCTTGCTCTCGTCATACATAGCACCAAAGATAACATTTACATCATCTCCGGCAAGCTGACGTACATACTCAGATGCATCTGACGCATCTGTAAGAGTGATGTCACCGGAAATATTGATGATAACATCAGTAGCGCCGTTAACCTTAGTCTCAAGAAGAGGGCTCTCAACCGCCATCTTAACAGCGTCGGTAGCCTTATCATCGCCCTTACCTGTACCTATACCGATATGAGCAATACCTTTCTCCTTCATGACTGTTGATACATCCGCAAAGTCAAGGTTAATAACAGCAGGAACATTGATAAGATCAGTGATTCCCTGAACCGCCTGCTGAAGAACCTCATCAGCCTTCTTGAGTGCATCAGGCATAGTAGTACGTCTGTCTACTATCTGAAGAAGCTTATCATTTGGAATAACAATAAGCGTATCTACATTTGTTCTGATATTTGAAATACCAAGCATAGCATTCTGCATACGAACACGAGCTTCAAAACTGAAAGGCTTTGTAACAACACCAACAGTAAGGATACCCATTTCCTTAGCAAGCTTGGCTACAACAGGAGCTGCACCAGTACCGGTTCCGCCACCCATACCACAGGTAACAAAAACCATATCCGCTCCCTTTAATGCTGCAGAAATCTCTTCTGCGCTCTCTTCTGCCGCTTTCTGTCCGATTTCAGGCTTTGCTCCGGCTCCAAGTCCCTTTGTAAGCTTCTCACCAATCTGTAAAAGCTTAGGTGCCTTGCAAAGCTGCAATGCCTGCTTATCCGTATTGATACCGATGAACTCTACACCGGTAATATTTTCGTCTACCATTCTATTTACAGCATTATTACCTGCGCCGCCAACCCCAACAACGATGATTTTGCAGCCAGATTCAGCCTCGTTTGACTTTATCTCCAGCAAAGTGACTCCTCCTTCATAACCTTCATAGACTCCTACTAGCTATGATACGATTTTTTTTTTCAATTATCAACCAATTTTTTTAAGCAAAATTTTGGTTTTTGTTAAGACAATTTATTGTATTTTCTCCTCAAAAGTAATGTTTTTCGTGTCTTCATTAACATCTTTCATATTGAGAATTCCATTTTTTCCTTCAAGATTCGGAAGTATGTATTGAAGCTGAATTATTTTTTCATCTATAAAGTCACTTGTCCCAAGACTGACCTCAACTCCGTCGAAATAAAGGTATACATTATAATCATTATCAAAAAAGATTTTCTTGGCATTCAGTTCATATTTATCAAGAAGCTGAGTCAGATCAAGTATCTCGGAAAATACCTTATCATTTTCTACAGGAAGCTTTTCATACAAAACCACATAATTAAAATCAAGCCCCAGCACCTGAGGAACGTTGTCGGATGGCTCTAAAGAGCTTTCCACCACTATTCCGTCCCTGTCAAAGTACATATAGTGCCCCAGATATGAGATAAACCCTGCTATAGACTTCTCATAGACATTTATCCTGATAGTATCGGGAGAAATGATATCCACGTCCATTTTTTCCACAAAAGGTATATTCTCGATGCTTTTATCTCTGTATTTTAATGACAAAAACAGTGAATTATTATCAAGTTTCCCATCCATTACCATATCTATGATCTCTTCGTTTGTGTAATGAGTATTTCCGTTAACATAGATATTGGTAACAGTGTAATTATCCAAAATATACTTAAGTCCGAACAGGATCACCAGCAAAACAGCAATGATCAGCCCTGCGATTATATAAAGGCTCCTGCTGTATTTCAGCGAATGAAGGATTCTTTTAACAGGATGAAACTCCTCAAATCTTTCCCTTAATGTCGGACGGTAGCTTACATATTCTCTTCTTCTCTTGGCTCTGCCACTTCGTCTTTTTCTCTTTTTGACCATAGTATCAGTATCTTCCTATGTTTCTTGCGACGTTGAGAGCAATTCCGATCTCCGCCAGCTGAATAATAACTGCTGATCCGCCATAACTGATGAACGGCAGTGTAATTCCGGTATTCGGGATAGTGTTAGTAACAACTGCTATATTAAGGATTACCTGAATAGCAATATGTCCCATAACTCCAATTACCAAAAGAGCTCCATACATATCAGGTGCATTATTGGCAATTACCATAAGTCTCCATATGAGCAGCAAAAACATCAGCATTACAGCAATTGCGCCAAACAGGCCAAGTTCCTCGCATATGATTGAAAAGATCATATCATTCTGAGCTTCGGGCAGCTTCATTTTTTGCATGCTCTCGCCCAGGCCTTTTCCGAATATTCCTCCGGAACCAATGGCATAAAGGGCCTGAAGTGTCTGAAAGCTTTCATCCGAAGCGTAGGCATTAGGATCAAGCCAGGCTAAAACTCTCCTGAATCTGTAGTTCATTCCGCTGCTGTCCTCAGAATTGGCAATAACAGCAATTATCACAGCGATAAAGGCTATTCCTCCCAGTGCCGCCAAAATATATCTCTTATAGCCGGGAGTGGCCACAAACAGCATAATGAACGTAATTCCAAAGATGATAACAGCTGAGCTTAAGTTTCTGGTCATTTTGTAGACCATAAATGCCAGGATTGTCGGAAAAAGCAGAGCTACAAGATACCCCTTGATGGTCATAAGATTTTTTTGCAACTTGATGATCATGGTTGCGGTAAAGATGATAGCAGCCACTTTTGCTACTTCTGCGGGCTGAATTGACACACCGGCTATAATGACCCATCTCTTGGCACCATTTACAGTCCTTCCAAAAGGAATAAGCAGGAAAAAGAGTGCCACAGCCAAAAGATAGATAGGAACAGTAAGTTTTTCCAAAATCCTGTAGGGGAAATAGGACATGAAAATCATAGCAACCAGCCCCAGCGCCGTAGGTATCAACTGATGTTTAAAATAATATGCCGGATCGCCCATTGTCAGATTCGCATCATAGGAACTGGTGGAATAGAGCATTATGAGTCCAAACGCCAAAAGAAACAGTATGACAAAAATCAGACTGTAATCAATATAGCTATCTTCTCTTCTGGCCCAAAAGGACTTTTTTTCAAATCTTGTGGCTACTCTCTCCAATATTTCCTTGCTCCCTCGTCAATTTATCATTTATTAGGTGTATTTACTTTTTCTTTGATGTCATCTCTATTTGCAGGACTTTCTTCGATAGGACAGACTTTCAATCTGCCAGTTTGTTTACATATTCTTTGAATTTCTTTCCTCTGGTCTCATAATTAGGGAACATATCCCAGCTTGCACAAGCAGGGGAAAGAAGCACTGCATCCCCGGGCTGTGCGCTTTCCGTGCAGAAGGAAAGAGCTTCCTCATAGGTATCCTTGAAGACATAGTTTGTAAAGCCATGTTTTTTTGCACACTCGGCAATCTTCTCCCTGGTCTGACCTATAAGAACAAGGAGTTTGACTGTATCTCCAAAGCACTCGATCCACTCATCGTACTCGCTGCCCTTGTCATATCCGCCGCCGATAAGGATAGTAGGCTTACTCATAGCCCTAATTCCCTGAATTGCTGCATCAGGGTTTGTACCCTTTGAATCGTTGTAATAATCTACCCCTTTCTTAGTAGCTACAAACTCAATTCTGTGTTCAACTGCTTTAAAATCACGAATAACACTCAGTATTGTTGCAAGAGGAACTCCCATGGCAAGTGACATTGCTATGGCTGCCATGACATTTTCCACATTGCACATTCCAACCAGATTCATATCATGAATGTTCATGATCTTCATGGCATTACCTGACGTACTCATGTATATATCTTCGCCTTTCAAATAAAAACCATCTGTTAGCTTTTCTTTTGTGGAGAAAAATACCACTTTTGCCGGACATCTTTTTCCAAAGTCCCTTGTATATTCATTGTCGTAATTAAGAACGCAGGTATCATCCTTTGTCTGGTTGTTCGTAATATTTTCCTTCATGGAGGCATAACATTCCATGGTGTGATGCCTGTTTAAATGATCAGGTGTTATGTTAAGTATTGCAGATACATTCGCATGGAAATTATCAACTGCTTCAAGCTGGAAAGAACTGATCTCTCCCACTGAGACGCTGTTTTCATCCATCTCAAGGGCACTTTCTGCATAAGATACACCTATATTACCCACCACATAGCACTTTCCAAAGTGAGCCTTCATTATTTCGCCGACAAGGGTTGTGGTGGTGGTTTTGCCGTTCGTTCCTGTGATTGCAACAATCTTGCCCTTTGCAAAGTTATATGCAAGCTCTATTTCGCTCCAGATAGGAATATTTTTTTCTTTTATTCTTAATACAGTTGGGGAATCAAGAGGTACCGCCGGACTTGGAACAGTAAGCGCAATGCTATCCAGCACTTCATCAGAAATCTGTCCGATGACAATAGTAGTCTTATCTCTGTCCTCTTCATGGAGTTTAGCCCTGATGTCACCTTCGGAAACCTTTGTGTTTTCCTCCAGCATCACAGGTATTGCTCCTACTTTGTTCAAAAGATTTACAGATCCCACTCCTGAGAGTCCGGAACCTATAACAAGTACTTTTTTATCTTTTAAATTTGCAGTCATTTATTCCACTTCCTTCATTAAATATCATATGCTTCTTCAAGCATTAGAGAACAATATTTTACCTTATTTACTCAGAAATCCAGATTTCATCTAAGTCCTGCATAGGCCAGAAGGCACATAAGGACTGTCACTGTTGTGAATACGTTTACAACCTTTGTCTCTGACCAGCCGCCCTTTTCGAAGTGATGATGGATAGGAGTCATTCTGAAAATCCTCTTACCCCCGGTTGCCTTAAAATATGTAACCTGCATGATTACAGATACAGTCTCGGCGAAATAAATAAATCCAAAGATAACAATAAATATCGGCATCTTCATCATATAAGCCATGCTTGTAACAAAACCGCCTATGGCAAGGGATCCAAGATCTCCCATCATAACTTTGCCCGGATAAACATTATACACAAGGTATCCCAAAAGTCCGCCAAGCATAGCCGATGCCATAACCTCAGCACCTGTTGCGCCATAGAACATAGCAGCGAATACAAAAAATGCTGAAACAACAGCTGTTACCGAAGCACAAAGTCCGTCTACTCCGTCAGTGAGATTGGTTGCATTGCCGGTTCCAAGCGCAATGAAGAATAGAATAGGATAATTAAAAATACCAAAATCCAGTGTTATTTTTGTAAACGGTATATTCATAGCAAGTGATATATCTGTAAAAAGACTTACATAAAGCGCAAACAACACGACAACTACAAGCTGTCCAAGGAGCTTTTGCTTTGGCTTAAGGCCTTCGTTGTGTTTTCTTACCACCTTTATATAGTCATCAAGAAAACCTATTATCCCATATCCAAAAGTAAGAATAAGAACCGGAATTACTTCTTTATGATATGCACCGTAGAATATTCCTATAATAAGAAAAGGAATAAGAAAAATGATCCCTCCCATTGTTGGAGTCCCGGCCTTTTTCTTGTGTGATTCAAGTCCCTCTTCTCTCTCAGTCTGTCCGGCCTTGAGTCTTCTTAACATTTCGATAACAGCCGGTCCTATAACAACCGATATGGCACATGAAGCAAAAACCGGAAGCATTATTCCAGATAAATAATTGTTCATTTCAAATTCCTTTCAAAACCAATTCCTAAATTTCATCCGATATTCTAAATACGGTTTAAAATCAGTTATTCCAAATCTAGTTTGATTCAGGAGTCTGCGCAGCATCTCCATTTTCAAAATCAGGAAGTACATCTCCTTCTATTACTGTTCTGGATTCAGGATCTATTTTTGCCCCTGTATCCGGGTCAACATAATACCCCGTTTCAGGGTCTCTGTCAAAGGTCTCCCATATAGAAGATCTGTCCTCTACAATTTCACCTTCTTCAGTGTTTTCAGTGCTTTCTTCCGTAGCTTCAGCGCTTTCAGCCTCACTCTCTGCGCCTTCAGCCGGTGCAAGTCCTTCCTGAACCTCTTCAGTTTCAGGTGCAGTAGTTATCAGCTTTTCACGAAGAAGCTCAAGCTCCTCTTGTTCTTTCTCTGAAAGCTCTTCTGTCATTGGATAATTAAGATAAGGAAGTGCCTCTGTGAGAATATTTCTTACAAGTGTTGTAGCAAGTCTGGTGGATGTTGACTGCTCTGCAACATTCGGTCTGTCCACAACCACGTAAATTGCAATCTGCGGATCATTGGCGGGCGCTGCCCCCATAAAGGATACAACGTACTGTCTGTTGCCACGAGGAAGTGTCTGAGCTGTTCCCGTCTTACCGATTATCCTGTATCCTGCCGGCCTTGCTGTCTTACCGGTACCTTCATCTCCCATAACAACCGCTTCGCAGTACTGGATGATTTTCTCCGATGTGCTGGGCGAAACAGTCTGTCTGAGAACTCTTGGTTCAATGTTCTTGATTGTAGCTCCACTGGAAGAAACAATCTTTTTTACCACATGAGGTTCATAGTAGTAACCTCCGTTTATCAGTGAGCAATAGCCTGTGATCATCTCGATCATATCCACGTTAAAGCCCTGTCCAAAAGTATTGACTGCAAGATCTGTTGGCCCCATGTTGGATGCGCTGTAGGTAAGCCCTTCTGTTCTTGCTTCTCCGGCAAGGTCAATATTGGTCTTAAGTCCAAATCCAAAGTCCTTCTGAAATTTGGTAAATTTATTAACTCCGATAGCCTGGCCAATATACATAAGCGCAACGTTACAGGAAATCTCGATACTTCTTTCAACCGAAACAGAACCATCACCGTAAACATTGTGGCATTTTATAGGCCAACCACCTACTTCAAGCGAACCCTTACAATTATATACCTCATTACCTGTTATAGATCCCGTCTCAAGTCCTGTCGCCACGGTAAAAGGCTTTGCAACAGATCCGGGCTCATAGGTATCTGAAATGCAGAAGTTTCTCCAAAGAGCGTTGTAGTTCTGATAGAGCTGCTCATCTGTAAACTCAGAGAGCATATCCTCTGTAATGTAGACACCTGAATCAAAAACAGATTCTCCCTTTATCTTGTTACCATTCTCATCTACAGCAGGCATACCGATAAGGTTTGAAGTATCTCTTGGGTCATTCAGATCAAAGAAAGGGTAACTTGCCATGGCAAGTACTTCGCCGCTGTTGACATCCATCATGATACAGCCGACATTGTTGGCTCCATTTCCTTGTCTTACATTATTCTTGTAGGTTTCATTGAATTCAGCCAGATACTTCTCAACTATGTTCTGAAGATTCCCGTCAATTGTAGTAATAATACTGTCTCCGTCTGTTGCCGGAATCGTTGTCCTCTCAAGCTTGGAATCATCATCAAGATATCCGTACTCTCTTCCAGTCGTACCGCTTAATGTGTCGTTGTAATATTCCTCAAGACCATACATACCGTTATTGTCGCTGGAAGTGAAACCAATTATGTCGCAGGCAAGTGATCCGTTGGGATATTTACGGATATAGCCGGACTCGAACCAAACGCCCTGAATGTCCTCATTATAGGTTTCAGAACCGGGTGTTATCATTTCCTGAAAAGCACTTATCTGATTGTAGGAAAGTTTTTTTGCCAGAATGTAATACTGAGATGTCGGATGTTCACTAAGATAAGTTCTGATTGCAGATGCGTCCAGATCAAAATTTGTAACTAAGGCTTTTATTGTAGGTTCAAGATATTTCTCATTTCTAAGAAGAAGCTTTGCATCCAGGATAACATTGTACACCTTCTCGCTGTATGCAAGAATTGTTCCGTTTGCATCAAGGATCTCTCCTCTTCTGAAGGGAAGAGTTGTCGAGTCATATTCCTGCTGAGATAGCACCTGTTTCTCATATTCCTCGCCGTTGTTCTTGGTGATAAGGATAAGCCTTACCCCAAGCCCAACGAAAGCCATTAGTACCAGTATAAAAAGTACTAACAGCTTTTTCTTCATTCCCATCGTAAACTTTCGTCTATTTTGATTCCTCTGTTTCATTTAAACTACATCACTTTCCATCGCTAGTGGGAATAGGCGCAATCTGACGGACATAATCATTGCCGCCACCATCAGAGTATGTAACAATCTGTCCCTCTGTGGCATAAGTCATACCATATTCCTGAATGGCAATTCTCTTAACTTCATCCAAATCCACATTACCATTCGCTCTATTATACGCCTCATCATTCTCCTGTTTCAATGTATTAAGTTGACTTTGTAGTGTAGCTATATTTTTTACACTTCCCGTAATCTGTGACTGAAGTGAAATATACCATGTCAATGTAAGACCCATAAGCACAACAGCCATGGACAAAAACAAAAGATATCCAAGGCTCATGTGATGTCTCTTTTTCCTTACAGAAGGTTCCTGAACATGGTATGGCCTGTTTCTGCGAACCGGTTCATTTACTTTTCTAACTGTATTTCCATGTACATATCTTTCTGCCATGTTCCTACCTCCTTTTCTGCAACTGTCACCTTCGTTCCAGTAGCATATTCGCGCATTCATTCCAAACACCTTCGGTGAGGAATGCGCTCACTCTTGTATCACTTTCTTACGCAGTCAGCAGCAAGTGCTTCCTGCTACCTGAACAATACTATGCTTTTTCAAAGACTCTGAGTTTTGCGCTCTGAGATCTTTTATTCTCCGCAAGTTCCTCCTCGCTTGGAAGAATTGGCTTTCTTGTAATTACTTTTCCCTTTGATACCTTGCCGCAGACACACACCGGAAACTCCGGCGGGCAGGTGCAGGGATTCTCATTTTTTTTAAAATTTGTCTTGGTTATACGGTCTTCCAGTGAATGGAAGGTTATGACGCACAGCCTTCCGCCGGGATTTAAAAAATCAATAAATCCGTCCAGCGAATTCTGAAGAACATCCAATTCTCTGTTAAGCGCAATCCTTATAGCCTGATAGGTTCTCTTAGAAGGGTGTCCGCCCTTCTCTCTCATCTTGGCAGGGATCGCAGCCTTGATGATCTCATTTAGCTGAAATGTTGTCTCAATAGGCTTCTTTTGCCTCTCAATGCATATGTGTTTAGCAATGTTCTTGGCGAATTTGTCCTCGCCGTAATCTCTGATAATGTGAAAGAGTTCTGTTTCGGAATAGTCATTGACTATGTCTCTGGCTGTCAGTGTCTGTCTCTGGTCCATTCGCATATCAAGAGGCACATCCTCTTTGTAGGTAAAACCTCTCTCCGCATTGTCGAGCTGGTATGATGAAACACCCAGGTCAAGAAGGATTCCATCAACCCCGGTCACTCCCAGAGCTTTCAATCTCGAAACCGCATTCTCATAGTTATCTCTGAGGATAGTTACTTTATCGCCAAATGGTTCAAGACGCTTTGTTGCAGCAGCTATGGCATCCTCATCCTGATCCGTCCCATAGAGATGCCCTTTATCGCCAAGGAGCTGCGCGATATGTGATGAATGGCCAGCACCTCCCAGTGTTCCATCCAGGTAGATGCCGTCAGGCTTGATATTCAGATTGTCCAGGCACTCCTGAAGGAGCACAGAGTAATGCTTAAATTCCATATCCGCCCCATCTTTTTAATCGCGCTTGCAATCATTTCTGATTCCATGTCCGTCTGCGCATGGCTTAGATGCTTAAGCCATATTCTGACATTTTTGCTGCAATGCTATTAATGTCATCAAAGGTACTTGCCTTCTCCCATTCTTCCTTGTTCCAGATCTCGGCTCTATTGCCAACTCCGGCTATAACAGCTTCTTTCTCAATTTTGGCATGCTGTAAAAGATTGGCCGGAAGAAGAATTCTCCCCTGTTTGTCAACCTCAGCATCGATAGCTCCGGAGATAAAAAATCTGCTCAGCATTCTGGCTTCCGGTTTGTCCATTGGTAGAGCCTGCAGCTTCTCTTCGAACGCATCCCATCCATCCTGGGCAAACACAAAAAGACATCCGTCAAAGCCTCTGGTAACCACAAATTGTTCGCCAAGAAGCTCACGGAATTTAGCAGGCATTATGAGTCTTCCCTTAGCGTCTATGGAATGACTGTATTCACCTTTGAATGCTGTTCCCACTATCTATTTGCTGCTTTCTATGATTTTTCTACCACTTTCTACCACTTTGTGACACTTTTTACCACCTAGATGTATTATATGGTATTTTTTTTCAATAAACAACCCCTTTTGAGCATTAAAAAAGATGGGTGAATTCCTTCACCCATCTGGCTTAAACGTATAAAATGCATATATTGTGTTTTCTCTTTTAGTAAGCAACGATATATTGTGCTCTATTAAGAAAAAAGAAATATTCTATTCATCAAAATTTTATCTTTGACTCATTTTACTGCTCTGCTGTTTTATTTGGCCAGCTTTGTTTTTCTTTTCCCTTAAGCCTCACTCGGACAATGATGTTTGCAACCACGGAAAAGATAACCAGGCAAATTGCCAGCATCTGTGACACAGGAAGACCTGTGGTGTGCATGATTAGCTGATCTGTACGGAGATTCTCAATCCATGCTCTTCCAAGGCCATATCCGCCCAGGTAAAAAAGTATGATCTCTCCATTGAATTTCTTGTGCTTCATATAAATAAGTAGAATTATAAGAAGCGCCAGGTTCCACATACTTTCATATAAGAAGGTAGGGCTGACCTGAATGTAGTTAGTAGCCGCGCTCATATGCTCCCGCATCAGCTCAGTAATCTCGCCGCTTCTGACCATTTCAACCGGAAGTCTCATAGCCAAAAGATTATCAGTATACTCTCCGAAGGCTTCTCTATTTGTGAAATTCCCCCATCTGCCAATAGCCTGTCCAAGTAAAAGGCCATACATAATGGTGTCAGTCATCATAAGGAAGCTCTTTTTCTTTAT
>SVFZ01000105.1 GCA_015056585.1 Butyrivibrio sp. | reverse complement strand
TGCCTTGCTAACGGACTTATGGATCCTAAGGTTCTTGGTGTTAATATCAAGACTCTTATGTATCAGGTTCCTGGCGGAATGCTTTCAAACATGGTTAGTCAGCTCAAAGAGCAGAATGCTAGCGACAAGTATGATACAGTTCTTGAGGAGATCCCACAGGTTCGTAAGGACTTTGGTGAGCCACCTCTTGTTACACCTTCATCACAGATCGTTGGTACTCAGGCCGTTATGAACGTGCTTATGGGTGAGAGATATAAGGTTGCTACTGACCAGACCAAGGATCTCCTTGCCGGTGAGTATGGTAAGACAATCAAACCTTTCAATCCTGAAGTTCAGAAGAAGATTATTGGCGATAGAGAAGTTATTACCTGCAGACCTGCAGACAGGCTTGAGCCCGGACTTAAGAAGTTTGAAGAGGAAGTTAAGCAGTGGAAGCAGCAGGACGAGGATGTTCTTTCATATGCTTTGTTCCCACAGGTTGCTACAGACTTCTTCAAATATCGTTTAGCTCAGCAGACATCAGTAGATGTTTCATCAGCTGACACAAAGAACGGCGCATACCCGGTGTGAGTGATAAAGGGATTCAAAGTCAGACAATGCTGTGCTTGCACAGTGCATTGGATGACCTTGAAGACCGAACAGACATGAGGAAGTAGCACGATAGTGCGGATTCCGAATGTCTGTAGCATGACGTGAGCGTAAGCGAAGTCATGCGTATATCACTCATCACTTAGTGGGTATCACTTGTAATACGATACAGGTGGGTATCACTTGTGAATCATAATATCAAAAGATGGAATTTTGTTAGTTTGCATACAAAATTCCATCTTTTTTTATGCCTTAGCCTATATTAAGTGTGTTACAATAATATTATGAATGAGTATAGACGACACAGGCAAAACAGAAAACAGGTAGAATTTGGAGAACGGCAGGTCAGAGAGCTTAGAAAAGTTGATCTGAGCAGACAGATGCTGGCTCTTGATGAAGTTTCGGGATTCAGGATCAGACCCGGTTTTTACGGTATAAACGGAGCAACCATGCTCACTGACGGTGTGAATTTTACTGCATATTCGAACGGCGCAACATCGATCACACTTCTTTTATTTCACAGAGGCGAAAATAAGCCTTTTGCGCAGATTCCCTTTCCTGAAAGCTACAAGATCGGAAAAGTTTATTCCATGATCGTATTTGGGCTTGATATTGAGAATCTTGAGTACTGCTATAGCGTTGATGGTCCATGGAATCCTGAGAAAGGTCTTTTGTTTGATAAAAACAATCTTCTTTTGGATCCTTATGCAAAAGCAGTATCAGGCCAGAGAATATGGGGACAGAGCCCCAATAAAAACGGTCAGTACAGGGCCAGGGTCGTAAGAGACAACTTTGAGTGGAATGACACTACCAGCCTTGGAATCCCAATGTGCGATTCTGTTATTTATGAAATGCATGTAAGAGGATTTACGATGGATAAATCCTCCGGCGTAAAATGCAGGGGAACTTTTGAGGGAATCAAAGAAAAGGTTGATTATTTAAAAAAGCTTGGAGTTACAGCTGTAGAGCTGATGCCGATATTTGAGTTCGACGAGACCAGAGATAAGAGAGAAGTAGGCGGGAAAACACTTCTTGACTATTGGGGATATAACACTATAAGCTTTTTTGCACCAAATACAAGCTATGCATCCCAAAGTGAGTACAACAAGGAGGGTGTAGAGCTTAAACATATGATAAAAGCACTTAAGGATAACGGAATTGAAGTTATCCTTGATGTTGTGTTCAATCATACCGCTGAAGGAAATGAGAATGGACCTTTTATTTCCTTCAAAGGATTTGATAACAACATATATTATCTTTTAACTCCACAGGGTCAATACTACAATTTTAGCGGATGTGGTAATACTATGAACTGCAATCACCCAATGGTACAGGAGCTTATTGTAGAATGCTTAAGGTACTGGGTAGAAGAATACAGAGTAGACGGATTCAGGTTTGATCTTGCATCAATCCTTGGAAGAGATCAGGACGGATCTCCCATGGAGAGACCACCCCTGATTCAGCGACTTGCCTACGATCCGATTTTGGGCGACGTCAAACTGATTGCAGAAGCCTGGGATGCAGGCGGAATGTATCAGGTCGGAAATTTCCCTGCCTGGAAGAGATGGGCTGAGTGGAACGGTAAATATCGAGATGATATCAGATCCTTCTTAAAAGGGGATATATGGGCAGCACCTGAAGCTGTAAAAAGAATTACCGGCTCTCTGGACCTTTACGGCGGGTCTTATCTGGGATATGACTCTTCCGTTAATTTCATAACCTGTCATGACGGCTTTACACTCTATGACCTGTTTTCCTACAATAACAAGCACAATGAGGACAACGGGTGGAACAACACAGACGGTGCAAACGATAACAGGAGCTGGAACTGTGGCGCGGAAGGCGAAACAGATGACATAGAGATCATAAAGCTTAGATACAGGATGATGAGAAACGCGATTGCAGTTTTGATGTGCAGCCGCGGAACACCGATGATCTATGCAGGAGATGAATTCTGTAATACTCAGTTTGGCAATAATAATGCCTATTGTCAGGATAATGAGATATCATGGCTCAATTGGGATCTTCTTGAGAAAAACAAGAATTTCTTTGATTTTTACAGGCATATGATCCAGTTCAGGAGAAAGCACCCGTCGATTAGGAAAGACCTTATTCCTGCCAAATGTGGATTCCCAAATGTTTCTGTGCATACAGAAAATCCGGATAACGGAAATATTACCGGTGAATCCAGAGTTATATGTGTAAGATACGCCGGATTTATCAAGAAGAAGGGACATGATGATATTGTATATCTTGCCGTAAATGCTTATTGGGAAGATGTTCAGATAATGCTCCCGAATCCACCGGAGGGTGCATACTGGTCACTGTGCGTAGATACAGGCGATGAAGAGGGCATATATTTTTATAACAGACCCAAACCTCTGACATGGCGAAACAAGACTCTGAAAGCCAGAAGTGTAAGCGTTTTTATTGCATCTTATGGAGCAGAATATGCAGGCGGATGATAATTATTCTTCCGACAATTTAATAGTCAGTGGATTTAGATTTACATCTGAAGCAGACGCCCAGAAGGCTCTTACGGATGAGTCTAAGATAAGACTCCTGGAGTCCAGATTTAAAGCATCCAAGGCTTCTGACATTAAGGCTGTATATGATAAAGCACTGGAAAATAAGATATTTAAGACACCAATAGGGTGGATGTATCTTTATGGCCTTAGAAAAAGGCTCATTGATAGTGGCTTTTCCGAAGAGGATATAACTCCTATTCCGGTAGAAGTGTCTTTTACCAGACATTCTGCCTTTGAGGGACTAAATGTAAAACAGAGAGTCGTCCATGTAGAAGAAAATAAGAAGGATTTTCGAAGAATTTTTTCCCTGATCCTGAACATAGCGCTGATTTTAGTGGTAATAATCATGTTTATTATTGCGATTACTGGCGAAACTGATAATATTATTAACTATAAGAGTAATGTTACAAACAGATACGCTGCTTGGGAACAGGATCTTAAAGAGAGAGAAAAAGCTGTCAGGATTGCAGAAAAAAGGCTTGGAATTGAAGATTCATCAAGCTATTATGAAGATGCTACCACGGCGCAGGAGGAATGACGTAAATGGAAGACTTGAAAATACTTGTTGTTGACGATGAGAGCAGAATGCGGAAGCTTGTAAAAGATTTCCTTATAAAGGATGGTTATATTGTGGTTGAGGCCGAGGACGGCCAACAGGCACTTGATATTTTCTATGAGGATAAAGACATTGCACTTATCATACTTGATGTAATGATGCCAAGAAGAGACGGATGGGAGGTCTGCAGAGAGATTAGGTCTAATTCAAAGGTGCCGATCATCATGCTAACTGCAAAAGCAGAAGAGAGAGATGAACTTCTCGGATTTGAGCTTGGCGTGGATGAATATATTTCAAAACCTTTCAGTCCCAAGATCCTTGCAGCAAGGGTTTCTGCAATTCTTCGCAGAACTTCTCAAGCGGCAAACAACCAGATAATGGAACACGGCGGAATAGAGATCAACAAGATCGCTCACAGCGTTAAGGTGGACGGCGTTGAGGTTGACTTAAGCTATAAGGAATTTGAACTTCTTTCATTCTTTTTTGAAAATAAGGGCGTCGCTCTTTCAAGAGAGAAGATACTGAATAATGTATGGAATTATGATTATTTCGGTGATGCCAGAACGATAGATACCCATGTAAAAAAGCTCAGGGGTAAACTGGGTGAAAAGGGAGAAATGATAAAAACAATCTGGGGAATGGGCTACAAGTTTGAGTGATAAAAACAATAATTCCAATATTAATACTCCGAAGACTCATTCCATACGGTTTGAAATAAGTTTAGCTTTTATATTGACGATGATAGGAACCTTTGGTTTATGTTTTGTCATCAATATTGCTTTTATGGAGAGCTTTTACGTTCAGAACAAAAAAGAAGCTATTATAGAAGCATATAGGAGCATAGACAATGCCATTAGCAGCGGAGATATAACTTCTGAAGAATTTGATGCTGAGATAATGCGTATCTGTGAGCGATATAACATTGAGATGATCGTACTGGACGCTGATTCCAAGACTATTAAGGCTTCTACAAGTAACGCAGAGCGTCTGGCAAGAGTTCTTTGGGAAAATATGATAAGTCCTGCCACGGGATATGTTATAGATAATATAACTGTACTTGATGTGGGAGAAAATTATACCCTTCAGAAGGATGAAGACAGATCCACAGGCAGAGAATATCTTGAGATGTGGGGTGTAGTCGGAAACGGCAATCTGGTCCTTGTAAGATCCACAATGGAAAGTATTAGGGATAATGTTGTAATTTCCAATACTTTCATGGCGTATGTGGCTATTATAGCGATTGTTGTGGGCTCAATAATTATTCTTTATATTTCCAAGAGGGTAACTGACCCGATAAAGAGACTGTACTATATCTCTGACGATATGAAGAAATTAAATTTTGAGGCCAAATATGAATCCGGAGGCGGTTATCACAGTGAAATTGACGCCCTCGGCAGTAACATGAACGAGCTTTCAAACATTCTTGAGACCACCATTAAGGAGCTTAAGAATGCCAATGTTTCTCTGAAAAGGGATATTGCCCAAAAAGAAGAAATAGATGAGATGCGTAAGGAGTTTTTATCCAATGTATCTCATGAATTAAAGACTCCTATTGCGCTGATACAGGGTTATGCCGAAGGACTTAAGGAAGGCATTAGCGATGATGCGGAAAGCAGAGATTTTTACTGTGAAGTCATAATGGATGAAGCCAGCAAGATGAACATCATGGTAAAAAAACTGCTTACCTTAAATGAGCTGGAATTTGGCAATGAGGCTGCAAACATGGAGAGATTTGATATAGTCGAACTTATATCGAACTATATTAAGTCGGCAGATCTTTTGGCTAAACAGAAAGATACCGTTATTAAGTTTGATGAATATGATCCGATATTTGTGTGGGGAGATGAATTCAAGGTGGAAGAAGTTCTTATGAACTACATCTCCAATGCGCTGAACCATATTGACGGAGAAAGAATTGTAGAAGTAAAGCTTACGTTAAAGGACAACCACGTGCGGGTATCTGTATTTAATACGGGTAATCCTATACCAGAAGAGAGTATTGGCCACATTTGGGAGAAATTCTACAAGGTTGATAAGGCAAGGACCCGGGAATATGGAGGAAGCGGTGTCGGTCTCTCTATTGTAAAAGCTATTATGGAAGGCATGAATCAGGATTATGGTGTTGTGAACTACGACAACGGCGTTGAATTTTACTTTGAACTTGAGACTAAATAAAGGATTGAAGAGGACAAATATGAAAACAAAAAAGTATTTGGCTTTAGCTTTAATCACAAGTGCAATTCTTTTTGTGAGTGGCTGCGGAGAATCATTTCCGGAGCTTACAGAGGAAGAGTATGACCAGACCGTCGAATTTGCCGTTGGTCTGCTATTAAAGTACTCAAATAATGATCAGTCCAAACTTGCCAAGGTAGATGTAAAAGAGCTGAAGAAACAGAGGGAAAAAGAGGCAAGGGCAGCTGCACAGGAGGAAAAGAAGGCTGAAAGCGAAAATGCTAAAAGTACTCAGACAAAGACAGAAACTACCGCGCAGCCACTACCACAGCCTTCTCAGACTGAAACAGAGCTAAATGAAGATCCTGAGACAGAGGTTACTGTTGCTGACAGTAGCACTGAAAAAGAAGATGATAATGAGCTGTTATCAGATGACGAGAATCTCGCGACTACTGATGATCCGGCTGCCGGCGATGCTTCTTCGCAAGCAGGTAGCGAAGAAACTACGGAAGTAACTGAAAATCCAAATGCAGTTATTATGAGTTCGGATTATTCTCAGGAGATAATTGACGGGGTACAGCTTTCTTATCAGGGCTATTCAGTTTCCAGTACATATCCTGAGAGTTCCAAGAGCTATGTAATAAATGCTGACAAGGGGAAAAAGCTACTGGTTTTGCGATTTGATCTGTATAATTCAGCTGACAGTGCAACCAAAGTCAATATGATTGAAAAAGGAATTCTTGTTCAGACTATATTAAACGGGGAAAATCTGGGATACAATGCAGTAACATTTCTTCCAAATGATCTTACTTCCTTTGTTGGAACGATAGACTCTAAAGCTCACGAAAGTCTGGTAGTACTTACTGAAATTGATCAGAGCCTTGCTACCAATATTCAGACTCTGGGAATGATATTTAATATAGGCGGCAAAGAAACAGAGGTAATTCTCAAATAATTTATAATTAAAGAATGTTGATTTTATGGGCTTTGGCAGAGTTTTTTTGTCAAAGCTCAAATTTTTTTGAAAAAAATTTAAAAATGTTGTTGACATGTATTAGCCGCAGTGATATATTTATATTCGTTGCTGATGCGGACACAAAACACCGCAAATGCAGCAGTGGAGCGGATTCTAAGCTCCTGCACCTTGACAAATAAACAGTAATGCAACCCTGAAAAATTCCAAGAGAATTATTCAGAATAAACAAACCAAAAGTAATAACGGACAGAACAAAAGCCAAGCTTAGTTCTGGCTGGAATTGAACTAAAACATTTAAACGTGAGAGTTCGATCCTGGCTCAGGATGAACGCTGGCGGCGTGCCTAAC
>SVFZ01000104.1 GCA_015056585.1 Butyrivibrio sp. | reverse complement strand
TATGACCCCCACTCCAAAATCAACACCTTTACCTAGTGCGAATTCATACATTTCCATCAGTTGATCAGAATTATTCTCCTGCAACGTAAAACTAATTCCAAGATCAGCCACTCCAAGCTTCTTTAATGCATCTAAGCTTGCAATTGCTTTGTCATAAATATCTATCCTTCTGATTGAATTATGGACTTCTCTATTACCATCTATCGAAATACGTATCGCAAGATTAGGATATTTCTTGCATAAGTCAACAAGCTTTTCTGTAAAGAATCCGTTCGTATTAATCATTAGTCGCTTAGACTTCTCTGAAAGAATAGCCACTATGTCTTCAAGATCAGTGCGCATAAAAGGCTCACCGCCGGTAATTTGTATAAATTTTGAGGCGGGTATCTTTTTTATGTCTTCTAAGCTAACTTCATCCTTAACACAGGATGGATTCTCATAAGAACTGCACATGATGCATTTGGCATTACACCTATGTGTAACAACCAGCGTGATATCATAATTACTATATTTTTCAGCCATAAACCTTCTCGTACTTTTCACACATTTTAGCCAATGAATAGTTTTCAATAATAAACTTCTTTGCCTCTATCCCATGATTTTCATCACTTTTGATTTGAGCACATGCATCTTCTAGTCTGTTAAACAATGTACCTGTCTTGCCGTCTGAAATAAGTTCGTTATTCCCTTCAACATCTGATACAACGCATTTTTTTCCAAGATACATGGCTTCCATAAGAGCTATAGGAAGCCCTTCCCATCGACTTGTGGAGACATAGCAATCATAATTTTTTGTTGTTCTGATAACATCCTGTCTTGTTAGCAATCCAGTTATTTCTATATTTTCACTAGTAAGCAGGTTTCTATCGTTGCCTTCTCCCACCCACACAAACTTATAATCTGGCAATTTTGATGCTATCTCATTAAATAACTTGGGATTCTTTTGTGGTCCTATCCTTCCAGCTGTATAAACTGTGTATTTATGATCTTTATTTTCAACGCTTTTCTCCGCTATATCTACAAAATTGGTGTCTAATCCATTTTCTATCAAATAAACCTTCTTGGTTAGTTTTTTTGCTTCCTCATACTCATTTTTCCCACAAGCAATTATCCCATCGCACATCTTTGCCAACGTACCCTCCATAGTTTTTAGAATTGCATGTTTAACTGCATTTTGATCCTTTCTCAAAAAACAGAATCCATGTGGAGTATAGTACTTTTTTACTTTGCATCCCAACAGTCCAACTCTCGCATCTATTCCAGCCTTTGTAGAATGAATATGAACCACATCAGGCCTTTCTTCTTTGATACATCTCTTAATATCATTAATAGCCGCAAGATCTCCCTTGACAGACATTTTCAATTTCAGCGATTTTAATGGGATTAGCTTTACTCGTGAATCGAATATTTCATCAAGATTTTGTGGCGTATCAAATCTTATTCCATACACAACAACAAATCTGTACTTATCACACAATCCATTACATATACCTGCTATCACCGGAAGCACTCCCCCAGAAAGCACTTCTGTCACATGCATTATTGTTCTCACTTCATCTCCCGCTTCATTAAACCTATTAGTATTACTGTTTTCCTATATTTCCTCTCCAGCATTCTATTTGAGAAAAATCTGATATCTGCTGCGCTGGAGGAATGGATGTATAACAATCTGTTCCTTCGTCACAATAGTTGCAAGCTAAGAATCCGTTCCTCTGATTCAATTCAAATATTTGTTTTCTTAATTCATCCTTACTTCTCTCCACAGTAAAATCCACATAATCTTTTGGAGGATCAGGAATGCCAAGTAATGCCCCAAAAGATGCTCTTGGACAAAAGTACAGTTTCCCATTTTGAAAACTTCTACAAATTCCTGCACACTTCTTTAACTGCTCCTTTATATCCTTGGCCAACTTCCCTCTAAAATGCAAATCTCCCGCCGTGAACCAGTTCTTATCAGCCATGCTTCTAATAACGCATTTAATCCCTTTTTCTTCACACACCTTTTGAAGTTCCTTCTTTTTATACGATATATCCCCGTAATCACTTATCTGAACTGTAAGCTT
The DNA here is from genome assembly GCA_015056585.1 of Butyrivibrio sp. GTDB lineage: Bacteria > Bacillota > Clostridia > Lachnospirales > Lachnospiraceae > Butyrivibrio. The sequence goes on along the minus strand of SVFZ01000104.1, from coordinate 29,692 downwards.
TGAGTTGCTCATAGCATTTAATATTTTCTCTGCAGGGACCAAGGTTCCATTTGTTACAACGTCTACTGTTCGTACTTTTGTACAGCTCAAGGCCTTTTGAATTATCAAATCCAAATCTTTATATACAAAAGGTTCACCACCTAAAATCCTAAATATTTGAATTGTATCCACACATTCAAATAACCTATCCATATATTTAAGCAAATCAATAACATTATAGTCTTTAGGGCGCTCAAAGTACGGCATCATAAAACTACAATCCTTACATTTTAGTGTGCATCTCTGGGTAACAGGAATTTCTACATGATACAGATAAATATGATTAAAACATTTATATTCTATACTGCAAAAAGCCCTATATAATGGAAAAAAACATGCTTTTAGCTTTTCTCTATTTAGACCAATCCTTTTTCCTTTTTCCGCAAAGAAATATATAACATTATGAAAAACTACTTTCATCTCCACATCCCATATATACAATAAATCGCATATAATATTACTATTTTATTATAATCTATATATGGTGTTTTGTCATAAGAAAAAGCGCAGGTTTTGTAGACTCTACGCTTTTAATTGCATTCTTTATGATATTACTACAATTACCTCTTACTCCATGATATATGATTCAATTCATGGGTTTTATTGAAGCTATATTTCTTCTTAAACTCAAAAGCCAATCCTTTTCCCATACCCCTTCTGTATTAACAGTATAAGTTACAACTTGCGCATGACTATTAAAATAATCACCCTTTACATAAATAATCATACTTTTCCCAATCCTATACTCCATTATCTTTTCTTCATTAATTGCAAAATTTATTCATATGCCTTTAAAGGCTGCATTTTCCATCTAGTAATCTCGCCAATTTTATGAAAGTTACTTCATCAAACCTATTTTTTTAGTAACTATCGTGTGCTTACTATTATCATGAGGTCACTAAATGACAGTCTCTTTTTATAGTATCTTTATAATTAAATAACACCATATATGGTATAATTAAATAGTGACAATATCTTTATGTAATTCCAGTTACTAATGCTAAACTTTTAGCTTTCTTTCTCCGATACATAATATAGATGCGATATTTTCTGTTCACATAATATGCCGGGTAATGCAGCTCATTACCCATGAGGGGGTATAATATGGCAGAGGAAGCTTTGCTCCAAACCAAAGAGCCGATCATCACTGTAGGAAAAAAGATCATTGAGCTTAACTATCATGAAATCTATGAGCACAAGACCAACATTTACAAATGGACAAAAAGAGTATTCGATGTAGTAGCAGCTAGCATTGCGCTAGTTATACTTTCGCCGATATTTCTTTTGACAGCTATTGCGATTCTGCTTGAAGACGGAGGTCCGATATTCTTTACACAGCAAAGGGCCGGTAAAGATATGCAGAGCTTCAAGATTTACAAATTCAGAAGTATGTATAAAAATGCTGAATCCCAGTTTGAGAGAATGCAGGCTCAGAATGAGCAGACCGGACATGCATTTAAGATCAAAAATGACCCACGAATAACGCATGTGGGACATTTTATTCGCAGATATTCAATTGATGAGCTCCCACAACTCCTTAACATAATTAAGGGCGATATGAGTGTTGTAGGGCCAAGGCCGATTCTATATTCGCAGATGGAAGAATGCAATGCCTATGAAAAACAAAGGCTCATCGTAAAACCCGGTCTTACCTGCTACTGGCAGGTATGCGGAAGAGCAAGGATAAAATGGGACAGATGGGTTGAGCTGGATTTACAGTATATTCAGGACATGAGTATTCTTAAAGATCTTGAACTTATTTTCAGAACATTCCCTGCTATTTTTGGCAAGGATGGTGCATACTAAGAAAAAAAGCGCGGTCGTAATCCTTCTTGGTTACGGCCGCATTATTCATATTGCTCTAAATCATTTCAATTCTTAGCGTTTTTCCAAGCCCCTTTGCCAGTTCCTTCAGTGTAGTTATCGTTGGAACGCAAGCTCCACTTTCAATCCTGCTGATATTTGATTGTCTTACACCGGATTTTTCTGCCAGATCCTTCTGCGTCATTTTCTTTTCAATTCTGGCAGCGACAAGCATTCGCTTGATCTGATATTCCAATTCAGTTTCTTCCCATATTTGAGCAAATTCTTCATCTTTTAATTCTTCCTGTAAGAGTTCATCAATATCGCTCATCTTTTATTCTCCTCTCATAATCATCTCTATATTTTTTGGCGGTTCTTATTACTTCTCTTGGTGTCTTTTTCGTCTTTTTAACTATCCCATTTGTAACAATGGCTTTATCACAATAAGTAAAAAAATACAGGCACCTAGTTATATCACTGCCGTGTATTGCCCTTAGTTCATAGATTCCATCTCCAAGATATTTTGAATCCGGCTCGTCCAATAAAGGCCCATATTCCTTTCTGGGAATATTTTATTCCTATTTTTATTTATTGTCAAAAAAGAGCGTAGATTCATTATCGAATCCACGCTCTTATCCATCGTTTGAAAATATAAATTGTTACTGATTAAGTATCTCTCAGTTTATTCTCCCGCACTCATACTTATCTATCGGCAGTCCCAAAAGTTCCATGATCCTCAGCTCGTCACAGGCATCGTTCACGGCATTATGCGTTTCGCGGTAGCTTGTGTCACTGGTGATCATGTGCGTAATTGGCTCAACTCCGTAATTGCTCTTAAGGCGACCGGTCTTGCAGCACTGCGCTGTATCCGGAATATAAGGATTAAACTGTCGATAGGCAGCGATCCGCATGATATCAAACCACTCAAAGTCTGCAAGTTCCGGAAGATGCCCCAGATCAAATTTGGCATTATAAGCAAAAATCTTTTTTACGCCTCTGTCAGACAAAGCATTCCGAAGGCCTGTAATAGCATCCTTTCTGCTGCAGGTTTCGCCTCTTACATTGGTTCTGTTTAAAACGTAAGAATACATTCCTCCGACACGGCATTCTCTATCAAAAATATAATAAAATCTTTCGAGGCAGCCAAAGCTCTTTTCATCCGCCAGTGCTACCCCCACCGACATAACTTCATCATGCCAGTTGGTCTCGGTGTCAATGACAGCGATCAGGTTTTCGGCAATCATAGCATCTTTTTGCAAAGCAGCGGTGCTTTCCTGATCAGCAGTTTTCCCTGCAGACTCGGCAATGTTTTTTCCCTTCTGCTTATCCGCCGAACTTTTTATCATGTCCAAGAAATCCAGTGAAGAATTAACGTTCATAAGTTATTCCCTTATCAAATCACATTTATCTGGCAGCTCTTCATGGCTTCAAGGGCTGTATTGTGGCTTTGAGGTGTAACCCCTGCGCAGCAGGAAGAATCTACTGTTATACGCACCTCGGGTAAAAAAGCCTTGATCAAAAGCGCATTGGAGATTACGCATATATCAGTGCAAAGACCGATAACTTCGATTTCCTCAATCTCTGTCTCTTTTGCCAGATCTTCAAGATACAGTCCCAGCTCTTTGCTGCCAAAGGTAGGCTTATCGATAATAACAGCATCGCTGTTTACAGGAAGCTTATCAGAAATCTGCCAGCCCATGCTTCCTTTGATACAATGCTTAACAGGCAGATTTTTGCCTTCCTGAGTTTCCATATAATTATCCTGATGAGTATCCCTGGTAAAGATAACCTTCCCATCAAATCCACTGATCTTTTTAGCCACGTTGTCGACAATCCCCACTGCCTCTTTTGTCCCCAGTGCCTGATCAATAAAATCATTCTGCATATCCACTACAACCAAAACCTTCATGCCACTTTCTCCTCACATTCATTTGATATTCAAATTCATATTCCAAATCATAGCCATCATATTCTTACATCTGCTTTTTACTCAATCTTAAACTCATAGGCCGTATTATAAGTTGCCACGTAAAGCGTATCACCCAAAACCTCGAACTGGTCAGGGCCGGAATTAACCTTGATCTTGTCCATACGCTGGCCGGTAAATCTGTCCAGAAGATAAATGAAATCATCCTCAGCAGTAAAGCCATATCCACAGATGATGGTATCCTTAACTATCTGGAAGTTGTTAGCATTGCTGACAAGGGGCTCGCTTCTCCAAAGCACATATCCGGTATCGGGCGCTATGGCTACAATGTAGCTGCTCTTTGACTCCACCGAGGCATAGCCGTTATGACCAACCGACACATACAGGGTTCCGTCATATATTTTTGCCCATCTGATGTACTGAGTGGTAGCCGAGTATCTGCCTGTCTCTTCGTCCGGTCCATTGCACAAAGTGTACAGATCCAGATCATACAGAAGAAGATTTGTAGCAGCGTCGTATATTTTCAGGCCATTACTCATATATTCATATTCCATGGGATTATAGCCTTCGTAAATGTACTTATCATCCGAATATGGAAGACTCGCTACTTCAAAACCGTTTTTGTCAGCCCACACTTCAGTATCAAGCCAGTCTGTCTTTTCCTCACTGATCTTGGAAATAGCAACATGTTCTCCGTCGTCCATTCCTCTGCCATCCTCTGAATAGCTTGACCAGCTCTTATTTGGAACAGTTATTACTGTAGCTTCTTCATGGATACTGACTTCAACCCGCTCTGCAAATCCTTCGGAAACCGCAACCATTTTTTCCTTGTCAAAAGAATCTGTGGGAACATATGCAGTCTGAACAAGATCGGGATACTTGTCATAGGGTAAAAGAATCTCAAACTCGCCTGCAGCATAGGATGCAATCTCATAGGGAGAAAAGAATATCTTAAGTCCCTCAGGCAAAAGTGCCCAGGTAAATGTGTCATTGTAGATGGTTTCCTCAAATGCATCAGCAACAGTCTGATCCTCAGAACGATAGATAAAAGAATCAAACTCATCAGTCATATCCGGATATGTCTCATAGAGCACTTCATTAATCGCCTCAGCGGTTTTTTTAGTGTCCTTTAATACATCCTGAAACTCAAGATGTTTTCCGGTTACAGGATCAATATTCAGTGTTAATCCCCAATGATTGGGATGTGCTCCGCCAGAGTAGTCATATTTGCTCTCATATATCGTAAAAATACTATCATCAGCTCTAAGCACCTCCGCTGCTGCCTCAGAGGTATAAGGATAGCCTGTATCAATTTCATCAGTCATCTTGTAACCGGCATATTCACTTACCGAATCCTTGGCAAAACTTCTCCAATATGAATTCTGACTGTCAATCTCGTTTTTTAATTTGGGATAGCTCTCTTTTAATTCATCGGAAAGAATGATTTCAGGATAGCTCCCCTCTGCCAGTACATCACCGTTTGCCTCACATGTCACCTTGTGACTTACGATATTGATCAGAGCATCTGTATTTATCTTTGTATCAGCATTTGCATCATTCTCAAGATCATTACCACTGCCAGCATTCAGATTCTTGTCCTGATTCTGTTTCCCCTCTGTCTCATCACCGGTCACAGAGTCTTCTGTAGCTTCAAAAAGCGAACCATCTCCCTGGGCTTCATTTTTTCCGCATCCTAAAACTGCCAGAGATAGCGCGCCTGCCATTGTTAAACTCAATATCACACTCTTTTTCATAACTCATCCTCACTTAATCACTCAGAACATTGTAGCAATTATCTGCTTATTTTTCCACTCTTCAAGTAGCTTTACCGGATTTCCCGGATTAACAAAACAGAAAGCCTGGGAAGTTGCAAACATGCAACTTCTCAGGCTAAAAAATTCATACTATAAATACAAGCGTCCCTACAAATTTCCATCGGCTTGGTTCTCACAAGCCTGCATGAAGATCGATCATCACATCACATATAGTACAGTCTGGATGGAATGTGGCTTAAGGCTGAGTTTTACGCTGGAATCTTCCTCTTTTACCACAAGAGGAATTTCTCTGCCGGTTCTGTTTAAAACCACGATGACCCTTTCGCCGTCAGGATTGACAAATGCCGCTGTATCCAGATCAGAATCGTAACACGAGCTCCAGATAAGCTTTGCTCCTTCTTTAATGTATCTTGAAAGATGTCCGATGTAATAGTAAGAAAGCTTCTTTTCAAAAGTCTTTCCATCCTCAAGAGCCTTGATCGGTGCATCGCAATAGTTGCCAACGTGATTTGGTCCTCCCTTATGATCCACCAGAAGGTTCCAGTCAAAGATTGCACTGCATCCGCCCTTAAGGTTTCCAATCATCTGGTGTGCGTACATCTCCGCAAAGTGCACATCTCCTGCGCCGGACAGAATTGAGTACTCCACGCACCCTTCCGTAAAAAAGATCTCCTTATCCGGATAGTTCTTCCTGATAAGTCTCAATGTATCAAAGTGATCTCCCGTGTACCAGTGAACAGCGCAGCCGGACACATACTCATCCGCGCCCTTAGCCTCTAGAATCCTGCTAAATCTGTTGTAGGCCTCTTCTTTATTGTGGTCCCAGACAAATATCTTTACCTTGCCAAGAAGCCCCTCTTTCTTAAGTTCCGGTCCTAAGTGATTTATTACAAAGTCTGCTTCCTGCTCTGTTGTATAGTTGCAGGAATCCCAGGTCTGAACTGCGTTGGGTTCGTTTTGTACCGTGGTAAAAGAGATATCGATTCCTCTTTTTGCATACTCTCTTATAAATCTCACAAAGTATTTTGCCCATAGATCTGCGTATTCTTCCTTGAGATTTCCTCCATGATTCATCTCGCCGTTAGTCTTCATAAATGGCGGCGGTGACCAGGGCGCCATGATAAGTACAGGCTGTCTTCCCAACTCTTTCTCAGCATCCCTTATCATTGGAATAATCTCTTTTTCGTCATGCTCTATGGAAAAACTCGAAAGGCTCTCATCTCCCTCATCAATATAGGTATAATTACCCAAAGCGAAATCGCAGCTGTTCATGTGGATACGACCTATATTGTATCGAAGTCCGTCAGGTCCGAACAAAGCCTTTATCAGCTTGTCCTTTTCTCCTTCGTCAAGCCCGGCATATGTATGAGCTGCCGCCTCCGTAAAGGCTCCTCCGAAGCCTCTTATTTCTGTTTCTGTCTCCTTCGGATAAACCACAAGGAGCTTCATTTCTCCTGCAGCACCGGCATTGTCTAATGTACTTTCATGCCAAAACAGTCCGCTGTCGAAATCAGTTTCAATTTTTCTGATATTGTTCATTACAAATCCTTTGCTATCGTAGAATCGCGCGGGATTACTCTTCCTTTCAGGGTTATCAGCTTGCCCGGCTGACCTTTTATCATGCTGATAAGCTGCTCAACCGCAATATTACCCTGTTTTTCAAAAAAGGTCCTGATAGTCGTTACAGATGGACTGACAAGTCTTGTGGTCTCGATGTCATCGCAGCCCATTACACTTACCTGTCCGGGAACGTTGACTCCGCCGTCCCTTAAGGCTTCAATAACGCCGATGGCGCTAAGGTCATTAGCTGCAAAAATCGCATCAGGCAGTTCTTTTCCCTCATCCAAAAAATCTGTTACCGACTTATAAGCTCTTTCTCTCTCAAAATCTCCCTTTAAAATATAGTCATCCTCAACCGTGATCCCGGCTCTTTTCAGAGTCTCAAAGAATCCCTTTTTACGTTCATGATTATCGTAGTTGTCAGCCTCACCTTCCACATACATAAACTTCTTATGGCCAAGTTCCAAAAGAAATCTGGCAGCCTGTTCTCCTCCGCTTTTGGAATCAAACACAACACTGGATGATTTTTCGCCTATAAGAACACGGTCGATATAAACAGTAGGAATCTCCTGCAATCTCAGAATCTCCTCCTGCTCCTTCCCTATTGCCGAGTTCAAAATAATGGCGCCGTCAACGCGGTGCCCCAAAATGTTCGTAAGAATATGCGAAGAATCTGAGCTTAAAAATATCTCAAGCTCATACCCGCCGGCTCTGCAGGCGCTGTAGATTGAGTCAGACAACTCCCCGTAATAAGGTCCTCTTATAGCTCCAAGGAAAAGACCAAGGACACCGGTAGCCTGAGCCTTTAAATTCCTGCCGTTAAGGTTTGGAGTATAGTTGAGCCTCTTTGCCACCTCAAGGATTCTCTCCTTGGTATCCGGATGAAGGACATTTACATTATTAAGAGCATTTGAGACGGTAGATATTGATACTCCCGCTTCTCGTGCTACGTCTTTTATAGTTATTCTTCTGTTTATGTCTTTTGACACAGTATTTCCTCTTTCCCCATATCGCCTGATGCGGATTGCTAAATGCTGCAATGCGCTATCACGTAGTTTTAGATAGAGGGGGCAAAAAAACGTTTTTACCCCCTCACAATTATATCATAGCCCCAGGATATGAGGATGACAGAAAATTGTTACTGTTCAGTTCCTGAATAGAACGTAATAATTACTTGTAGTTATAAGCCTCGCAATAAGCAACCCACTGCTTTGTATACTCTTCACGGCATACGTCGATTCCGGCTTCCTTCATCTTTGATCTGAACTCTTCAACTGCTGCGTCAACATCATCTACAAGTCCTGCCTGTAATGGAGCAAGGTACTGTCTCATTACGTTGCTGACTGCAGATCTCTCTGCGCTGTATGCATCATAGTTCTCTGAGAATCCATCATAGATGTTTACATTAGGAAACTTGGTCTTTTCGCCCAGTGCCGCATATTTGTCGAACATTTCCTGAAGCTTTACATCAGTAATCTGCGGAAGCTTAGTATCGCCGTTTCTAAGGTTCCATGTATTAAATCCCTCGTAAGCAAATGTTACTGTCTCGCCTGCTGCCTCCTGAAGGTTCTTGTAGATTCCGTCCTCCACATCATAGTGTGTTCCCTTGATACCATACTGAACAATAGAGTTTACCTCTTCGTCACAGAGCATGGTCTGTAGTACCAAAAGAGCTCTCTCAGGATCTTTACAGCCTCTTACAATGGCAGTTCCGTTCTGAGTTGCATGTCCGGGATAAATAACGCCGTTTGTCTCGCCGTAAGCCACATAGCCTGACTCCCAGCCCTCACCGGCATTCTCAAAATCAGCAATGGCTGTGATCTGCTTGTTAGGATTCTGTCCTGCAACTTCTGCAACACAAAGACCGTTCTTGTATGCGTCAGAGTTGTTTGTATCTGAGAGAGCACTCTTTGACCAGAGCCCCTCATCAGCCCATCTCTTTAACATCTTCATATCATCTACAAAGTCATCCGAGTACCAGTAATCATAGACATCGCTTGGTGTGTCATAATTAGCTGCAAGTCCGTAGTCAAGACCGTTGTTGGAAACCCATGGATACTTGTAATTGAGAACCCATGCAGCATCAAAGCCTGTCTTAAGGCCCTGGCTCTCCTCAGTTGTAACTGTAAGAAGTCCCTGGCTTGGATCGTTTTCCTTGATTCCAAGAAGGTATGCCTCAAGGTTTTCCAGTGAATCGGGAACAGGAAGATCATACTTTGCCCTCAGATCCTCTCTGTACTTAACGCCGTTGCAAACGTATTCAGGCCATGTATTTGGAATAGCATAGATCTTACCGTCTACACTGCACATATTAAGGTTACCCTCTCCAACAGTCTCTTTTAATTCAGGTGCTACTGTATCCAGCATATCGTTAAGCTCTTCAAAAGCACCGCTGCTGGCAAGCTGACCAAAGTTAAGCCAGTTGGCAATATAGATAAGATCTGCGCTCTGAGCTGTGATCTCGTTGGCATACTTCTGCTGGAAGTCTGTCCAGGTTGAGAACTGCATATCTACTGTGGCATTGCACTTCTCAAGGAGTTTCTCGTTGAGAGCATTTTCCACAAGTTCTTCGTCCTGCGGTGCATCACCCATTACGTAAAATACAAGGTCCACCTGATTGGAAAGGTCCAGTGCAGGTGCATCCTGTGCCTCAGCTTCAGTAGCCGCATCGGTTGCAGCCTCTTCCTTTGTCTCTTCGGCAGCAGGAATCTCTGTTACTCCCTCAGCCTCAAGCTGATCGGCTGCAGACTGTGTACCTGCGCTGCCGCATCCCGTTACTACTCCCGCAACCATCGTCATTGACAGTAGCATGCTTAAAAGTTTCTTTTTCATATTTGCCTCCTTTGTGATATAAAAAATCTTTTATTATCTGTTTTTACTATGAAGTTCTTATCATACGCCTTGCGGATGCCAGAACATGTTCGAACCTGGATCGAAAAGACCTCACCCGGTTTTCTCACCCCTTAACTGCGCCAACAGTAATTCCCGATACGAAAAACCTCTGAACAAACGGGTAGAATAACAGCACCGGGCCTGTGGCAACTACCGCCATAGCCAGCTTGACGGACTCTGTCGGAAGGTCTGCTGTCTTCATACTTACGTTGGATGCCATCTGTTTCATGGCAGTTGTAGCATTTAGAAGATCATACAGATAGAACTGCAGCTGCCAGGTTGATGAATTGGTACTGAACATCGAAGATCTGTACCAGTCGTTCCAGTAACCCAGTGCCAGGAAAAGACCTACTGTAGCAAGTCCGGGCTTAAGTACCGGAAGGACGATCCTGAAGAAAATAGTGAAATGCCCTGCCCCGTCAATCTTGGCTGACTCTGTTATTGCATCCGGAACTGCTCCCACAATAAAGGTTCTCATAAGGATTACAAGAAAAGGACTCATCAGTGCAGGAAACCATATTGCAAGAGTCGAACCCTTAAGTCCAAGGACATTGGCATACATAAGATACCAGGGAATCATTCCTCCTCCGAAGATGCTTGTAAAATAGATAAGAAACGAAACTGTATTTCTGTACTTGAACTCTTTTCTTGAAATCACATAGCCAGTAAGAGTGATCATCATAAGTCCCAGACCGGTGCCTACAACTGTGTAATATAAGGTCATCTTATAGGCCTGCAGTATATCTTTTGGCGACTTGAAAATGGTCTGATATGCCGAAAACGTAAAGTCTCTGGGCAGAAGTGAATACCCTTGAGTCAGTATCGTGCTGTTATCGGTAAAAGAACCTGAAACAATGATGATAAAAGGCAGTACGCATATGATCGCTCCAAGAGAAAGGAGAATATACGCAACAGTTTCAAACACTTTTGTACCTGTGGACTTTTTTATGGTTTTAGGTACAGACTGCTCATAATCCAAATCTTTTGCCATTTTGGTTCTCCTTTCTTAGAATAATGCGTATTCCGGATTTTTCTTTTTAACCACATAGTTCACAAGAACAATGATGAGGAATCCGAACAGGGACTGATAAAGACCTGCTGCCGTTCCAAGGCCGATGGAAAGAGGCTGTGTCATCGTAATTCTGTAAACATAAGTATCAAAAATATCCGTTGCATTGAACAAAACTCCGTTGTTTCCGATAAGCTGATAGAACAGTTCGAACTGGCCCTTCATGATTCCTCCCAGTGCATAGAGCAGAAGAATAATGAATGTCGGCTTAATATGCGGAAGTGTGATGTACCAGATCTGCTGAAGATCACCTGCTCCGTCAACCTTCGCTGCTTCATAGATTTCGTTGTCTATACCCATGATGGTCGCCAGGTAAACTACCATTCCGTAGCCAATGTTTTTCCACAGGTAAAAGAATGTGATGAACAAAGGCCAGTATGCCGGATTATTGTAAAAATCAATTCTCTCGCCGCCCATGCCGGTTATTATGTTGTTTATAAGTCCGTACTGGTACTCAAAAACGTTGTAGACAATAACCTTAAGGATAACGAATGAAACGAAGTAAGGCATAAACATCAGTGTCTGCGATGTCTTTTTGAACCACTTTACAGTCACCCTGCTGACAAGGATCGCAAAGATGATCTGAAGGATATTGCCGATGCCGATAAACACAAGGTTATAAAGAACTGTGTTCTTGGTAAGTCTGAAAAGGTCTGCCTTTACAAGAAATTCAAAGTTCTTGAAGCCTGTAAACGGGCTTGACCAAAGACCATCTCTGAAGTTAAAAGATGTAAAGGCGAAATACACACCCAGCATCGGAAGATAATTGTTTATCATGAAGTAGATAAAAGTGGGAACAAGCATGACAAACAGTACCCAGTTTCTCTTAAACTCGACCCATAGGCCGTGCTCCCTGTAAATCTCACGCTCTTTCTTTTCCAAAACCTTAATGTAGATATATGCTGCAGCGGATACGATCAGCTCTATATAGACCACAGCCGATGGAAGAAAGCCCGTCATCCCAAATCTTGCATTGGAAAAGATGACAAAGATGATTGTTGCCAGAGCTGTAACAAACTCAAACAGGAAAGCAAGCTTTCCGGCTGCTAAAAGATGGAGAGATCCTTTTCCCTTTCCAAGTCCAAATACATTCCGGATAATGAATGCTATGTTAAAGTAAACAGCTGCTACAGCCAGTATCAACAGGACCATTGCAAACAGTCCCAAAACTCCCTGCCTCGAATACTGGACGAAGGAGAGCAGGTTGAACAGGTTGTATCCTGTCAAAAGATCTCCTGCCATCTCCTTGGTAACTCCGATTTTTGAAAAAAGTGCCACCAAATTGACTACCTTGATCCAGTTGATGAATGGGAGTGTCATGATCAGGCATAAAGCACTGACCCCTGATATCCATTTATTTTTCATAAAACCTCCCGAAAGCTTCTGATTGTCTTAATAAAAACGTTTTTATTATTGATGGATTGTAGTCTAGCACTTTTTGTCTATAATGGCAATATATCATTTAATTGTTTGTCATAATTGCATAAAGTTAATACTAAAATACTGCTGTTTTATACAAAAACGTTTTTATAAATTCATTAAAAATTTTATCCAAAGAGTTTGCAGAACCAGCGGATAACTGTGACAACTGCCTTGTAAACCGCTACTGCCACTACCTTTGGCGTCAGCTTAGGCAATACTCTCTCTGAGATTACTTCGCCACATTCAGAGCATACCTGCTTCACGCTGCCTTCTCTTGAGAAAGTAGGCTGAATTACCTTAGTTACGATCGTGTGCCTGTGAAGCGGTGGCTCAGGCTCTTCGGGCTCAGCAGGGTCTGCAGGCTCAGCAGGGTTTGTCGGATCTGCCTGCTGTTCCGGATCTGTCGGATTCTGTGGATTTTCCGGTGTGTCGGGATTTTCAGGTTGCTCCGGATCTTCCGGATTCTCAGGCACCTCAGGGTCTTCCGGCTCAGTAGGATCTGCCGGTTCCTCCTGCTGTGCATCATCTACAGCCACAACATCAATATAGTCATAGTTGAGCCAGTCCCCAGTCCATGTACCGCCAAGAACGAGTCTGTTCATTCCCTTATTAAGCTCCACATTAAAGGTCGCATAGATCATGTGATCCCAGCCATAGCCTTCGTTTGGAAGGTCAAAAGAGATACTCTCCTGGCCGTTTAGCTGATATACAGCTGTCATATTTGTGCCGTTTCCGTTGGCTGCAACAGTTACCTTGTACTCTCCCTCTTTTTCTGCAAATACAGTGAAATCCGTATAGTTAAGCTTCTTTGCGATAATATCATCACCCACATTGAAAGAAGCTACTGTTGCTCCCATGCCGCCTACTCCGTTATTTTCTGATCTTCCGGAATAGAAGCTCTGATGCTCGGCAGGTGGATTGTTTGCGGATCTGCATGCAAAATCTTCAGCCTCATATCTCTCGGCATTTGTATCCTCTGCGACAGTCACGGGAGTACGTGCAACGTCAAGAAAAGCAAATTTCTCCCCTTCACCCGGCATAAGAGAAATGCTTATATTATTTTCGCCTTCTGTAAGATCTGTAATTCCAAGCTCGGTCCTAAAGACAGGTTCATCGGCTTCTTTTACATAACCCACAAAATATCTGTATTTGCCATCATAATCTGCATTTACAGCGGCACTGATTTTGCTTCCATCTTCAGAAACATTTATATTGTCCTTTTTCACTCTGACAAAACCGCTGTAGCTTTCAGGATATCCGTCAGGCTCTTCCATATCTTCCGTGTTAATGACATCAATACAGTCAATGTTTGCCCAGTTATCCTGATTAATGATTGTGCCTGACAATTTAAAGTCGTTAAAGCCCTTGTTCAAATGCACCACAAAGTCAGAGCTGTTCATTTCATTCCAGGAAGCGCCGGCATTATCAAGTACCAGTGCCACATTTTCGCCGTCATTTAGTCTGTAAACAGCTGTCATTCCATCCTGACCGTTTCCGTTCCAGTGCCATGTAAAACGGTAGTCGCCCTCTTTTTCCGCAAAAATAGTAAAGTCAACGTATTTCATGTTTGACCAGTCGTCGGCAATCTCATCAAATGAGATATTGTTGTTAAGATTACCAACCGCTTTTCCTGCTGAAAAGAATGTCTGCCCTTCGAGACCTGCATTTGTGTAGAAAAACTCTCCCTCCAGCCTTAAGGTCTTATCCTCTTTTACCGTAACAAAGTGATTTGTTGTGGCGATATAGTCTATATTCATCCAGCCGCTTCCGAGAGCGCCTGAAATTTTAACAGTATTTTCTCCCTTTTCAAGGTCAGCGAAGTATAACACATCATGCATACGGTTCCAGGTGCCGTCTGCCTGCCTTGGCACAGATAAAGTTTTAGCCTCGTTGTCTCCTACTTTTACCAGGATCTCCTTGTCGTCGTCGCCGTTGTAGTGCATGACAATAGGATATGTCCCCTTATCAGCGGCTTTGATGGTAAAGGTAAGATAGTTTACGTTGGACCAGTCCTCGGCAACATTTTCAGGTGTTACGTCAGTGTTCATATTGCCTGCTGCCTTGCCGCCTGAATAGAAGTCCTGCTCCTCAATGACGCCGCCTGTTATTTCACACACAGCTTCATCCTCTGTTTCAAGCTTCTGCCAACCGCTTAAAAACTCACTCTCAGGCTCCGCAGTTACAGGTTTTGTGCTGTTCTCAAAAGTCTCAGCTCTGCACCACTTTGAGACTACATCTATGAGTCCGCTGTTAGCGCTTCCTGTCGCTGTGTCAACTTTTGACCACAGCTCTTTTATCTGCTCGTAATCAGCTGTGGAAATATCAAGACCGTTGTCCATATACTCGGGATGATGATACAGTCCCCAGTTGCCATAGCCTGTAATAGTCTTATAGGTCCATGTTGTCCAGTTAATGCCGTACTCAGTAAGAAGCTTCAGGCCTTCATCCCAGGCTTCAAGATTGTTAAAGTAGTTAAACTCTCCCATGTAGCTGGGTACGTTGTAATCAGCATTTCCGATGGCATTTGTCTTGTTCTCCATATTCAGGATCTGTCCGCCGCCAAGGTTATCATAGTCATCATAAAGATAGTTATGATACTCATACATGATGTTTTCCCAGCCATAGCTGTCAGGATTTGGCAGATCCTCCGGATTCCAGGTCGCTTCCATGATGACCACATGATCCGGATCTTCATCTCTAATCACGTTATATGCCTTGTCATAAATATCCCAAAGAATGGAATGAAGCTCATCCGCTGATTTTGATGAGTTGTATCTGTAAGTACAATAGGGCTCATTCAAAAGATCATACCCTGCAACAGTGGGATTACCCTCATATCTTGCAGCGATGACTCTCCAAAGCTTTAAATAAAGCTCCTGATTTGCCTGAGCATTGTCACCAAAGAAGAATTCAGATGCTGCTTCCTTATGGTCTTTTCCATCAAGTCCGGAGTGGTCACTTCCGTTCTGCGATCCCGGTGCGCCGTGCATATCAAGCACAACATAAAGTCCGTACTTTCCGCACATTTTCACAAACCAGTCAAGTCTCTCAAAGGCTTTTGCATATGGATCGTCAAGGCTCTCATCATAGCCGTAAAAATTTCCGTTTTCATCTACGAGATTTCTCCACCAGAAGGGAAGCCTTATACAGTTCATTCCCATTCCTGCGCAGTTTTCAAAATCCTCTTCTTTCCAGTAGGACTGCTCATAGATATCCACCAGCTCTTTTGCCGCCTCATCACCAAAGCGTTCCGTCAGATTTCTAAGGATGGTGCTCTGGTCATAGACTTCTGCCGACTCTCCGGAAGGTGTCATCCAGAACTCCTGCAAAAGATAACCGCCGGCATTCGTTCCCCTTAAGTTGATTATGTCCCCCTGTCCATAATCAGTTCGAAGATTCTTGCCATCGGCCTTAATAAAAGGCGATGAGCCCTGTTCCTGCGGCGCCTCTGTTGCCATTACATGAAGTCCCGGCACAGAAAGAGACATCGCTACAGACATAGCAAGTGCAAAGCCGCGTCTGAGCATCTTTTTTGTTTTCCCCATTTTGATCATGCTATTTCCTCCATTTATTTTTCTCTGCCACTTCATCGGCAGAACGGATTTATCTTATCATCGGTGCATAAAGCGGAATAGGGATTTACTTGTGAATTAATAGGTCAATATTGCTTTTTATAAAATGAGGAAATAAAATAGATTCATTCTTGTTTAGAATTATTATTTTGTAAAAGATGGATGAATGACTTATGGCTATGGCAGAACCGACGAATTATCAGCACGAACACGACAGGATCACAGATGGTCTTGATATATTTTTCTGGGTATTCAACGACAAGAGCTCCTATGTGCCGACGCACTGGCACTCGGCAATTGAAGTGATGTACATTTTGGAGGGCGAAGTGGACATTCTGATAAATGGGGAAACCACAAGGCTTTTGCCCGGGGACGTGTACCTTATTGACTCGGCGATTCCCCATTCCACCAAATCACTAAGCGGAAACAGAGCCATTCTTATACAGCTCCCCTATCGCCTTTTAGAGCGCTATATTCCTGATATTGACAACAGGCGCTTTAGCTTTGACTGTCATGACCACAGTCCTCTTATCCAAACCAAGCTTCTGCAGCTGATAGAGACAATAAAACAGATGCAGGTTGTTTTTGAGATCAAGCCTGATGGGGAAATATTGAGATTCAATTCACTGGTATTTGAGTTTCTCTTTCAGATATATCACAACTTTTCAAGAGTGATCGAAGATGAAAATGAAAAGAAAAGTTCAAAGACTTTTTCGCGCATCCAAAATATCGTCGATTACCTGGATGCCAACTATACAAAGCAGATAACTCTTGATGAGATTGCTTCTGTTGCCTGCTTTCAAAAAGAGTATTTCTGTCACTTTTTCAAAAAGAACATGGGTACCACCTACACAAGGTACTTAAATGACCTTAGACTGTCCAAGATTAGAAAAGATCTGATAGAAACCGACCTCCCGTTAAAAGATATTCTGGAAAAGCATGGTTTTAGCAACTATAAGCTCTTTCGCAAAATGTTCAGCGAAACCTTTGGCTGCACGCCGGGACAGTACCGGAAGAATTCGTCGGAACTAAACGACTCCTCCTCAAATAGCCATCCCTCATAAAGAAGTTCAATCCGTCAGTTACGGTTACGCCCCTCTAACAGTTTCCAATGAACACATGCTCAAGATTCTTTTTTGCGATTTTCGCAAGCTTGTATATGAGGCGAACGTCAGTAGCCGGAACATCTTTCATCTTAAAGCGTGGGAAGTATCTGCTTATGTGGAGCGCAATGTCTTTTGCCCCGCTCCCTCCGTTTAAATTCGCTATCCAGTAAGAGAGTTTTTCCATTTCTTCAGCCGTGTCGTTGTAGCCCGGCACAATAAGGGTTGTGATCTCCATGTGGCTCTTCTTTGCCGCGTACTCAATAAAGTCCATGACCATCCGCCTGTCGCCGCCAAGGACCTTCGAATAGTACTCGTCTGAAAAGCCCTTTAAATCTATATTCATTGCATCAATGTGCTCCGTCACTTTTTCACAGACTTCCCGGGACACACATCCGTTTGAGACCAGAACAGTCTTAAGCCCCCGCCTGTGGACCTCTTTTGCCGCATCCACCACATATTCATAGCCAACCAGAGGCTCGTTGTAGGTAAATGCAACTCCTATGTTTCCGCCGTGAAGATACTCAACAGCCAGTTCTGCCAGATCTTTGACATCAATGAATCTGGTGTCCGGAAACAGGTCCAGATCATAAGAAATCTCATGATTCTGGCAAAAAGGGCATCTAAGATTACAGCCGTAGCTTCCGACAGATATGATCTTGGTCCCCGGATAAAAGAGCTTTAAAGGTTTCTTCTCGATAGGATCAAGAGCAATTGACGTGACAGCGCCATAGTTTGCTGCCGTTACAACGCCGTCAACACATTTTCTTGCCTTGCAAAAGCCGCTCTGTCCCTCCTTAAGGTCACATCTTCTGTGACACACATTGCAGATAGCCATAATATTTTCCCCCTCAAAAATGCAATATACTGCCTTTGATCTAAGTTAGTTACCAGAAATCAAGGAGCCTCATTACATTTTTTATAAATATCATTAAAATCTAAAATGGCACCTTTACTCGTGTCTTATAACTTCAAATCTCTCCAGCATATAGCCCTCTCCCTCATGGATCCCGGCTTTCTGACAGGCTATGTCGATCTGTTGCTCTATAGAATCCACTCCGTCAAGATTTGGCAAAAGAAGTCCCCTCTTTCTTCCGCTTGTAACTATAACGCCGTAGCGCTTTACATCCAGTTCCTCAGGCCCCTTTATGGGCTCAGGTTCATCCAGGACATCCACGCTCATTTCAAGAAATTCCAGTTCCTTCTCCGTGATGGCGGAAAACCTCGGATCTGTAGTACCGGCACTTATCGCATTCTGCATTATCTCATCCGCCACACATTTGCATGTGGGAAGGATTGTTCCGATACACCCGCGAAGTGCGCCGTCCTTGTGGATTGAAACAAACGCTCCCGCTTTTGCGCTAAAAATCTCTTCCGGCAGATCCTCCCACTCTTTTCCCTGTAAATCTTTCTGAGTGATCCTCTTGCCGGTAGTTATGTAGCTTTCAAGAGAAAACCTTGCGAGCCTCACGTAAGGGTCTTCGCTTCTTTTCTTTTCACGAAGTTGTGCGATTTTGCTTTCTCTGTAGTTTTCAAGGAAATGCCTTGTAGTGTCAGGTGCTCCAACCTCAAATCTGCATATTCCATAGCCCACACCAAAAGTTGCCTCGTGACTCAGCTGCTGCCCCGTTACTCTAAGTCCGTCCAGTGCTCCTGCCATCATGACAAAAGACCTGTGGCCGCACTCAGCGCACTTTTCAAGAAAGACTTCATCATAGGATAGAAGGTTCTCAAACTCAGCATTTTTAAGGTCTGACATGATCCTTTCGTCATACTCAGGCCCTTCCTTGGCAAAACCGTAAGGTCCTTCGGCCTTCATCTTATGGGAAAGATCTCCGCTGGCCACATAGACAACTCTTCTCCCAAGCCTATCTGCTGCCTTTTGTATGATCTGTCCCATCTCATAGTGCATTGGAAGCGGAAGACCGGATAGGCCGATCCTTACAATCTTGAAATCAGTGTACTTTTTTGTGATGTAATAAAGCGGGATCAGAGTTCCGTGATCAAGGGATGCATCCCTTTCGCCTTGGGTACCTGCGGGAAATGCCTGAAGCTCATTGGCTTTGCGACGCCCACCTGCTGTTCCCATCTCCGCATCATCGATTCCGTACAAATCCGCCAGATAGCATATTTCATCCACAAGCTCCGTGTCGTAATCTGCACTGATCTTAACCTGCGGAGCGTTAAATTTCCCCATGTCTCCTCTAGCTTTCTTTCCCGGAGATATATGGAAATAGTCTGCATACATGATACTGTGCGGACTTGATATAACGATTGTTTCGGGCTTAAGGCGTGCTATCTCATCGGCAACCGCCTCATAAGAAGCAGTTGTAGCACTGATCTTTTCTTCTTCACCCCTGCCAACCTCCGGCAGCATGATTGGCGGATGTGGAACCGCAAATGCACCTACTATTGCCATAAAGCTTCTCCTTTCATTTTGGGTCAAAAGAGCTGTCCATCAGATTTTCCGTGACTGGCCGGAACTACAGCTCAAGGTGTCTTTCAATGCCGTAAAAATCAATGGTCTTTTCATCGCCGCTTTTTAGCTTTACTGTTACAGGGCCAAAGCCTCCGCAACCCTGTTCGTCGGTGTAAGTTATCTTTTCAACGGGGAAAATATCGTCCTCATCAAAGTCCTCAAGGCTTTCTTTTGTGATCACCTGCGAGATCAGGAAGTACTTCTCGTATCCGTACTGTTTTTCCCTTGTGGTGTGCGCATAGAGGACAATTGACTTTTCGCTGTCGGAATTTGTTCCGCTGCTTTTTATGATGTCGATATCCGTCCAGCCGTCTATTATTGTGAAAGCAAGCTGCTTTTCTTTTCCGGTATGGTCATGGCCTTTTAGTATTACAGCCTTGCAGCCATCCTTCTCTTTTTCTATGATCTCCGTTCCGTTATCGGGGAAACCGAAGGCTCCGAGCGTAAAGCTTATAGGACGCCTAAAGAGCCTCATCTTGTCGGCTCTTATAATTCCATAGGGAACAGCAAAATCAGCAAGATTCATTGCGGTCTTCCAATGAGTCTCACAGTTTAGTTCATAATCAAAAAACTGTCTTCGGTAAAGTACTCCGTCCTTTTCCCCGTGCCAGAAAGTCACATTTGGAGTGGACCATGCATGTTCTTTTGCCTCCGGTCCGTCAAGATATTCCATGACATACTGCTGGGACTCCACATGCGGCCTGCATGCAGCTTTTTTCTGATCTTCTCCAGCTGTTTTTCTTAGATCTTCACTATCTATTTTTCCGGCAGATTCAGTATCTATGGGCGTACATTCCCACGGGAACTTGGTGCTATACACAAGCTTTGAATAGTTCCACATGCCATGGAGGTCAGACTTGTCTTTTACCACTTTACCGGTACGTAGCTCTGTTATGCCGTTTGCCTCATGATTTGCTATGCAAAGTGCAGGCCCGTCAAGGGTTGTGACCTTTGTCTCGTTTTTTGAAAGCTTCTCCCAGTTCCCCAAAGACTCTTTTGCCGTCCAGAATGGATGATCCTCGGGAAGATGCAGGCACAAAAGAGCTTTTGCAAGCCACATGGGAGACTCCGCGCAGGAATATCCCTGAACCAATGGAACAAACGGGCCGTAAAAGCCAAGAGTAGGAACGCCGTTCCACAAAAAGTCATCTCTCTTTAAGAACTGCAAAAGCGAACCTGAGCAAATTCTTCTCGCAACGCCGGGGTCCACACAGCTGTTTTTCATAAGCAGATTCCCGTCAAAAGAGCTGGTGGCCGCATTTCGGTAAATTCCGCTTCTGCCCCACATATTCGTAAAACCGTCCCTGTCAAAAAAGTCAGGGTAGGTCTTCATAAGCTCATTTGAATTTTCTTCAAACTTTGCGGCTATAAACGGCTCTTTTTCATAGCCATACCAGTTATTCCAGATAGCCGTATACATATTAAAGGCCCAGCATGAGTAGTAATCAAAGCTCTGTCCATCCCTGTACCAGCCATCTCCAACGTAGTAATTAAGTATGTTTTGCGCATGGTCTCTCATGATATCCTCATCGATGGGATATCCGTTCATATACAGAAATGCCATGTCCAGCATATTGAAGAGGCGCCAGTTCTGGGGAACAGTGTTGGAATGAGCAAAATCCGTCAAGAAACCAGCAATCCTGTCCTTTTCCTCTTTTGTGTATGTGTCCCAGATTTCCTCATGGCAAAGCCACAGGCAGATGACAAGAGCTGCTGTCTCAACCGTCTGCTGATAGCAGGCTGTAGGATTGTCACTCTTATCAAGCTCCCTCATATCCGAGTAATTAAGAACGTAGTTGTCTGCCCCTTTAGTTACCGCATACAAGACCTGTTTTTTGTAGTAGTCCCTGATGTTTATGTTGTTAAGTGTAAGATCCGGCTCAATATGGATCAGCGGAGCCGATATAAAAAAAGATCTGCAAAGTCCCTCAAAGACTTCTGCCTTTTTTCTCCACTCCGGCGCGTCCTTTGAAGGATATGTTACTTCAGTTTCATAGCGCGGCATAACCACCGGCTTTTCAATATCTGAAATATTGTTAAATATCCCCTCCAGCAGGTATTTGGCTGCCTCAATCCAGGATTTTCTGCTCATACCGGTGTAGGGGCTAAGATCATAGTCAGGATATTTATTCTCAAAAACCATATTATCTAATCTCCCTGTAGAATTTGTAATTCTTAATGGGTACGGTTAAAGCCTTTTTCCAATATAACGGCCATTCTCTATTTTACCAGATAAATAATTCTCTGCCTGTAAGCTTCCAGATTGCCTCAATATAGTAATAATCCCCGTAGATGATTGGGAATTCATGATCCTTGTCATGATATGAAGCTGAGCACCTTGTAAGGAGCTCGTCATGCTCCGGATCATAATCGCAATCCAGCTCGTCAAGTGCAGAGAGCATCTTCTCCACTGCTGCCATGTACTTATCACTAAGCGCTGCCACATCTGCTGCAGACATACACTTGTCACTCTGAGATACTCCATCTGCTACTGCATTGCTGTCATTCAGCTTCGCCTCTGTAAGCACCTTAGCCAGTGTTATAAAACCGCAGCTTGCGATGGCTGCTGCAGTAGAATCAATGTACCAGGGCTCATCCGGCTGGTCAAAGTCCACAGGAATAAGACCATTTTGGGGGATTCTTTCTGCGAATCTGTCTGCAACCTTTATTGCTGTCTCAAGATATTTCCTGTCACCTGTATGAATATAGCTTAAGGTAAAGCCGTATAGCGCCCAGGTCTGTCCTCTGGTCCAGGATGAACCTTCGCCGTAGCCCTGTCCGCCGTAGTCTCTGTCAAACTCACCTGTGGTGGGGTTAAAGCCCACAATGTGGCGCACCGATCCGTCTTTTCTTATAAAGTTTTTCATCGCCGTATCAGCGTGAGCTACAGCAATAGCCTTAAATCTGGGATCTCCCAGTTCCTCAGATGCCCAGTACAAAAGAGGCAGATTCATCATGCAGTCGATGATTGCCCAGCCTGTGGTATCTCTGTCATCGCCCCAGTCGTTCCAGGCTCTTATGAAGTTTCCGTTCATATTAAAACGCCCTGCGAGATTTGCTGCTGCAAGAAGCGCTCTGTTCTTTGACTCTTTTGTATTGAATAATCTGTAATTTGCCACTGATGTGGGAAGCCATCTAAATCCAGCATCATGGTCCATTCCGTTGTAGTCCATAAAGGCCGCATCAAGCTTATCTTCCAGCTCCTTAGCGCAGTCTTTGAACAACTCATCTTTCGTCGCATTGTAAAGCTGCCACAAAGTTCCTCCGTAAAATCCGTTTGTCCACCAGCAGATATCCTTTTTATCCGACCTGTCATCAAAGACATGGTTCTTTGCGGTGTAAGGAATTTTTCCCCGGTTCCTTTCCACCACTGCTCTTTCTTTCTTAATTATCTTTTCTGCGATTTCTTCCCAATTCTTCCCCATTTTCTTTTACCTTTCCCATTTTATAAGTTTGTTTGCATGCCCACAAAATCCACAGCTCATGCAAATTTCAACAGTTAATCCGGCACACCGTACTATGCAAAGAAAAACTCAAGCTTCCCCTTAGGTGAGCCTTTTATCAGTATGCGATATACCTCATGTTTCCAGGCTTTACTTAGCCTCTCGTCAGTTATCGGATAAGTTTCAATCATCTCTCTGTCAGTGATACTCTCAAATCCCCGAGCTTTAATTGTTCCGATGTCTTTAACTTCTATTTCACAAAGGCCGTCCACTTCATTAGCCACAGGCTTTTCATAGGACATAAGGCTTACGTATACAGGCAGATCACTGTCATACTCATCTTTCACACTAACGCCCTCACCTTTTATGAGCTCTATGGTCCTTTTATAGCTCTTTACCCTCTTGTCGTCGTAAGCATCTGCTATGTCCATGGAAAGCACAGCTTTCTTATCCTCCAGAATGCACTCCACATCCGCAGCGGCAAACTCTGCTCCATCATTTTGAAGCACTAAGTCCCGGTTATATACGTCTTTTTCCGGCTCTTTTCCGAAAATCACTCCATCTGCCGCAAAGGTAGGCAGGTTGTGGAACTGCGACTGCATGGTCCACAGCTCATACCTCTTATCCGAGAATGTTTTGCGGGTATAGGTGCCGACTCCCAGGTCGATAATGAACGGCTTTCCGTTTTTATACAGGGTAAAAGAGCCGACATCGTTGTGATTGTGACTATCTGCATTGTTTCCCGCCTTAGCCGCCAGCACAAAAGTTTCATCCCTGGCCACCATCAGACCCACACTGTCAAACCATGAATCCTCAGGAAGCTTGTTGCTCTTTGGATACTTCATCATCTCGTCATAGCTAAAGGCCTGCATGACATGGTAAAAGAGATTGATCTCGTCCTCGATGAGCTTTTCAGATTCAGATTCATTTCTGAAATCCTCCGCAGCAAAGCTTGACAGAGCCTCGCCACCTATAGCCTTTCCAAAAAGGAACTCTCTGGCACTTCGTCTTCCCGCCATGGCACTGCAGTCGGCGAAGTTAATATAATAACCGCCACCCACATACATCTTCACAATATAGTTTGCTATGTTTCTTATCTTGCTTTCCCGGAAAATTCTATCAAAATTCACGTTTTTCTTGCCTGAATTCTTGTCAGTTACAAGCGCAAAATTCATGATTTCAAGGCAGCCAAAAAGGCAAAGTCCCGCATGGGAATAATACCCTGCGCCTTCGCTGCAGCCTCCGTCTTCGCCGTAGTCCTTGAGGAAATAATCACAGGATAAGGCGGCTTTTTTAAGGAATGTACGTCTTTCCTCTCTGGTAAAAAAGTTTTCATCCCTGGTAAGAGCGCAAAGCAGCACATTCTGTACAATCCATGGCGTCCAGTTGCACATTGGCTCATCGCCGTTTCCCATCCACCAGAAATGCTGATTAAGATATGGCGTAAAGATGCGTTCTTTAAGCCTCTCATTCACATATACGCTGATATATGGGCTGATGTCTAAAAGGACCGGCCTTAACAGGTACTCAGCATAGGCCACCAAAGCTGCACTCTCTGCATCAAAAAGATCAATGATGGGCCTTGTAACATCCGGCATTGTCTCCTGCGTGGCATCCCTCTCATAACTGGTATGAGGTGGAAGGCACCAGGTAGTCTCCTCCAGGATAAGATAAAGCCCATCGAGAATATCATCAAGAAACCGTCCTTTATTCTCTGCACATTCAGCCATAATAAGGCGGCTTAGTTTACGCCTTCTGGGAAAATACTTATCCTCAAACCTCACCCTGTTTCCGCTTTTTGAAAACTCTCTGAAATCAGAGATGAGAAGCTCTGTCCAGGGCTCTTTTGCAGCTCTTTCGCCGGACTCTATAAGTGCAGCCTTAAGCTCTTTTGACAAATGATCCCAATGCTCCCTGTCAGAAATATTCGGGTACTTCGTATATCTTCCCGCCCCTTCTGTTTCTTCCAAATAATCGCTTACAATAAATTCCATTCCATACCTTCTCTTCTTGACTTTTTATGTATAGTCACGTGAACACGAAGCTGTACTTTGATTTCTTATATTCTGAATCCACAATTTCACTCTGCCACAGTGCCGTAAACTTCTATCTGAGTCAGAGCCGGGAATGGGCTGGGATCATCAGCTTTTATGAGATTTCCAAGCTTAAGCCATGTTATGCCCTTTCTCTCAATGTGGAATACATGAGGCTCTGCAACCTTTTTTTCCATCTGCACAACTTCCTTTGTGCCGTCGGAAAAAGTAAAAGTAGCCTCTCTCCACCAGTTATCATGTGGAAAATCAGCCCTTGTATAAAGAACTATCTGATCAAAATCCACTTCGCATCCAAAGTCCAGCGTAAACTCCGCATCGTCCTGCCTGTTTATTCCCCAGGATTCATAGGGCCACTCGCCGTGAGAAAGAGTTGCGATGCATCCGTCGATTGCATTTCTTGCCGCAAAAACCGCCTCACCTCTGGTTTCAACGTTTGCACTTGCATGGGGATAAACACCCGATACCTCATGCTGATCGAAAGGATTATGGGCAAGATTTCTGTAAGCCGACACCTCAAAATCAAAGGCCTCCCTGATGCTTATATAGTGTCTGTTTCCCACAAAAGCAAGCGGATTGTAACTTGTTTTCTTTTCATAAAACGGGATTGTGTAAATGATGTTTTCTTTATCAACCAGAACCAGTGAAGGATCTATTACAGCATCAACCTTCACCATATAAAAGTTTCCAGGCTTTAGCCCGGAAAACTCGATCATATCACCTTTTCTGTACTCCCCATCCCAGGCAAGGACAACGTTATCTTTCCCCTCTGACACAGCCTTGTCTGCGTGATCCCATTCATTGTAAACCTCAATTTTCATACCTTTCCCCTTTCAAAACCTGCTCTATCCCATACTGCTGCAAACAACATTTGGCAAACATTAGTGTTATTTGCAAAAATTACCGCATATTGTGGTAAACAAAAAGCAGGTCACAAGGAACATGATGTAGTAAAAAGTCATGTCTTTTACCTGCATCATGCGCCTTATAGCCTACTTTTTTAATTATCGTGTGGATAAAAAGATGTTCTCCCTAAGAGCTGCCTCATCATCCGGATATTCTTCCAGATATGAAGTCATTAGTGACTGAGCCATGCTAAACTCCCCCATATACTCATATGCAGTGATCTCATTGAGCTTAAGGGCCTGGTTCATCTCCTTGTCATCCGCAGCAAGTCCTGCCTCGAAAGAAGACACAGCCCCGTTATAGTCACCCTGCCTTATCTGACACATGCCCAGCTGATTATATACCTTGGCACTGCTGGGAACTTCATTCAAAAATGTCTTGTATACACTGATAGCGTAGTTGTAATCACCCTGCTTTTCTCCTGTCTGTCCAAGAAGGAGTACCACAGGCTCTTTTTCCTGATCTCTTTCATTTCTGGCAGCTTCAAGAAAGCTTTGCGCCTCTGCATTATTGCCCAGGTAAAAAGCAATCTGACCTTTCTCATAATTTGACATAAAGGAACTGCCGTTATCCATGGCAGTCTGAAGAATTCCCTTCGCCTCATCCTCATAGCCGTGGTCAGCCAGTGCCTGATATATCAGGATAGTAAGAGAATAATTCCTTGCATTAAGTGATATAGCCTTGGAAAAATCAGAATATGCCCCGTCATGATTATCGGCCCCCAGTTCAGCCACGCCCCTTAAGTAATACGCGTTCTGATCGTTACTGCGAAGCCCAATGATTGCATCATAGACCTCTTTTGCCTTGGTGTATTCACCCAGAGCAGAATATGCCTCCGCCAGATAATAGTTGGTGTCAAAATCCATGTCATCAACTATTCCCTCATCTGCAGCAAGGGACGCCAAAAGCTCATCCACAGCCATCTGGTACTCGCCGGTTCGAAGGTACACAATGCCCTTACCCCTGTGAATAAGGCACATATCCTCTCCCTTCTCCTCAGCGACAGCAAAACTGTTCAACGCATTATTAAAATCGTGGTTCTCAATATATGTAAAGCCGGAATCTATATTATGCCTCCCGGCCAAAGAACCACAGCCGGACAACATAAGCGTAACCATAATAATCCCCGCAACTACCCTACGCCTCATACATTCACCCACTAAAAAACATTTTCTAGCAAACTTCGCGACAAAATCGCACAAGTTAAATCATTTTCTTGCGAACTTTGCAGCATATGCAAAGTTCTGTCAGCCAACGTAAGCGATTACTTCCACTTCACAAAGTACGTTGCGAGGGAGCTGCTTAACTGCAACACAGCTTCTTGCAGGCTTTCCAACGAAGTACTTCTCATAAACGGCATTGAATGCAGCAAAGTCGCTCATCTCAGCCAGGAAGCAAGTTGTCTTAACAACGTGCTCGTAGTCTGTTCCTGCTGCACTTAAGATCTCGCCTATATTTCTGCATACTCTGTCTGCCTGATCTGCGATTGTTGTTGTGTCGATCTCGCCATCCTCAGGATTGATCGGAATCTGACCTGATGCAAAAATAAAATCTCCTGCCTTGATTGCCTGTGAATAAGGTCCGATTGCTGCCGGTGCCTTGCTTGTGGAAATGTACTCCATCATACTAAAGTCCTCCTATAAATGTGTTTAAAAACTAGTCAAGTGTTATCACCTGGGATTCTCACCAGACTCGAAAGTACCTCGTCAAGTGTTATCACCTGGGATTCTCACCAGACTCGAAAGTACCTCGTCAAGTACTTTGCTCGCCGAATACTGCAGTGACATAGAAGCCACGGGCATTTTCTTCTACTTTTGTTACAACGCCTTCCCTTTCAAGCATCCTTTCCCTGAAGGGGAAATTGCCTGACATCGCCAGTGAAGGATCTATGGTGTAGTAATAGTTACTGGGAAGTACTCCCTCTGTAACCGTCACCTTATCGCCCTCCTTTAACAGTCCCGGGCGCTCCATTTTAAAAGTCATTTCTCTAGCCATTTTGTTACTCCTTAACAATACCATGATTTAACAAAAACTCATACCATCTTTGATAAGAAGATGCTTTTAAATGAACATCGTCGAATGAAAGCTCTGCCAAAAGATTTCCGTTTTCATCATCTACAGCTTCATTCATATCCATGTAAAAGATTGTCTTATTATCAGCAAGCTGTGAAAGTGCTTCGTTTCTCTCATTGATATTCGGATTAGTAAAATATTTGTCCTGGCGGCTCTTTTTCTCTGAAACGTGCATGATGCCCTGAATAAAGATCATTGCATCCGGCTGGAGTTCCCTTATCCTGTCGATAACAGCCGCGTATTCTTCTACGAAAGTCTCTACAGTTCCGGTGCCCATTTCATTAAGACCCAGCATGATATATATCTTACCGAACTGCTGCTTTGTAAGGGCCTCCTCAACAGTAATGTTTCCTGCATCTGTCTTGATAAAAGGCTTATTCAGCGCCCCATAGATCGTCAGTGAAACTTTAGCATAGAAAGTAGCTCTCTCATCCAACGGCTCACAATATTCGGAAAGTCCAACAGTTCTGGAATCTCCGATAAACAGAGCATCTGTAAAGTAGTCCTCGTCAACCTGTGTAAACTCGTAGGTCTTATCAGCATCATTTCCCGATACAGAATTGCCGGAAACCGAATTACCTGAAATACTGTTGCCTGAAATGCTGTTACCGGAAATCAGTCCGTCGTTTTCTTTGTTGTCACTATCTGCAGTAGCTGAATCTTTTCCGGAAACAGAAGATTCATCACTGTAATCCATATGCTCTGACATATCCGGAGTCTCACTTTGAAAGCTCAAAGCATCACCTTCACTGCCTGAAGGATAACCCACCTTATCCCAGGGATAAACACCGTCCGTCATTCCCTTGAACACCATTATAAAATGGGGCGCCTTATCCGGCTGATAGTCAGCTGCATAGTCGCTGTACACCTCATCCTCAAGTGCATATGAGGTCACCGATAATACTATTGCAATTGCCGCGATACATATAAGAATCGGGCAAGTTTTTAATAACTTCATTTTCTCACTCTTTCAAAAATTCAGAACTTAAAGTACATGAACGGATTGCCTGCCGCATTGGACAAACTGTATACACATGCCCAGAAAAGTACAAGAAGCCCCACAGTAAACACCGGATTTTTCCTGTGCTTTTCAAAAAATGAATACAGTCCCGGAATCAGCAAAATAAGTCCAAACAGCAGAATAATCCCGTATATCTGCACGTTCTTAAGGAAATCCCCTTCATTTACAGCGATTCCCTCCCCAAAGAACGGAAACAGTCTCTTAAAATAGTCAGCAAGCATCACATTGTCAGAGATAGCAAACACAACCCATGACAGAGGTATGAGTACCAGAACATTGATTCTTCCGATGATCTTTTCCAAAAGCTTCGGAAGCTTTGAAACAACAAATCTCTCACATAGTATTATGACAAAAATGATCATTCCCCACAAAATAAAATTCAGGGTGACACCATGCCAGAATCCGGTAATGAGCCATACAACAAAAAGGTTGATCGCAGTTCTAAACTCGCCTTTTCTGCTGCCGCCCATGGGAATATATATGTAGTCCTTAAACCATGAACCCAGTGTGGCATGCCATCTTCTGTAAAACTCCGATACATTCTTTGAACTATAGGG
>SVFZ01000010.1 GCA_015056585.1 Butyrivibrio sp. | reverse complement strand
CCAAAAGAACTTGATGTTAGAGTCGGCGAGGATATTGATCCACAACTTTGAGTAGAATTGTTCTGAGTCGGGAGATATACCGTAGTCTTTGGGATTAAAAATGTTGTTATTGTTTTGTAAGAATTCCTGAGCGTCATCTGCGGTTGCCTTGATGGTCAAAAGATATTCTTTTCCATGCGTACCCGGAATGAGCATGACAGAAACCTCACGCCACCTGTAGTTTCCGTCGGGTTGCTTGACCCTAAAGATGTTCTCAACAAATCCTTTGCCGGATTTGTCAATTCTTTCCTTGAGGGTAGAGAAATCCAGGAAATCATCTACCTTTTCCCTATCCGCCATTGCTACAAAAGAGTTTACAAATTGGTGTAAGCTTGTAGAAAGACGCATTGAATTCTTGTCGGTGTCATCTATATAGATGGTTCTTCCTACAAGAGGAACGACACTGTTTTTTTCGGGATTGATGACGGTAATGCTGTCAAACAGGTGATTGAGTTCCTTCAATTTATTATCAACGCTATTTTGTTTTTGAAGATTTATATCAGCAGATATGTTTCTGTTAGAACCTTTTATTAAATGTTTTCCTGCATGTTCAGCGATTTCCTGTGCCTGAAAACATAGAATACTTCCGTTATTTGTGTAATAGAAAGTCTCCAGATTCTTAGAAGCTTCCAGTATATTGGCAAATTCCCGATATTTTTTTATAAGTGGAGAATTTGTGTGATAAACAAGCTTATCCAGTTCTTCAATTGAATATTCTTTATTAACTATCTGATTTTTATAAGCATTATTCATAAACAGAGTTTTGAAATCTCTGCCGTTATCTTCAATTATTTCAAGAGGCTCATCGGTGAATCTTGCGTTAAAGCTTGCAACCTGGTAGTAGTGGCGCCATTGTCTGGGCTCTATATTAATTCCGTATTCGGCTATATGGTCAAAAAAATCATCCAAAGGCTGTGGCTTTCCATAGAAATAGCCTTGAAGTTTGCCGCATCCGATGCTATGAAGAAATTCAAATTGCTCCTGAGTTTCAACGCCCTCTGCCAGAGTCATTATACCGATATCTTTTGCCATGGTTATGGTAGAAGTTACTATCGACTTAGATTTATCGGTAAAGGATGAAAGGAAATTCATATCAAGCTTAAGAGTATCAAAGTTATAGTCTTTAAGTAGTGTGAGAGAAGAATATCCGCTTCCGAAATCATCCATCCATACTTCATAGCCGGCATTTCTGAAATCCTTGATAACTCCGGACATGAGATCAGAATCAGAAACGATCATGCTCTCGGTTATTTCAACATGAATGTAGTCCTTGGGGATATCATATTTGCTTACAGTATCCTCAAGAAAATTAAGCATGTCCAGAAGTTCAAAATCTATTCTGGAGAAGTTAACGGATACAGGGACGGTATCAAGACCTTGCTTTAATCGGTCAGAGATATCAGAACATACCTGCTCTACAACGAAGCAGTCAAGTTTATGGATTTGTCTGGTGGCTTCCAGAGCACCAATAAAAAGATCAGGTGAAAGAAATCCGTGTTCCGGATCGATCCATCTTGAGAGAGATTCAGCGCCGCAAAGCTGCCCTGTAAGCGTGCGAATAACCGGCTGGTAATATATTTTTACCCAGCCAGAATCAATGGCTTTATCTATGTTTTGTATCACATATTTAGCGATGGATTTCGGATCCGTCACCTTCTTGTCCACAGATGGCATTTGCGATATCTCCACTAATACTTTACGCTATATTGAGCATAACATATTTTGGCTACAAATGTGGTAAATAAAGTATAAAATTATCAATAATCAGTGAGTAAAGAGCAAAATACGAAGTGACCTTAAGCTGGAAATACAGTATCATATTTTTTATAATGAATTATAACTGACAAGTGCGCATACTGCCTGAAAGAGGCATGCGCAGCTTATAGCAGATAAGGAGGTTGCAATGCTTTATATTGGTGTAGATTTGGGAACATCATCCGTTAAGCTTGTGCTTATGGATGAGACAGGTAAGATTCACGGAACAGTGACAAAGGAATATCCTTTATTCTTCCCTCAACCGGGATGGTCTGAGCAGAAGCCTGAGGATTGGTATGCACAGGCAATTGAGGGACTTAAGGAACTCCTTAAGGACGCTGACAAGAGCCAGGTTAAGGGCATCAGTTTTGGTGGACAGATGCATGGTCTTGTAATCCTTGATGAGAACGATAATGTTATCCGTCCTGCAATTCTTTGGAATGATGGTAGAACACAGAAGCAGGTAGATTACCTTAACGGTGAGATCGGAAAAGAGACTCTTTCCAAGTATACTGCAAATATAGCTTTTGCAGGATTTACAGCACCCAAGATCCTTTGGGTAAAAGAGAATGAGCCTGAGAACTTCAAGAAGATCAAGAAGATCATGCTTCCTAAGGATTATCTTGCATATAAATTATCAGGAACATTCTGCACAGATTATTCCGATGCTTCAGGAATGCTTCTTCTGGATGTTAAGAACCGCAAGTGGTCAAAAGAGATGTGTGATATCTGCGGTATTACAGAAGAGATGCTTCCAAAGCTTTATGAGAGTTTTGAGAAGGTTGGAACGCTTAAGGCTGAGCTTGCTTCAGAGCTTGGACTTTCTGAGAATGTTGTTATCGCAGCAGGCGCAGGCGATAATGCTGCAGCTGCTGTAGGAACAGGAACAGTTGGAAACAACAAGTGCAACATTTCTCTCGGAACCAGTGGAACAATTTTCATGTCATCCAACAACTTTGCAGTAGACAGCAACAACGCACTTCATTCATTTGATCATGCAGACGGATATTTCCATCTGATGGGATGTATGCTCAGTGCAGCAAGCTGCAACAAGTGGTGGAATGATGAGATCCTTAAGACAAAAGATTATGCTGCGGAGCAGAAGGGCATTGAGAAGCTTGGCGAGAACCATGTATTCTTCCTTCCATACCTTATGGGAGAGAGATCTCCTTGGAACAATCCTAACGCTCGTGCTACTTTCACAGGTATCACTATGGATACTACAAGAGAAGATATGACACAGGCAGTTCTTGAAGGTGTTGCTTTCGCAACAAGAGATATGTATGAAGTTGCCAAGTCAATCGGAGTTAGCCCCAAGAGAACCATGATCTGCGGAGGCGGTGCTAAGAGCCCTCTCTGGAGAAAGATGATTGCTAACATCCTCAATATTGAAGTTGACATTCCTGTATGTGAAGAGGGCCCGGGAATGGGCGGCGCTATGCTTGCAATGGTTGCTTGCGGTGCATACAAGAGTGTTGAAGAGGCAGCAGCTGCCATCGTTAAGGTTTCTGGGACAGAGAAGCCTGATCCGGAGCTCGTTGCTAAGTATGAGGCAAGATATCAGCAGTTCAAGACAATCTATCCTGCTCTTGCAGAGACATTTGACAAGATAATCTGATACATTTCTGAATCAGAAATTTAATATTCTATAATTAGCAAGAATTAGAGGTATTTTCACAACTTTTATTTAGAGCTTAAAACGCCTTATGTGTTACATTATCTATGTTACACATAAGGCGCTTTTGCATATGGGGCAAATGCGCAAAAGTCTTTCATCATGGGGAAATGGAGGAGTTATAAATGGCACAAAACGCAAGGGTGACGATACACCCGAAATACAAGATAGGTGAAATATCAAACAGACTCTTTTCAGCATTTTTGGAACCGATCGGAACAATGGTAAATGGGACAATGTTTAATCCCAAGCATCCAACTGCGGATGAACAGGGCTTTAGAGGGGATGTCATAGATGCTTTGAAAAAGACAAATCTTCCGGCGGTAAGGCTTCCGGGAGGGAATTTTGTATCCGCATGGCAATGGAAAGATTCTATAGGTCCTATGTCAGAGAGAAAGGTGCACCTTGATCCTGCATGGCATCAATACATCTTAAATGATGTGGGACATGATGAGTACCTTCAGTGGGCACAGAAGATAGGTACAGAGCCTCTTTATACAGTTAATATGGGAACCGGATCTATCCAGGATGCGATGGATCTTGTTGAATATACCAACCATGAAGGTGGAACCTACTGGTCAGATCTTAGAAGGAAATACGGTCACGAGGATCCTTACAATGTCAAGATGTGGTATCTTGGCAATGAGATGGATGGCCCATGGCAGCTTGGCTCCTGGCAAACCAATCCTGAGGGATATGGTTCCAAGATTCTTGAGACATCGAAGGCAATCAAGTGGATTGATGAGACAATAGAGACTGCTGTCTGTGGCTCTTCTGCACCATTTATGGAAAGCTTCCCCAGCTGGGAAGAAACGGCTCTTGATAAGTGTTATGACGTAGTAGATTATGTTTCGATACATCACTATCACAGCGCAGCACCTGGAGATATAAAGGCACTTTTAGGTGGTTCATTATATTATGAGGATTTCATTAACACAGAAGTTGCCATGATAGATTATGTTGCATCCAAGCACAGATCACCCAAGCAGGTCAATATTTCTTTTGACGAGCACGGAGCAATGGTAAGGCCTTTACAGGAGCTTCATCCGGGATATGGAAGATACAACATGGCCAGAAACCACTACCATTTTGACCCTGAGAGAAGATATATTCTGCATGATCCTGACAACATGCCTGAGAGACCGTTCCCGGGCGGAGATATGCTCCACGCCCTTTCGATGGCATCAATCCAGCTGGCACTCCTTAGACATGCTGACCGAGTTAAAATTGGATGCATGACAGGTGGTCTTGGCGCTCTTGCGGCTTCCAATCATGACCATGTGTGGAGATCAGCTTCTCACTATGTATTTATGCAGCTTCTAGAATATGCAAAGGGGACTTCTCTTGATACCAAGGTTGAGAGTGAAACCTACGATATGCCGGGTTATGCCATTGAAGATACATCACAGTATACCGGTAAAGAGGGCGTTAATTTTATCGATGCTGCCAGTGCATGGGATGAGGATAAAAAGAGAGTCACTGTATTTGTTATCAACAGAAATGAGGAGACTGAGTATCCACTTACCGTCGACCTTAAGGGCTTTGAGGGCTATAAACCTGTGGCTGCCTACAAACTTCATAATGACGACCTTGAACTCAAGAACACCTTTGAAAATGATGAGCTTATAGTTCCTGTAAAGGAAGATAACTACAAGTTTGAAAACGGAGAACTTAAGCTTTACGTAAAACCGCTTTCATGGAATGTGTATGTATTTGAGGCCTGAAGCTCAGGTATAATCGTTACAAAATAAGATAAAGAAAAGCCGGATGTTATTATGGGAAACCTTCTTATTGGTGGAAGGGCTCTCAAAAGAACATCCGGCTTTTTGACTTTTAGGGGTAAGCGCAATCTTTATGAAATCTTAAGGTTAGCTTTATGGAGACTTACATTTGCCTGGATATTATATGAACTGTTAGGAGGACGGATACTGATGAAAGACGTATTAGCTTTGGAAAATGTTACAAAGAGTTATAAGGGAGCAACAGTTGTAAATAATTTATCATTAAATATCAAAAAGGGTGAGGTTTTTGCACTCCTTGGCGCAAACGGTGCAGGAAAAACCACTACTATAAAAATGATACTGGGTCTTACAGGAACAACCTCAGGAAAAATCGAAGTTGATGACGGCGCAAAAATAGGTTATTCGCCTGAAACACCATATTTTCCAACATATCTTACAGCGATGGAGGTTATGAAATACTACGCTGCAATTGATGGCGACAAAAAGAAGAAGGATAAAAAGTATTTAAAGAGCCTTCTTGAAATGACAGGACTTGAGGATTCAAATGTCAAAATCAGATATTACTCAAAGGGAATGACTCAGAGACTTGCTCTGGCTCAGGCGCTTATATCAGATCCCGATATACTGATACTTGATGAACCCACCGCGGGACTGGATGCACTTGGAAGAAAGCATAATCTTGAACTTCTTAAAAAACTGAAAGAAGAGGGAAAAACAATAATTATAAATTCTCATATCCTACATGACATCGAGGCTATCTGTGACAGGGGCGTGATCATGTATAAGGGGAAAGTGGTAGATACCTGGACAAACGGTATGAGTGAAGAAAGTCTTGAAGATAAATTTGTACGTCTGATAGGAGGCGAAG
The DNA here is from genome assembly GCA_015056585.1 of Butyrivibrio sp. Classification (GTDB taxonomy): domain Bacteria; phylum Bacillota; class Clostridia; order Lachnospirales; family Lachnospiraceae; genus Butyrivibrio. Next base: position 5,845 of record SVFZ01000010.1, on the reverse strand, counting down.
AAGAATAATCATGGAAATAATGAAAAATGTTGTTAGGGAAAAAATACGTAAAAAGATGTTATATGTAGCAACAGCGCTGGGAATTTTGGTGGTAGCCATGTTCTCATCAGATATGGGGTCACTTACCATAGGAGGTAAAAGTATTAACGACTACTACGTACTTGTACCGGTACTTATGAATGTAATGAATTTCCTGGCAGGTGCTATCGCACTGGCAGTTTCCTGCTCAACTATCCCTCAGGAATATGAGCGCAGGACAAGCCACCTAATCTGGTCAAGAGGAGTCAGCCAGGCCAGATATCATATGGATCTGACAGCCGGTAACATTTTAGTAGCCTGGATATCAGGCGCAATACTCTATATTACACTTGCAGTTTTTTCCGTACTGAAAGGATATGAGGAAATTATCGGAAAAATAGTTTTGGCAATGGTCTTCATGATGCTTTATACAGCAATCATTTGTATGCTTACATCGGCTCTTTCAATAAAATTGCCAACTGTTTTTACTGTTACTGTTATGGTAATCATTCTTGTATGTGGAGCATTAAGAAGCGCGCTGAACCTTTTCCTGGCTGCAATGACAGGACCTGTAGGAATTATATCCAAAGGTGCGATCCGTATTATTCCTGATCTTGCGGGAATAAGCAAGCAGGCCGGAAATCTTGTCCAGAACAAACCTGTCAATGTACACGTGATAATCATTGGACTTCTTATGGTTTGGATAGCAGGTCTTTTAATAATGTTATTAAAGAGAGAGGAAGCATGATCATGAAAAAAGCATGGTATTTAATATATTTTCTTGTTGGAGCAGGCCTTGTTATTTCGGGCTTTGCCACAACAGAGCGGGGGCTTAAGGAGAACAACAGGGAGGTTCTTTACAAAGTTGCAGATGACTATAAAGAACTGGGAGATTTAGGCTTTGTAGGATTTGATCCTTTAGATTACAGGATTGCATTTTCTGATGGAAAAAAAGATACCCTTGTAAGTTATGATGACGGAAAATGTGATTATGAAAAAAGAGATTCAGTCTACGATGGTCTTGCTGCAAGCATTTATGAAGACGGGAATGAATTTGAAGTGGTAGTTCCGGAGTATGATACCTGGATTACGATTGAAACAATAGAAAATGAACCATTATCCGTAGTTATATGGCATGAAGGCTTCCATGCCTATCAGAATACTTATCATAAACTCTTAGATAAAGTTTCCGGTGAAATTCTCTCAGAAACTGAACTTGCGGAGATTGTAGATACGGACAATGAGTTAAAAAGGCTTTATTCAAAGGAACTAGAAGTGCTAAGCCGCATAAATTCAGAAGAAAACTATGGTGATGCAGAGAAAATTGCGGTAGAATATTGTAAAATAGCGGCACAGCGCAGAGAGCTCTTGAGCGATCAGGCTTTTTCCTCGGAAAAATACTTTGAGATGGCAGAAGGCACAGCATATTACGTAGAGTCAAAAGCCATTCAGTATGAAAACGGCCAGGATTCCTATGAAAAGAAATATCTGGATACCGCCGGTGAATATGCAGATGGTAATGCCAAGTATTATCGTCACGGTATGCTTGAATGTATGCTTTTGGACAAACTGGATCCGGATTGGAAGGCTTCCTATAGTTTTGACAAACCCCTTTGTGATCTGATAGAGGAAAAAATCTCCTGATATCGTTTAAAGCAATAACTTTATCGGAGGGTTGTATGGAATATACAGTACTTGGGGCGGATGATGAGACAGAATTACTGGATTCTCTTGAACTATTTCTGAATAAAGAAGGAATAAAAATAATTAAGGCCGATAATGGAATATCGGCCTTAGAGTTGTTTAAGACAAAAAAACCTCACATGGTACTTCTTGATGTTATGATGCCGGGGCTTGATGGATTTTCGGTTCTTCGGAAAATAAGGGAAATAAGCCATGTCCCGGCCATTATGCTGACCGCAAGAAGCCAGGATTATGATAAGATTCTGGGTCTTGAACTTGGAGCGGATGACTACATCTCAAAACCATTCAATCCAATGGAAGTTGTTGCACGGATAAAGGCGCAGCTAAGAAGAAATTATGATTATCATGATACATATCATAGAGTATACAGCGCTTACGGAATAGAGCTGGATACAGATGCCAAGTCGGTGACAAGAGACGGTGAAAGTATTGCACTTACCGGAACAGAGTACAAGATTCTTGAGCTGCTTATGCCTCATCCCGGACATATTTTTACCAAGCAGCAGATTTCCGAATATATATGGAACGGTGAAAACATGGTGGATGACAGTACTGTTATGGTGCACATAAGTAATCTGAGAAATAAGCTCAAGAGGTCTAATGAAGATGTGATAATAAAAGCAGTCAAGGGTCTTGGCTATAAATTTGAGAAAGAATCCAAATGAATATGAAAACAAAAAAAACTAAGCAAAAAAGTATTTTTTCAAGACTTGTGACAAGCTATGTTGTATTTCTTTTTGCTACAATTTTTCTGTATCTGGTAGTGACTGTAGGAATGCTTGTATATTTCGGAAACGGGAGTTTTGGAAATGCATCGCCACAGGCTGTGATAAAACCGGATGGTACAATTACAGATACGGAAGTATTAAATCGAATTGGTGGCTGGGTTGAAGAGCTTGATAAAGATGGCAATGTAATAAATGTGGTTGGCGATAAGAAAACTGATAAATATTCCTATGGAATCGATGAGATGTCCAGGCTATTGGATATGGGATATGTGGAATATAATAGTAACGGTGTGTTGATTAGCCAGCATGAATCATCAGTTAGAAAGCCTTATTCAGCCTCAGTAAGACACATCGGAAATCCCTCAAGAATCTTTCTTGTTTTTTATCCTTCCAATATGGTTTCTTACAAGATCAGCTATTTGATCACCAATGAAAACGGAAGTAGTTTTTCTGTTTTTTTGATAGCCTTTTTGGTTCTCTTTGTGATTGAAATACTAGTCATAAGCTTATATCTGAAAAGACATATTGATAATCCCATTAAGTACCTTATGCATGGAATGGAAGAGGTAAGCGAGGGCAAAAGAAATGTGGTCCTCGATTATGTTACCGATAAAGAATTTGATGCTATCCGTAACCGGTTTAATCTTATGGCAGATAAGCTCAGGGAAAGTGAGGAAAAGCGTCATCAGATAGAACAGAGTAGAAATCAGATGCTGTTCGAACTTGCCCATGACCTCAAGAACCCTGTTGCCTCTATAAAAGGCAGTATCACTGCTCTTTTGGAGGGACTTGTGCCTGAGGAAAAGAAAGCTGATTACTATAAGACCATTGATATGAAGGTGGAAAGAATAAGCACTTTGACAGATGATATGAACATAAGTATCAAGATGGAGAGTGATGATTATAAGATCAATCCCGAGAGAAAAGATATTTGTGAGCTTGTTCGTACAATCTGTGCAGAGTTTTACGAAGACATAACCTCTACCGGCAAGGAATTTGATATTTCTATTCCGGATGAGGAAGTTTATGCGGATGTTGACTCACAGCTGTTTAAAAGAGCCATATCGAACCTTTTGGCAAATGCAAATAAATACAATACCAGCGGAAATACTGTAGGTATCGATGTTTTTCATGATAATGGTGCTATAACAATTGAAGTGGCGGATGACGGAGAAGCTATTGATAAGGATTTTGTACCAAAAATGTTTGATGCATTTTCCAGGGGAGATACTACCAGAAAGACTGATGGCGGAACGGGACTTGGACTTGCAATAGCCCAAAAGATTGCCATTAAACATAAAGCTGAGCTTAGTTATGAACACGTAAAAGATAGAAATTTGTTTGTATTTAAACTTAAGGAAGCCTTGGCATAAAGAGGGATTATGATTATTTGTGCGGAATACTTGTCGGATTTATGGCAATAATGATATTGAAAGACCTGAGCGATCTCTTTAGCAGATATATAGAAATGTACAGAAATCAGAGAGAACGGGTTTTAGGACTAATTTAGAAAGGAGAAAAGTTATGGACTTAACAGCAATAGTAGCAATTTTCTTGCCAATCGTATGCTTGGTAGCAAGCAGAAAGATCTATGCTCGTTCCAAAAAGTCGGATGAGTAAGGAAAACCGTTTTGGCAAAAAATGAGAGGTTCTAGGCATTATATACGCGGTGCATTTTCCGTGAATTGTTTTATAATCTCAATATGGATTTTTTTAATATCTATGATTTGTAAAACAAATTACTAACAACACGGAGAATAGTAATGTCAGAGCTAAGATTACCGCGACTGCTGTCAGACGGAGTGGTTTTGCAGCGCAGGAAAAGTATACATATATGGGGATGGGACAAGGCCGGTGCTGTGGTTACAGCCGGCCTTTCTAAAGTTGAAGGAAAAGCTTCCAATAATGAAAAGGCTTTGGATGCAGCGACCTATGACATGGCAAAGGCTGTATGTGGAAGTGATGGAAGGTTTGATATCTACCTCCCTGCAAGAGAGAGCGGAGGACCATACGAGCTTGTTGCCTGCGACGACTTGGGCAACAGCATAACTGTTAGCGATGTGATGGTGGGTCTTGTCTGGTTCTGCTCAGGTCAGTCCAATATGGAGCTTCCAATAGCCAGGGTCAAGGACAGATACCCACAGATGCTTAGCGTTGAGCCCAATGACAGGATCAGGACCTTCAAGATCGTGGAGGAAACCTGCTATGACGGACCTTATGAAGAGCACAATACCGGGGACTGGAAGAGCGTAAGTCAGGATACTATCATGAACTTTTCAGCTACCGGGTACTTTTTTGCGCTGCATCTGCAGAAGCTTACAGGACAGACGGTTGGTTTTATTAATGCAAGTCTTGGCGGATCAAGGATCTATTCCTGGATGAGCAGACAGATGCTTGAAGGCTATGATGACCTTTTGGCGATTGCAGATCAGTATGCGGATGACGACTTCAGAAATGGCCAGATTCAGAAAAATATGGTGAACGGCGATACCTGGAGAGGAAATCTCTACAAGGCAGACAAGGGAATTTCTGAGCACTGGGAAAGAGACGATCTTGACGCAGAGGCAGAGGGCTGGGGAGAATTTGAGATCCCCAATTTCTTTAAGGGTACTGAGCTTGATGGATTTATCGGAAGCGTATGGTTCAGACGTAAATTTGATCTTCCCAAGGGTCTTGCGGGTGAAAAGGCCAGAATTTTCCTCGGAACTATGGTGGATTCCGACACTGTTTATGTAAACGGTCAGAAGGTGGGCGAGATTGCCTATCAGTATCCACCGAGAAAATATGATATTCCGGGAGGCCTCACAAGGGAAAAAGATAATACAGTAATAATAAGGCTCTGTGTCGAGACGGGAATGGGAAGATTCACTCCCGGAAAAGAGCTAAAGATATTTAATGACAATGCGGAAGTGTTCCTTGACGGAAAGTGGAACTATAAAATTGCCGCAGAGTGTGACAGGATTCCGGAAACCGATTTTATCAACTGGAAGCCCACGGGGCTTTATAATGCCATGACTGCACCATGCCACAACTTCTCTATTGACGGAGTAATCTGGTATCAGGGTGAATCCAATGTAGAGGATGGCTACGACTACAACGACTTTACTAAGAGAATGGTTGAGGGTTATAGGAAAGCCTGGAAGGATGAGAGCCTTCCGTTTATCGGTGTTCAGCTTCCCAATTTTGTTATAGATCAGCTTCCGAGGGAAGATGACTGGGGCGGATTCAGGCTTGTTCAGAATAGACTTCTTGATATTCCGGGAACAGGACTTGCTGTGACGCTGGGGCTTGGAGAAGACAACGATCTCCATCCGGTTACAAAAGAACCTATAGGAGAGAGACTTGCCCTATGGGCATCTTACCTAAAATACTGTTATAATGGTGAGTACACAGGT
>SVFZ01000103.1 GCA_015056585.1 Butyrivibrio sp. | reverse complement strand
TATTTGTGTTATCGATCATTTCACCAAATTCATCATTTCTCTTCTTGGCCTCAGGGACCTTCTCAAAGTGTCCATCAGCAAGAGATGCCAAAGATCCGCTGACACCCAGAATCGGTTTTACAAAGGCATTTCCCATCATAAAGGAGATGACAGCTGCAATAATTGACATGATAATTCCAATGACAACAATTATATAAGCAGTTCTTTTAGCTGAACCAAGGACTTTTATTGAGTTTGAAGCAACGCATACTCTGTAGTTTGTCTGAGGCTCTACAACATATGCAACGAAAGCCTGATAACCTTTTCCTGTGTCTACCTGGTAGAAACCTTCACTCTTTCCGGATACCATGAACTCAGAGTTAGCCCTTGAATCTTCTTCATGAGCGCCTTCTCCGATTTCATACTGTGAATGTGCAGCTACAAGTCCGGTTGTGTCAGTGATAAAGGCATCTTCAGCTTCCTCTGCAAGGAATTTGTGGAAATCATTCAGATCATAGTTTCTTGTCACAATACCGATGACAGAAGAACCATCGTCGCCATAAATTGGTGCTGCCAGTGTAATTTGTCTGAGGCCTGTTGAAGCACTCACGATTACATCAGAAACATAAGGCTGACCGTTCATCGCTTGCTTGAAATACTCTCTTTCATGGACATCAACAAGCTTGCCACCATCTGATCTCATGATCTGCATGCCATCATGGCCTGCAATTGTGGTGCCATTACCATCTGCAAGGACTTCATCTACAGCTGTAAGGGTCTTCAAGATTACATCATCACCAATGCCTGCTTCAGGATGGCCAAGGTATGCAACGATTGTAGGATTTATGCCGACCTGCCTGATAAGGTCCATATTTCGGTTTATTATTTCTACAAACCTCGATTCAATGTACCAGGCCTGCCATTCCATAGAATCCTGAGCATCTGTCATTGCTTTATCTGTGGAAGTCTTGTAACTTATGATGATCGATATCAGCAATGGTAAGATAGCGATGCAGAGCATAATTGCGATCAGCTTTGTCTTGATGCTGTTCTTGAAACTGATGTTGGACTTTGAAATCCCTTTTTTTTCTTTTTTTGCCATAACACGCCTCCAATTTGGTATAAATTACTAACTATCATTATATATTCAGGTTTAAAAAAAAGAGCATTTATTAACGATATATAATGAATATTTCATTTGGATTTAATTTTTGCGACAAAAAACTTCTCATGTGTTAAAAGTCATGTTAATCGTTAAAGTAAAAATGAGGCAGTAAAATCTTTTATAGTTTCCAATCCGAGTTTTTTAAATGGTCAATATTGCAACATTTTAGTAAAACAAATACTTGATGATAAAAGCATATTTTTGGATAATGGTAGGATAAACAAAAATAGTGGGGAGGGAGGATTCTTATATGAGCAAAGTCATGAAGTTTCCAAAAAGAAGAGTTAAATACAGATTCAGAGTCCTGCTGGGGATAACGCTTTTTTTAGCATTATCTTTCTTTTTGTTTGGAAGTATTTTAATAAAAAGCTATATAGACAGAAATAATGAACTTAAAATGGCTGAGCTTGCCAAGAATACCGAAAACATTCTTGGCAACATGGAAAACTCTCTGATGACCATTCACAAATATTATCTGGCTTCTGAGAATAATGATGAGGTCAGATTTCTTGTGGAAAACGACGTTGACTATTCAAAAGTCAGCGCTATAGATGAGGGTGCAACGACGCTTCTCGGAGGTGGTATAGTATCCGATTATGTGGCAAATTACACCCTTGTGAACTTCAAGACAGGAATAGCGCTCGGATCAAAGGGCAGATATGAGGTCTCAGAAGCTCAAAACCTTGATAAGCTGATAGAAATATATGAGGCTTATAAAGAGAAATATACCAAGAATATGTGGATATATATAGACGGCGAGGACCCAGATAAGTACAGCAGGCAGTACAGGACTACAGTGCCGATAAACGGTCTGGACCTGATTCTTTTTGCGCCATATTCCGAAGTGACTCCCTATGCACTTGTGGTGATCAATATAAATTTAAGTCAGCTTACGCATGACATAAGAAGGCAGATGGGGGCCTTTGAGAATGCTGCCTTATACAGCAGCGAAGGAAAACTTCTCTATACTTCAAGTAAAGAACTGGCCGATATTATTTCACAAAATGAGGTGGATTACGGCAGCACCATCGTTGCAAAAAATGCAGAGGGAAAACGGATATACATCCATGCCGGAACGGCCATAGTGGCGGGACTTAAACTCTATGTTTCAGATGAAAGCGTCGGATTTGATTACATCAATAATGCATACAGTATGATGACCATAGTTCTTGTTTTTCTGCTGCTCCTTATTGCAGCAACCATATTGTACAGAAGTATCTACAAACCTATAAAAAGAGCAGCCATGGAAATAGCAGGCTCAAACAATATCATATTAAAGCCCGGGGAGGATGAGCTTTCATACCTTACTGACAGTGTGAAAAAACTGAACAGCAGAAATACAGCCCTCATTAGCCATACCACCACTCTTTTTGCCACAAGGCTATACAGGGACGAACTTTCCTCAGAAGAGATTGACCAGTATATCTACAGACTGTCATTATCACCGGGGATTCCTTCAAAGTTTAAGGTACTTACCTTTGTGCTGAAGTCTCTTTCAGAGGATATGACAATATCCACCGAAGAAGACAAGAGGATTTGCAATGAAATAATTGAGAGATTAAGTGAAGAGTTTCCGTCAAAAGAGCTGCTTCCTCCGGTGTATTATGCAAAAGCAATTGTTATGTTTGTAAAGGAAGACAGTGAAGATAAGGTAAAAGAGGAGATTGAGCGAAGATACAATTTCTTTACCCAGTATGTATACAGCAGGTACAGGATGAATATCGGAATGGGTGTAAGCCTGACATGTGAGGACATTCACCTGGCCGGTCAGGCCTATAGGGAAAGCGTATATGCTCTTCACTTTGGAAAAACAGATATCGGAAGTTATTTAAATTATTATCGGACTCAGAGTGGCATGTCACTTGTAAAGTATGACAGCCATCAGGAGGAAGAGATGAAAAAATGCCTTCGGAAAGGTGATAAACAGGGGGCATATAGAATATTGGATGATATTTTTGGCAGAATCGTCGCTGAGAACGCTTCAAGAGACTGCACAGTTCCGGTGCTTTTGCAGCTGGTAAACGGTATTGTGATGGACGTTCAGGCTTCGGGACTTGGAACTGATATTTTCAGAGACAATTTGAGAAAAATATATCCGGAGATCATTGACTATCATGACCTTAACAGGCTTCGCAAAACTATTAAATTCAATATAATAGATCCTGTTATTTATTATCAGAGCGAGCTTTTATCTAACCAATCCGGAAATATCATGGCTGCAATTGAGCAGCTTGTTGAGGACAAAGAGGGAAACATCACATTAAACGAATGCTCGGATATTTTAAGTTACCACTCCAGCTATATCTGGAGAGTACTTAAAGAAGAAAAAAATATGACTTTTACCGAGTACGTGGAAGAATATAAGCTTAAGCTGGCTAAAAAACTCCTTACTGATACTGATATGACTGTCGGAGCGATAGCAGAAAAACTAAACTATACGAATGCGCAAAATTTCATCAGGTTTTTTAATAAGCTGGAAGGAACCACGCCGGGTAAGTACAGAGCATCTCTTAAAGAGGCCTAACAGTAGTAATCATTATATTGATTCTGAAAATATGCACAACTAACATCTGTAAAAAGCATCCTAAATTGGATGCTTTTTACAATGCAAGAAAATGATTATAGACGTTATAAAGCTGATATCCATATAATTTGCACATAGGCTTTTGAAAAACACATCTGTGTTGAGTAAAAATGCCCAATAAAATTTCATGGGAGGTTATTATGGGTAACAGCGATGAAAAGCGTAAAGGCTATCGCAAGATCGTTACCACAGAGGGCAAGGTTTTTTATGCAAAAGATGCAGGTCTTGCAACTTATATGTGGCGACACAAAGGTCTGTACCTTATGCTGCTTCCGGGACTTATCTATTTTATAATGTTCCGCTATGTACCAATGGCTGGTCTGGTAATTGCATTTAAAAATTACTCACCATTTCAGGGGATTTGGGGAAGCGCCTGGGTAGGCCTTGACAATTTTAAACAGTTTTTTTCCAATCAGGACTTTTTGATCCTGCTTAGGAACACACTTGGTATTTCATTATTGCAGCTGATATTGTATTTTCCGGCTCCGATCATCCTGTCTCTTTTCTTAAATGAGATCAGGCATAGCTGGTACAAAAGAACAGTGCAGACATTTATCTACATTCCTCATTTCGTATCATGGGTTATTGTAGCCAGCCTTTCATATCAGCTGTTTAACACCAATGACGGACTTATTAATCTGCTGTTTAAGTCTTTGACCGGAAACACAGTTCCTATTCTTACGAGCGGTAAGTATTTCTGGGGGTTGATCGTAGGTCAGGATATCTGGAAAGAGACCGGATACGGAACTATCATCTATCTCGCAGCTCTTGCGGGAGTTGATCAGGAGATGTATGAGGCAGCAAGAGTTGACGGTGCCGGAAGATGGCAGATGATGTGGAATATTACACTTCCTGCTATCAAGAGCACAGTAATAATCATGCTTATCCTAAGGGTTGGTTCAATCCTCAACACAGGTTATGAGCAGATATTCCTGATGAGAAATGACCTTAACGTGGCATTTGCTGAGGTGTTTGACACCTTTATTTATACCAGAGGTATTCAGAATGCACAGTACTCGTTCTCCACTGCGGCAGGTATGTTTAAATCCATTGTGGGAATGATAATGGTACTTGGTGCAAACTGGACATCCAAAAAGGCCGGAGAAGCCGGAATTTATTAAGGAAAGGAGGAAGACAAAATGAGCACAAATGCAAAAGCAGTTGTAAGAGACTCAAAAGGTGTAAAGATGAGCCTTAGCTACCGCATAACGGATGTTATCATCTATACTTTGATAGGCTGCGTTGGTATAATAACCCTTCTTCCATTCCTGTATATTACAGCCGGATCCTTCGCAACTGACAGAGAACTTACAGAGAGAGCGTTCTTTATTATACCGAGAGTTTGGTCCTTAAATGCTTATAAGTATGCTATCAATAACGGCAATATTCTTATGGGACTTAAGAATTCACTCCTTCTCACAATTTTGGGAACCGTGGTAAATATGGTGCTCTCAACAACATTTGCCTATCCCTTGTCAAAAAAGCATTTCAGGGGAAGGAACTTTGTACTTAATCTGGTCATCGTGACCATGCTTTTTTCAGGTGGTATGATCCCGACCTTTATGGTTCTCAGAGCCTATGGTCTCTATGATTCATACTGGGCACTTATTCTTATCGGTGCCATAAGTCCTTTTAACATGATCATCATTAAAAACTTCTTCCAGGAACTTCCGCTGGAACTTGAAGAAGCTGCATATATGGACGGAGCAAGTGAGTTCAGAACATTTCTTACTATAATACTTCCGCTTTCAAAGCCGGTGCTTGCATCCATTTCACTTTTTTATGCAGTAGGATACTGGAACGATTACTTCAATGCCATGATCTATCTTCAGACACCAAGTAAATACACGGTGCAGATCATGCTTAGAAATATCGTGCTTAAAGCCAGCGCCATCAGCGATGTAATGATGGATTATTACGATCAGAACGGCGCTCCGCCTGATAAGGCAGTTAAAATGGCAACTACCATGATTGCAACAGTTCCGATCCTTATTGTTTACCCGTTTGTCCAGAAGTTCTTTACAAAGGGTGTCATGGTCGGAGCAGTAAAAGGCTAACAACCCATTGGGGGCAAAAAATAATTTTCTTACTTAAAGGAGGAAACCATGAAAAAGAAGTTACTTGCAACACTGCTCAGCATGAGCATGATCGTTTCAGTCGCAGCTTGCGGCTCATCCACAACAGCAGACACAGCTACAACAGCACCTGCTTCTACAGATACAGCAAGCACAGAGACTGCTGCTGCAACAGAGACACCTGCAGCTGACACACAAGCTGAGGCATCAGCACCTGTAGAGTATCCAACAGTTACATTTATGACAATTGATTTCAACTCCGGTGCATCAAATACCGGCGAATATGCAGATCAGGTTATGGAGGCTATTGAGACTCACACCGGCATAGATGTTGATATCCAGTGGGTACAGAATGACGTACTTGAAGAAAAGGCAACACTTGCAATGCAGGATCCGGGCTCAATGCCAATGATCATGACCTGGAACGGAGCTGTAACAGGTACAGTTGTAACAGCTGCAAAGCAGGGAGCGTTCGTTGATCTTACTGAGTACCTCAAGGATTCAGCTAAGTATCCAAATCTTTCACAGCAGAATCAGGGCGTTGCACAGTCCCTTACAGTAGACGGCAAGCAGATCGGTATCTATCGTGCCCGTGTACTTGGCCGTTATGGTGTGAGCTACCGTAAAGACTGGGCTGACAAGCTTGGCCTTTCAGAGCCTAAGACAATTGATGACATGTACAAGATGCTCTATGAGTTTACTTACAGCGATCCTGACGGAAACGGTAAGGATGACACAATCGGTATGGAAATGACATCCTACACAGGTCCTTTCGACATCATGCAGACATGGTTCGGCTGTGGCAACGGATGGACTGAGATTGATGGAAAGCTGGTTCCTGTATGGCAGCAGGACGAGTATCTTGAAGCACTTAACTGGTTCAAGAAACTCTATGAAGATGGTCTTATGCCTTCTGACTGGGCATCCAGAACAACAGATACTTGGTCAAACGGCTGTAAGAACGGTGAGAACGGTGTTTATATCGATGTTCTTGACGGCGGAAGAAGAGTTTGGGATTACTTTGTAAACAACGAGATTCCATCAGTTACAGATCCTGCTGAGTTCGCATCGATGAACCTTATCAGCAATATCAATGGCAAGACTATGGCTACATCAGGCTACAACGGATACTTCACACTTTCAGCATCAACATGCGATACACCTGAGAAGGTTGAGGCTGCCCTCACATTCCTTGACAAGATGTGTGATGAGGAGATGCTTGTTCTTACAAACTATGGTCTTGAGGGAATCACATACGAG
>SVFZ01000102.1 GCA_015056585.1 Butyrivibrio sp. | reverse complement strand
TTTGAGGTTTGACGCAACCGTCCTTCGGATAGCTTCTCCAGCTTCAAAATCCCTGTCGAAACCTTTACTAACCCTTATTAAATTTTCAGTGCTCTCTTAGTATATCGTCATTTGATACCCTTGACAATAGCCTAATTTCATCCAGATAGGACTACTTAGCGCAAACTCACCTTGTAATCTCTTAGTGCCTCTCTTTGCTGGTCTTTCTTGGCCATGTCTGCACGCTTGTCGTAGAGTTTTTTACCACGGGCAAGGCCCACTTCAACTTTAACACGGCCGTTTTTAAAGTACACCTCAAGAGGCACAAGGGTGTAGCCCTGAACCATCTTCTGCTGCTCAAGTTTGCGGATTTCTGCCTTGTGAAGAAGAAGCCTTTTTACCCTCAAGGGATCCTTGTTAAAAATATTGCCTTTCTCATAGGGACTTACATTCATGCCCATAATAAAGGCTTCACCCTTATCGATACTTATCCAGGCCTCTTTGATACTGCATTTTCCCTGTCTGATGGACTTAACTTCAGTACCAAAAAGTTCGATTCCCGCCTCGTATTTCTCCTCAATAAAATAGTCGTGATATGCTTTTTTATTATTTGCTACCAGTTTTCTAGCCTTGTTATCTTCTGCCATAATACTTCAACATCCTTAGTTTTATCTACTTCAACTATACACAGTATAGCCTTTTTACACAATAAACCTATGGTTTACTTTCTTTTTCTGCCTTTGCCCTGGGCGCTTCTTGCTGCCTTACTTGTAGCAGACTTCTTATACTTGTGAACCTTGTATACTTTTCGACCACCGGAAGACTTAGTCTCATTCGAAGCCTTAGATCCCTTCGATGATTTTGAAGACTTTAAACCTTTGGCTCCCTTTTTTGATGTACCTTTCCCGCTCACAGCTTTTGCCTTCTTTTTAAGGCGCATTTTCCCTGTACGTGGATCAGGCTCTACGTCAGATATATCCACCATCAGACCGTCAATCTCAACAAGTCTTCCTTTGCTTCCTTCCTCTGTATCATAAGTATCATCATTGTCAGCTGTAATATCGTATGTTTCTATATCTTTATTATCTCTGCTGTCCCTGATGATCTTCCTTAGCTTGTTGGCTTTGTTTTCAGCAACTTTTCTTGCCTCGGAATATTCGATTCTGTCTTCTTCATCGCCGTCAAAAAGCTCGGGATTTGCTTCTTCAAACTCATCCAGAAGTCTGAAATCTATAGTTTTGGTAAGTCTGTCAGCTCCAACAACTCTGATTGTGACTTTCTGACCAAGGCAATACTCCTTGCCAAGTCGCTCACCTACAAGCTTCATGGCATTCTCATCATAGATGTAAAAGTCATCTGTCATATTTGCTGCTCTTATCATTCCTTCGCAGGAATTGTCCAACTCAACAAACATACCCCAGGCAGTTACACCGGAAACTATTCCCTCAAAAACTTCTCCCACATGATTTTCCATGTACTGGGCTTTCTTTAGTTTATCAGTCTCCCTTTCAGCTTCCTCAGCTCTTCTTTCAGTCTCTGATGAATGCTTTGCAACCTCCTCAAGGATTTCTTCATAATGGGCTACCTTTTCAGCATTCATTCTTCCCCTTAGATGATCCTTGATTATTCTGTGTATCTGCAGATCAGGATATCTTCTGATGGGTGAAGTGAAATGGCAATAGTAATCAAAGGCAAGTCCGAAATGGCCTGTACATTCGGTGCTGTACTTTGCCTGCATCATTGAACGAAGCGTCATTCTGCATACAACAGCCTCTTCCTTACTGCCTTCTATATCCTTAAGAAGCTTCTGGAGCTCTTTTGGTTTAACGCCTGAATCTTTCCTGGTCCTTATGTGATGCCCGAAATTACTCACAAAAGCTTGCAGCGTCGCAATCTTCTCAGAATCAGGCTGCTCATGGATTCTGTATACAAAAGGAGATTCCATGAAGAAAAAGTGCTCTGCCACTGTCTGGTTGGCAGCCAGCATAAAGTCTTCAATAAGCTTTGTTGCAACGTTTCTTGGCCTCGGAACAATATCAACAGGGTTTCCTGAAGTATCAAGTATTATCTTGGTCTCCGGGAAATCAAAATCAATGGCGCCCTTCTTTTCTCTCTTTTTCCTAAGGATCTTAGAGAGCTTTTCCATGTCTTTGAACATTGGCACCAGATCTTTATATTTCTCAATTTCCTCAGGGTCTTTATCCTCAAGAATCTTCGCCACACTTGTATAGGACATACGCTCATTGACATTGATCACGGACTCTGTAATGTCATGGTCTATTATTCCGCCGTTTTTATCGATGGTCATGAGGCAGCTCAGCGCCAGCCTGTCTTCTCCGTGGTTCAATGAACAAATGCCGTTGGAAAGTCTGTGCGGAAGCATCGGAATTACTCGGTCAACCAGATATACGCTGGTTCCCCTCTTTAAGGCCTCCCTGTCAAGGGCAGAATTCTCCTGAACATAGTTCGTTACATCAGCGATGTGAACTCCCAGATGGAAAAGACCTTCATCATCAACCGTAAGGCTTACAGCATCATCCAGGTCCTTGGCATCCTCACCGTCAATTGTGACCATCACCATGTCCCTAAGATCCTCTCTTCCAAGCATATCCGCTTCACTGACATAGTCAGGGCATTTATTTGCCTGGTTGATAACTCTCTCTGGAAACTCAGAAGGAATATCATAGCCTTTAACAATAGACATGATATCAACACCGGGATCATTGATGTTCCCGATTATTTCCTTAACCTTGCCCTCCGGCTTCTTACGAAGAGCCGCATTCCCAAAATCCGTAATCTTAACAATGACCTTGTCACCGGTTACAGCCTTTTTACTATGCTCAATAGGGATAAAAATGTCACTGGCAATTCGGTTGTTATCAGGAATAACAAAGCCAAAATTCTTCTCACCCTGATAAGTTCCCACAACCTCTTCCATTCCTCTGACGAGGACGTTGCGGATTCTTCCCTCACGTCTTTTCCCTGTAGATTCCGGTAGAATCTCGACCTCTACAGTATCTGAATGAAAAGCTCCGTGAACATATTCCTCAGGAATAAAGATGTCTTCATCCTCACCTTCAATCTCCACAAAACCAAACCCTCTTGCATTCGCAATAAAGGTACCGACAGTCATCTCTTTATTCTTTTTTCCGTTTAGAGCCTCTTCCATTCTCTTTAAGCGTTTGCCTTTACTCATAATGATCCTCTGAATGTCTTTTAAATAAAAGATAAAAAAGGCACTCACAAATGGAGTGCCTAAAAAAATCTAATACTAAAAGAACAAATTAAAACATACGCATGTTAAGAACAATGCTGATAACAATAAAAAGAACTGAAAGAATGATTGTTACCTTCTTAAGCACGCCTTCCCTTGAACGGCCCTTGTTCTTACCCCAATATGTATTTTCAATTGTTCCCTGTATTGCTCCAAGTCCCTGATTCTTGCCTTCCTGAGCAAGTACCAGAACTACTAAAGTGGCACAGATAAGCATAAATACTACACCAACAACATAACTTAAAACGCTCACAGTGTGAAACCTCCCAAATATATGGATATAATAGTATTCGCCTGCTAACACAAGCTTTTACATATTAGCATATATCTAATAAATCGTCAAATTTGAATTCTCAAAAAGTCAAATGCTGATCATTTTTTGATAAGCAGAGACTTACCTGTCATCTCCTTTGGCTGCTCCTCGCCCATGCACTCGATAAGTGTAGGGATGATATCAGCAAGGCATCCGCCCTCCTTAAGTGTATAAGCAGGATCATAGTTTACAAGGATGAAAGGAACAGGATTTGTTGTATGCGCTGTCCAAGGCTCACCTGTCTCATAATCGATCATCATATCTGCATTACCATGGTCAGCACAGATAAACATTGTTCCGTTTACTGACTTAAGAGCCTCTACAACCTTGCCAACACACTCGTCAACAACTTCGATAGCCTTTACAGCTGCAGGAATAACACCTGTATGTCCGACCATGTCAGGGTTTGCAAAGTTAGCTACGACAACATCATACTTCTGTGATGTTATGGCATCGCAGATTTTCTCGCAAACTTCAGGAGCGCTCATCTGAGGCTTCAAATCGTAAGTAGGAACATCCTTGGGGCTGTTAACAAGTACTCTGTCCTCGCCCTCGTTTGGCTGCTCAACACCGCCGTTAAAGAAGAATGTAACGTGAGCATACTTCTCTGTCTCAGCGATTCTTGCCTGCTTCATTCCCTTAGCAGCAAGCCACTCGCCAAATGTGTTGTTTAGAAGAACCTTCTTAAATGCAACTTCCTTGTTAGGAATAAGAGGATCGTAATCAGTGAAGCAAACGTAAGTTACGTCAAGTCTCTTTCCTCTGTTAAATTTATCAAAATCGTTATCGCAGAAGCAGTGTGTGATCTCTCTTGCTCTGTCAGGACGGAAGTTGTAGAAAATAATTGAATCGCCATCCTTGATTGTTGCTACAGGAGCACCATTCTTCATGATAACTGTAGGGATAACGAACTCGTCAGTCTTGCCATCCTTGTAAGACTGCTCCATACACTCGTGAGCTGAGTTTGCTTTATTTCCCTCGCCCTTTGTAAGTGCGTTGTAGGCAATCTCCACACGATCATAGTTATTATCTCTGTCCATAGCATAATAACGACCAGAAATTGAAGCAATGGCACCAACGCCAAGCTCTTTCATCTTGTCCTCAAGCTGCTGAACAAAGTCTATTCCGCTCTCAGGAGGAGTATCTCTTCCGTCAAGGAAGCAGTGAACAAATACCTTATCAAGGCCATTCTTCTTGGCAAGCTCTAAAAGGCCATAAATATGTGTAATGTGGCTGTGTACACCACCGTCGGAAACAAGACCATAAAGGTGAAGTGCAGAGTTCTTGGCTTTGCAGTTATTAATGGCAGTCATGAGGCCTTCATTTGTGAAGAAATCGCCGTCCTCGATGGACTTGGTGATTCTTGTGAGCTCCTGGTAAACGATTCTTCCGGCGCCCATATTCATATGGCCAACCTCGGAATTACCCATCTGACCATCAGGAAGACCAACTGCAAGTCCGCTTGCATAACCCTTTACAAAAGGATAATCTTTCATAAGGCCGTCCATTACAGGAGTCTTGGCCATTGCTATTGCATTTCCCTCGGGATTCTCATTGATTCCGTATCCGTCAAGAATTAAAAGTACTGTTGGTTTAGAACCTCTCATTATTTATATCCTCCAAAAGAATAATTACTGTTATCGTCCTTGCATAGTATAGCTCAAACACAGCTAATCTGACAAGTAATTAACAAAAAGCTTTATAATGAATTTATAATGAAGCAAAACATATTCCGCAGTTACCAAATACAGAAACTGTCTGTCATTTATGGTCAACTTCGATGTCGCATAAAAGATCCGGGGCAATTCCCCTTATGTGTTTTTTTAAATAATCTTTTATTTCTTCATCCGAAAGATCATATTTATAGGGTGCTACAACATCAAAGGCAAGTCTTTTTATACTGTCCTTTGAATGTATCATCCTGAAATCATGAAACGTAAGGTTCGGATCAAGTTCACTCAGAATATGCTTTATCTTTCTCTTAAGTTCTGCAATGGACTGGCTTATCATCACCGGATCCATGTGGATCACAGCTGTGCAATGATATTTTTGTCTGAGTTCATTCTCTATATCGTCTATAAGATCATGGACAGTTATCAGATCCTGATTGGAAGGCACTTCCACATGAAGGGACATGAAAATTCTCGATGGTCCGTAATTATGTACCACAATATCATGTACTCCGAGAACACCTTTATGTCCCATTACAACGCTTCCGATCTCTTCCAGAGTATCTTTTCCAGGAGGCTCTCCCAAAAGCGGGTTTATCGTATCTCTGGCAGCATTTATGCCTGCCTTTACTATCAAAACTCCAACCACAACTCCAATATATCCGTCCAAAACAAGGCCAAAATAATGTCCGATTATAGCTGAAACTAAAACAATACAGGTTGTGAAAACATCGGAAATGCTGTCAATAGCCGTTGATTTCAGGGCTGCGCTCTGTATCAGTTTTGAAGCTTTAATATTCCCCTGAAACATTATGAGTTTAATAATAATTGAAAAAATAAGGATAACTGCCACTTCGCCGTTAAAGGTTGTGGGCTGTGGATGAAATATCTTGGTAAAAGAGCTGTGGATAAGCTCTATTCCTGTAAGAATGATAAGAAGGGACACGATAAGTCCGGCAATATACTCAATCCTTCCGTGTCCAAAGGGATGCTCCTCGTCAGCTTCCTGCCCCGCGAGTTTAAAGCCCACAAGTGTAACAATAGATGAAGCAGCATCCGAAAGGTTATTCAGTGCATCTCCCAAAATAGAGATGGATCCGCTTATCCATGAGGCAACAAGCTTTAGCAAAAACAGTGTAATATTAAAGGCAACGCCCATAGCTCCGCTTAAGACGCCATAGCCCTGCCTTACTTTCGGTGAATCAGTATTCTCATGATCATGTATAAAGATTTTTGCCAATAAACAAATCATGTGATACCCCCAACGCAAATATACCTTTGAAGTATATTTAAGCTATCAATTTGCATGAACATCATCAAACTGTAATATGATGAGCAGTGTTCCATCTTTTACAGATACAGATGCCTTTTCATCAATGATAAATTCGTTGCTGACGCCAAGAGGAAAATCGTTCTTGAGTTCTCCGTCCTCTAAAGTGTACATAAGCCCTTTCAAAGTAACACCTTTTGAGACCTCAGACAGTGAAAAAACAGATAAATAGCCGGTGTTTCCCACATTAAAACTGATCTCTTCATTCTCCGCTATCATCAGCATCTTATCACTATCCATTATATAACCTTTCCCGCCGTTATGCTTTATAAAAAGCAGGGTCTGGATATTTGCTATGCTGTGATCAATTCTTTTGCCGCCCGTGGCTCCGTAGAGATAAAACTTACGATATCCCTTCTCAAGGCCGATTTTAACAGCTTTCATCGTATCAGTATCATCTTTTACCACGTTAAGTCTCACTATCCTGTCGGGATCATGAAGCGCAATCTCCTCGATACTGCGCAAGACTATAGGGTCCTGCTCAGATGCGGAATCAAAATCCCCCACTATCAGATCCGGCAAAATCCCCATTTCCTGGGCATACTTAAACCCCGCATCACAGGCAATGCAGTAGTCGCCTTCATATAAAGGAATATCCACAGGAACAAAACTTCCTGCGGATA
This sequence comes from Butyrivibrio sp., assembly GCA_015056585.1. GTDB lineage: Bacteria > Bacillota > Clostridia > Lachnospirales > Lachnospiraceae > Butyrivibrio. Next base: position 31,822 of record SVFZ01000102.1, on the reverse strand, counting down.
TTATTACACATTTGGGTTCTCTGTTTGAGTTCATTTCATCCTCGATTCTGTATCATAAAAGTCAGATATATGACAACATAAATCATGCACGGATACGCGATTCTATGGTTTCAATGTCCATTGTCCACTCATTTGCTCCACCCCAGTCGCCAACAACCGTCTCTGTCATATTGCCATCTTCATCAGTGATAACTGTTGACAATCTGTAGTTTAGCTTGGCTACCTTGGTTGAACCGCCCTGAGTGATATAGCTTTTTAAGTATGTCACCGAATACTTGGTGTGAGGATACAGATTTCCGTTTATGGCTCCGGGTTCATAGGATATTGAATTTCTCTGAACACCGTCATCCTCGAAATAATTTGCCCAAACAGTGATAACTCCGGATGTTTCCGGATTTTCTTCAAAATCAAGGAATCTGTAAGTCCATTTTCCATCCCTGCGATTAAGTATCATCGCCTCTCTGCTAATGGGGATATATGTGGTATTCTCCTGACATGTCTGCTCATCATTAAGGAAAATATTCCTGTAGGACACATATTCATCAGAAACTATAAAGTCTCTTAAATCATCCACATTGCCTACGTCAAGCTGATCAAATATACCTGTAAAAAGATCCTGAACCTTAAAAGCACTAGTAAAACAGCTCTTCATGGAAGATATTTCCTCATCTTCGCCAACAACAGCCAGTACTCTTCCAAGTAATTCATCATACTTTCCGGCCTCTTCAAGATTTATTGTAAAAGAGTCAGTTGAGGGAACCGAATATTTTTTTATAAGAGAAGAAAGTTCCCCGGAAGGAGCATTTTCATAAACTACAAGGAGCCTGTTTATGATCTCCTCATACTTGTCATAGCTGCATAAAGACCCTTTTTCCATCCCCCTAAAGAACATATCCGGACTGCTGCTTTCTTCCATAAAGCACCTGGTATAGGCTGCGTCAAGAATTGAAATTGCCTCGGCATTTGTGCTGTCTGACTCAAGTACAGGTATTATTGAAAGAACCGTGTCTATACTGCCTTCGCCTTTATTGATATCAGTTACTGCATCATTAAGGATAACTGTAAGATAGTTGCTTAAAAGATCCTCGTTATCTGTATTCTGCCAGCCATCATACAAGACTTTTTTTGCTGATTCATAATCGTCAATGCTAAGGTAAGCGCCTGCCATATTGTTGTAGGCTTCCACCGCGCCATTATCAATTTCAAGAGCAGAATTATAAGAGTCTATAGCAGCCTCGTAGTCAGAACTCTCGGAATACTTGTTACCTGCAGCAATTGCCTTATTAACCTTAACAAAAGGAAGATGATTATAGATGGTATATCCGGCTATAACGGTAACAACAGTTGCAATGCCGATTGCCAGAACCTTTTTATAATCTACTTTATTTTTTTTACTAAATTTATAACCCCTTATCAAAATTCCAAACCTTCTGCAAAATAGAAAATTATCGGCCGGACGGCCAATGTATGTTGTCAGTAACGCCCCATTTTTTATTCACAACACAAAAGAAATTATACCAATGAGTTGCCTATTTTTCAACTATCTTGGTACTGTGCCTATGCGGGATAAAAAAAGAATATGTATATCTGCATATTTTAAAAGGCAGGTATACATATTCTTTTATTTTTTCATTTGTAATTCAAATTTGGACTCATTTAAAAGCAAAGCTATTATTTTAATAACTCGTGAACAGCCTCTTTGATTCTCTCATCCTTGGCATTTGCGTCAAAGTACTCAAGGAAATGTTCTCCTGAAAGAGCGCCCTTTACAAGGTCCTTATCAAGCTTGTTAAGAATATCTACAACATCCTGGTTGTAAGTAACCTTCTTTACCTCATCAAGGATCTTCTTGTTTCTCTGCTCCGGAACTGCTCTCTCTCTTGGATATCCCTGTCCGCTCTCCTCACTGAAGAGCTTTTCGAATGTATACTCAAGATTAAGCTCAGCGCCCCATCCTGATTTAAGGGCAAAGTTCATGGCGATAGCATTTCCGTCATTGATCTGAGCAAATGTGTATGCATCAAGCGGATCTGTCACGTGTCCGCAAATAACTCCCGGGAAAGAGTTGCAGGCAAGCATAGCGCCTTCACCTGTTCCGCATCCTGTAATGACATAGTCCGCAGCACCTGAATTTAAAAGAACACATGCAAGGATACCGTTCTGAACATAGGTAAGCTGTGCCTTGTCCTCAGCAGAATACATTCCATAGTTAAATACTTCGAAGCCGTGCTTGTCAGCTACTTTCTTGAGTGCATTATAGATCATCTCGTTCTTGGCAGCCTGGCTGTTCTCGTTGATAAGTGCGATTTTCATTGAAATACCTCCATTTTTTAATATCCTTTTTGGCGAAAAGAGTATGACAAAGTGATACAAATTTCACACAAGAATATTTTAGTTGTTAATCATCTAAGAAGTCTACCAATTTACTCAAACTGTATTGCTTTTTCAAGTTTTATCATAATAATTTCAAATTTCTAATTCCAAATTCAAATAGCGTTATTGACAGAGTCTTTAGCTTTTAAGAATTTCACCCATTTCTTTTATAGACTCGAATACTGCGTCAGGCTTAACATCAGAGGTTTCGATATCGTCTACTGTCGCTTCTCCTGTCAAAACAAGGATTCCATTCGCACCGTTTTTTACCCCTGTAGCCACATCAGTGTAAAGCCTGTCTCCCACAAAAGATATTTCATCGCGCTTAACCCCTGTCTTATCAATTACCATGTCTACAGTCTCTTTAAATGGCTTTCCCACAAACTTGGGGCTTACACCTGTAGACTTTGTGATGGCGTCGCAAATGGCTCCACTGTCGATGATAAAGCCATCCTTTACAGGGCAGTTTACGTCCAAGTGGGTGGACAGAAACTTTGCTCCCCTTCTTATGTACGTACAGGCATTTGTAAGCCTGTTGTAGGTCAGTTCCTTATCAAAACACACCACAACAATGTCCGGGATTTTGTCACATCCGGCAGGTTCATACCCCTCTTTTTCCGGGATACTTGGTTCAAATACATTTATCCCCTCCGCTTTAAAACTCTCCTTAACAGGAGTTGTAGCCAGAACATAAACACTTTTACCCGCATACTCAGACTTTAAATATCTGATCATAACATCTGCCGAAGTCATGATCTGATCCCTTGTAATATGGCAGTTCATTTTCGAAAGCTTGTTTATATAAAGGTCCGGTGTAGTGGATGAATTATTGGTAAAAAAAATAAAATCCTTACCCGTTTCTTTTACCGCCAAAAGAAAGTCCAGCGCCCCGTCTAAAATATCGTTATCCAGATAAAATGTACCGTCCATATCAAGCACAAAAAGCTTTGTCTTATCAAGAATACTTTTCTTTGTTTCTAAATCAAACATCTAAACCTTTCTCCAATGCATTATTTGAGCGTGTCCTTGTCATGCTTTTCGTATAAAAGGACCACATCTCCGGCTTTTATCACGACAGTGCCCCGTGGAATTATTGCTTTTCCTCTTCTGCGTATCATGAAGATATAGCTCTGTCTTGAGATATCCAGATCCTTTATTGCCCTCCCGTTCCAGGAATGGCCATCATTTATTGTTATCTCTTTGAGGTCGATCGGCTGAACATCCTTAATCTTTTCAGCACACATTATAACAATGTCGCCCTTCTCAAAGACGGTTGTTCCTCTTGGAATGATTGTGTCATTTCTCCTGTAAATTGCCACAATCATTACATCCTTGGGGATTCCGATCTCAATGATCTTTTTTCCGACCCAGTTATCGTTTTCCGATAATTTCACCCTTATGAAGTGAATGTTTTCCTCTTCCGCATACTGCCCCACAGTTTTAAGTTTCTGATACTGCTCAACGAATCCTGCGGAAATAATACCCGTGGGAATAGCCACCATTCCGACTCCAAGAAAGCTTATTATGATGCCCATTATTTTACCGGGAATCGTCACGGGATAGATATCGCCATATCCAACTGTCAAAAGAGTTGATGTGGACCACCATATTCCGGAAAAGGCATTTTCGAAAACATCAGGCTGAGCTTCATGTTCCACGCTGTACATGCACAAGCTGGCTGCCATCATAAGGATAAGGATAATAAATCCGGAAGCCAAAAGCTGCTGCTTTTTACTTGATAAAACTTCTGTAATAACATTTAGCTGATCGTAATAGGAATTAATTCTGAAAAGTCTAAGTATTCTCGCCACTCTGAAAAGCCTGAATGCTGCGCCTCCTGCCGGGAAAAAGAACGGCAGATAGTATGGAAGAAATGATAAAAGATCAATTATCCCTGAAAAGGATAATACATACTTAAGAATTGCACGGCCTTCTGTTTCTTTGGGATACAGCTCATTGGCTGTTATAAACCTAAGCACATAGTCCACTGCAAAAAAGAATGTTGTAACTGCCTCAATAGCAAGGAGGAGCCCTTTATAGTGCTCCTCCATATAATCAAATGTGATTGCAAATGCAGCGAAAAGATTAAGCCCCAGAGCTATAATGCTGATGGCATCATAAAATCTGTTGATGGGCTCATCAATCACTCCTGTGGATACCATATTAAAGATCTTGGCTCTAATACGATTTACCTTCATTATTTACCCCTGTTTTTACGTTTTCCAAAGCTCTCCATTACCAGGTCGCTCATATCCTGTAAATAATCAATACTTCTTTTCTTGTTTTCTTTCCTTATAGCTTTCTTTTCAGCTTTTGAGACATTCATGGTATTTTTGTCTTCTCTTTTTTCTGAAGGAAGATCACTTTCCTGTCCCATGTACCATGACTTTGTGGATCCTTCACCCTTGATATTGATCCTGCCTACATTCTCAAAACTGTCTGACTTATGAGACTTTTCTCTTCTCTCATTAAGTCTTTTGTTTTCAGCTTCCTTGGAAGCCTTTATCATCTCAAGACCTGCTTTACTTCTGTCTCTGTCAGCCTTTATGCTGGCAATAAGACTTTCATCAAGTCCGGAAGTCTTGCTTACAAAAGATTCATCCCCAAGTTTCTGTTTCTTGCGGGGTTTTAAATACTCCTTGTCAGAGTGTCTTGGTTTTCGACTTTTATCCTCTGTAAAAAGCTTACTTTCATTTTTTCGTAAGCTCTTGTCATCTTTAAGTGGCTTCTTTCCGTCTTTGCTTCTGCGCTCTCCTCTGTCTTTTTTTCCGGTTCCTGCGTAATTACGCTCTTCCTTATCGGAATGTCTCGGAGACCTTCCACGCCTTCCTTCTCTACTGTCCCTTGCGTCTCTTTCCCGGTCTCGTCCGAATCTGCCTCTTTGTCTGTCGCTCTTTTCAAAAAGAACAAGATCCTCGATCTCGACGCCCATCTTGAGCTTCATAAAGCCTGCAGCAAGCTGCTCAGCAGTGTATTCACCCTCTTCAACCTTCTGGTTCACAAAAGAAAGCGCGGATGAAATATCACCGTTCTCTATAATATCGATAACTTCCGCAAATACCTTCTGAGATTTAACTCTTGTAATTTCCTTTGCAGAAGGAACTCTTCTCTCTTCAATCTTTGTGTGGCAAACTTTTTCGATTTCGCGGAGCTTGTACATTTCACGACCGCCCACAAGAGTAAAGCTCTTTCCGCTTCTGCCGGCTCTTCCTGTACGTCCGATCCTGTGAACGTAATACTCTATATCCTCAGGAATATCGAAATTAAATACAGCCTCAACGCCGCTGACATCAATTCCTCTGGCTGCTACGTCAGTTGCGATAAGTATATTGATCCTTCCGCTCCTGAAGAGATTCATAACCGTATCTCTCTGGTTCTGTGAAAGGTCACCGTGAAGTCCGTCGCAGGCATAGCCCTTGCCTTTAAGGCTCTCAGAAAGAGTATCTACCATCTTCTTGGTGTTGCAGAAAATAAGGCTTCTTGCAGGATTGTAATAATCCATAAGCCTTGTAAGGACTTCCTCCTTCATTTTCTGAGGTACTCTGTAATAAGCCTGATCGATTGCAGCTACAGTGATCTCCTTGGGAGTCATCTTAATGTACTCTGCATCCTTCTGATAGGTTCTTGTAATCTTTAAAATAGGCTCAGGCATAGTAGCAGAAAACAGTGCTGTCTGCCTTTCTTCCGGAACGCCCTTTAGGATAGTCTCAATATCCTCTCTAAAGCCCATATCAAGCATTTCATCTGCTTCATCAAGGACGAGAACCTTAACGTCCTTCATCTTCATTGTATGTCTTCTCATGTGGTCCATTACTCGTCCCGGAGTACCAACCACAATCTGAACACCGTTAGAAAGCGCCCTTATCTGTCTGGAGATATCCTGTCCGCCATAAACAGCAAGGACCTTAATCCCGGTCATATATTTTGCAAAATCCCTGATATCATCTGCAGCCTGCATGGCAAGCTCTCTTGTAGGACAAAGAACTACTGCCTGAAGATGCTTGTTGTTTGGGTCCACCTTCTGAAGAAGCGGAATACCAAAAGCTGCTGTCTTACCTGTACCGGTCTGTGCCTGGCCAATAATATCTCTGCCCTCAAGCATAACCGGAATAGCTGCCTTCTGGATTGGAGACATAAATTCAAATCCCATCTCGGTGACAGCTCTTATAATTTTCTCATCAAGTCCTGATTCATCGTAACGAACCTTTTCCTCTACCTCTTTGTTATCAATATTTTTTTCTAAATCTTTACTCATTAAACTTCCTTAATTCTAAACTACAACTATAACTACATATTCGCGATATGCGCATGACTTCACTTCGCTCACATCTCTCCACTCATAACATCCTTGTTCTTAACAAGATAATCTACAAGTGAAATAATTGTGAGGGCAAGTGCAACCCACATGATTATCTGAGTAAGGATGTTCATCCATGGAAGTACATTTCCAAGATCTGCGATCATAAGTATTACCATGATCATCTGAAATGTTGTCTTGAATTTTCCCCAATAGCTGGCTGCAATAACACGTCCGTTATCAGCAGCAATAAGTCTGAAGCCGCTTATTACGAATTCTCTTGCTATAATAATAACCACTATCCAGGATGGGATTCTGGACAGCTCAATGAGGCAGATCATAGCACTGCACACAAGGAGCTTATCTGCAAGAGGATCCATAAATTTACCAAAGTCTGTTATCAGGTTGTACTTTCTGGCAATCTTGCCGTCAAGCATATCTGTCAGTGATGCCACAATAAAGATTGCAAGCGCCACCCATTTAAAAGCTTCATTAGAAGGACTAAGCAATAAAAAAGCAACAAAAAACGGAATAAGTACTACTCTGGCTACTGTAAGCTTATTTGGTAAATTCATTCTTTTATCTCCCCAATCAAATCATATTCGTTAGAACCTGTAATAAGAACTTTTACATAATCTCCTGTCATCAGCTCCCTCTTCACCCCTGTGATGAAAAGATATCCATCTATATCGGGAGCATCCTTGTAGGTTCTTGCCACATAGGAAAGGCCATCCTCATCATCGGTATCCGTAATCCTGCCTTCAATAACAGCCTCTACCGTTCTTCCCACCATTTCCTTTGCAGCTTCAAATGCTATCTCCTGCTGAAGACGCATTATCTTGTTTCTCCTGGTGTTCTTCACCCTCTCGGTTACCTGATCAGGCATAGTTGCTGCAGGAGTATCCTCTTCCTGAGAGTATGTGAACACGCCAAGTCTGTCAAAGCGAAGGTCCTTTACAAGAGCCATTGTTTCATTGTGATCAGATGCCGTCTCTCCCGGAAATCCGCTGATAAGTGTGGTCCTGAGACAGATATCCGGTATTTCCTCTCGAAGGTGGCTCACCAGTTCTCTGATTTCTGCATTATTGGTTCTTCTGCCCATCTTCTTGAGGATTCTGTCTGAACCTGACTGGATTGGAAGATCAAGATAGTGACAGATCTTGGGCTCGGACTTAATAGTCTGAATAAGCTCTTCATTGATTTCTTCAGGATAACAATACAAAATCCTGATCCATTTAAATCCGTCAATTTCACAGAGCTTGTGTAAGAGCTCAGGGAGCTTCTTTTCTCCATAAAGATCAGTTCCGTAAAGAGTTGTCTCCTGAGCTACAAGCAATAGCTCAGTAATGCCGTTTGCAGCAAGATCTTTTGCCTCACTGATAAGCTGCTCCATAGGAACACTTCTGTATGAACCTCTGACTTTGGGAATAATGCAATAAGAACAGTGCTTGTCACAGCCCTCTGCAATCTTTAGATAGTTAAAAAGACCTCCGGTTGTAATAACTCTCTTTTGTCCGCCAACGGGCCTTCTACCCAGATCATCAAAATAATTCTTGTGAGTATAAAGCTTATTTCTCTTGAGAGTCTCTTCTACTGCTGCAAGAATCTTATCTGTGGATGAAATGCCAAGTATCTCATCCACCTCAGGAATCTCTTTCTGAATTTCCTCGCGGTAGCGCTGACCAAGACAGCCGGTTACTATAAGCGCCTTAAGCTGTCCGCTTTTTCTAAGCTCTGACAGCTCCAAAATGGTATTGATGCTTTCTTCTTTTGCATCATTGATAAAGCAGCAGGTGTTAACAACTGCTGCTTCTGCTTCAAGGACATCGTCAGTAAAGCTATAGCCATGGCTAGATAGCGTTCCTAACATAACCTCGGTATCAACTCTGTTTTTGTCACAGCCAAGTGACACAAAAAGTATCTTCATTCGCCTTTATTCTCTGTCTCTTCCTCTGAAGAATTTAAAGAAGCATATAATGCATCTCTTTCTTCATCTGTAAGGATTCTAAGTGTATCCTGATTCATCTCGTCAACAGCGATAGAAAGAGGCTTCTGCTTGTCCTTAACCTTTACCATAGGCTCATCGCCTGCGATAAGCTGTCTGGCTCTCTTTGCTGTAGCCATAACAACTGAATATCTTGAGCTGATAACAGGCTCTTCGCCTTCCTCAACTCCCTTGTTAACAACTTTCATAAGATCAACATAAGATGGATGTATCATATTAAATCCTTTCCTGCGGTATATCCGCAATACGACTTATTTACCTCTCGTTTATATATAGCACCTTAGGAACTATACCATAATTACTTCGATAGCTCAAGAAGCTGTTTCCTGATATCGTCAATAAAGTTCTGATTTCTTGATGGTGTATTGTGAGCAGCGCAGATAATACCATGAACTCTCTCAACAGCATCTTCAAGCACATCATTTACAACTATATAGTCGTAGTTCTCTATTCCTTCCGATTCCTCACATGCCCTGTCAAGGCGCATCTTTATGACTTCATCGGTCTCTGTCCCACGACCCTTAAGGCGGTTTACCAGCTCCTTGGCAGAAGGTGGCATTACAAAAAGAAGAACCGCATCAGGATACCTTTTCTTGATCTGAAGAGCACCCTGTATCTCTATTTCAAGTATAACATCAATTCCTGCATTTAACTTATCTTCAACAAATTTTCTGGGAGTTCCGTAATAGTGATCCACATATCCGGCGTGTTCTATAAGTCCGTCTTCCTGAATAAGCTTCTCAAATTCCTCATTACTTACAAAGAAGTATTCTCTCCCATTTTCCTCTCCCGGCCTGGGATCCCTTGTCGTTGCGGAAACAGAAAGCGCATACTGATCGTACTTGGCGGTAAGTGCCTTCATGATGGTTCCTTTTCCCGCGCCGGAAAAACCTGAAACTACTATAATTATTCCTTTACGATTCATCTATAATACTCTCATTCTCATTTTGTGTTCCGGCATATTACATCACTCAATGTTCTGTATCTGCTCACGAACCTTCTCGATATCAGTCTTTAAGGCTATTCCTCTGTCGGATATCTTAAGATCTGTAGACTTGGAAAGAATTGTATTAGCCTCTCTGTTCATCTCCTGAGCAAGGAAATCCAGTTTTCTTCCAATGCCGTCCTTATCATCTCCGGTATCAAGGGTCTCCTTTGTAGCCTTTATATGACTGCGAAGCCTTGTAATCTCTTCGTCCACACATATTTTGTCAGCATATATGGTAACTTCCATAGCAAGGCGGTTCTCATCCACCTGTTTGTCTTCAAGAAGATCCTGAATCTTCTCGCGAAGCTTCATCTTATAATCTGAAATGATCTCCGGCGATCTCTCTGAGATATACTCAACATTTTCCAGCATACCGTCAAGCTTCTCTGTAAGATCCTTTGAAAGGAACTCGCCTTCTCTTATTCTGGATTCAAGAAATTGCTTGCCTGCCTGATTAAGAGCTTTTGAAAGTCCATTCCAAACCTCTTCTTCATCAAGCTCCACTTCTTCCATTGTAAGAACTTCCGGAAATCTTGAAAGAACTGAAGTCCGCACATCATTATCAATTCCAAAATCCCGGGACATTTCCTTAAGGTAATCAAAATATTCTGAAGCTACAGCCTTATTGTATCTGACCTTTGCTTCTGATTCGGAGAAATCCTCATAACTGATAAATACGTCGACCTTTCCCCTCTTCATGTAGCTCTTGAGTTCAGAACGGATCTGAGCTTCAAAGGCATTGAACTTCTTGGGCATCTTGATGCCAAGATCAAGATATCTGTTGTTTACAGACTTAAGTTCTACAGTGTACTTGCGCTCACCCTCAGTGACTTCGGCTCTTCCAAAGCCGGTCATACTACAAACCATATTACACCCCTATGTATTTTATAGTAAATTGTCATTCATGAGTCCCGAAAAACGGCGAAAAATGAACAATTCCAAGGTATATGATAACCCAAAATCAAGGCCAATGTCAACAAAGCCCCCACTGAATGAGACCTTCCGACATCGGCCCAATGATTAAATTATTATTAAAATATTGATCTGATTACAGAGTAGCCATTATCAGGAACAAGCAGAACAAAAGAACAATTCCTGCCAGTACTGCAAGGCCAATGATAGCGCCTTTCTTACATTTCTTGTAATTCCTGATATAGTTCTTCTTTCTGAAGATGTATGCAGCAATAAGTCCAAGTATAGGAAGGAAGAATGACAAAATTGTAAGCCATACACTTCCTGTATCATGGATTGGAGTGCTGAGGATTTCACTGGAATCAGACTCATCATTTCCCATGAACTCAGTATTCTTGGCTTTCTGCAGAGCAGCCTTCTCAGGGTCAATTGTTACAGCCTGAATTGGCTTGTCCTCATCACGAAGTCTCTTGTACTCTTCGATTTCCTTCTTGTTGCCATATACAAAGTGATCATGACCGATATTTACAAGTTCCGGCTGATCCTGTGAATAATCATGGATTGAAGGATCATATGTATAAAGAACCTTGTTCTTCTCAAGCTTAGGATCCGGAATAGGAACTGCTGAGATAAGTGACTTTGTATAAGGATGAAGAGGATATTTAAAGAGCTCTTCTGTCTCAGCGATCTCAACAATATTACCCTTGTAGATAACACCGATGTGATCGGAAATAAATCTTACAATTGAAAGGTCATGAGCGATAAAGAGATATGAAACTCCTCTTTCTTTCTGGAACTTCTTGAGAAGATTGAGTACCTGAGCTCTGATTGAAACGTCAAGAGCTGAAATAGGCTCATCTGCTACTACAAGTTCAGGCTCCATAACCATAGCTCTGGCAAGACCGATACGCTGTCTCTGTCCGCCTGAGAACTCATGAGGGTAACGGGTAAGGTGCTCAGGAAGAAGTCCAACCTCTTCGATCATCTTCTCTACCTTCTGTACTCTGTCTGCCTCGTTCTCAAACAGATGGAAGTTGTAAAGACCCTCTGAAATAATGTAGTCTACAGTAGCTCTCTCATTAAGTGAAGCAGCAGGATCCTGGAAAACCATCTGGATATTCCTGATAACTTCTCTGTCGAGAGCCTTAGGAATGTTACCGGAAATTTTTACGCCCTTATACTGGATTTCTCCGGCAGCACAAGGGTTAACTCTTATAACAGCACGACCGATTGTAGTCTTACCTGAACCTGACTCACCAACCAGTGAAAATGTCTCGCCCTTATATATATCAAAGCTGGCATTTTTAACAGCCTTAACAGCACTGTCTCCCTTTCCGAATGTAATATCAACATTTTTAACAGAAAGGAGTATTTCTTTGCCTGTTGCTGGATCAATTGGTCCATGCTCAGGGAATGAATTATTAGGCATTTTCCGAAACCTCCGTAACATCATACATCTTTAAGAACTTCTCATGAATATTCCGGATAATTTCCGGCTTTTCAATCTTAGGCGCCCTTGGATCAAGAAGCCATGTCTTGGCAAAATGAGTATCACTTACCTTGAACATAGGCGGCTCCTGAATAGTGTCAATTTTAAGACAATATGGGTTACGAGGCGCAAAAGCATCACCTACGATCTTGTTATAAAGTGATGGCGGTGTACCTGTAATTGAGTAAAGTTCTGTATTTCTCTGAGCAAGCTGAGGAAGTGATGATAAAAGCGCCCATGTATAAGGATGTCTTGAATCATAGAATACATCTTCCACAGTTCCAAGCTCAACAATCTGTCCTCCGTACAAAACGGCAACCCTGTCAGCGATATTGGCAACTACACCAAGGTCATGAGTAATAAATACGATAGTATAGCCATATTCCTTCTGAAGATCCTTGATAAGCTGAAGGATCTGAGCCTGAATAGTAACGTCAAGAGCTGTTGTAGGCTCATCACAGATAAGAATCTTAGGCTGACATGAAAGTGCTATAGCGATAACGATACGCTGTCTCATACCACCTGAATACTGGAACGGATAGTCATCGAAACGCTTCTCGGCATTAGGAATACCAACCTTCTTCATAATCTCGATAGCACGAACTCTTGCCTCAACCTCGGAACAGTTCTGGTGCTTCATGATAATTGAAGTAATCTGTTTACCGATTGTAATAATAGGGTTAAGAGATGTCATAGGATCCTGGAATACAGTGGCAATCTTCTTACCACGGGTCTGTCCCCAATCCTCAGGATCAGTCACTCTTGCAAGGTTAATGAAAATCTTACCGGTGAGCTTAGTCTCAGCTTCCTCTACCAGTTTGCAATACATAACATTGTCAAAGAGTTTGATCTTAACATTCTCATTGCCGATATCCTCGCCCATCTTAAGAGCTTTCTTAAAATCAGCTAGAAGCTTTGCAACGTATTTTCTTCTCTTTGTATACTTGAATCTTCCTACAGAAAGATAAATTTCTTTTGCAAGAGTTGCATTTCTCTCGATCTGTGTCTTTGTAACAGGCTTTGCAATCTCATTCTTGTACTGATCTTTAAGAGACTGCATCTGTCTGTTGTATTCTGCAAGATAAGAATTATCGGATGCCACATCAGCCTTGTGTCTGGCTATAAGGTCTGCTCTTTCCTTCTCTACAGCCTTGATGTCCTCATCATACTTCTTGAGCTTAGCCTCTGATGCTTTGATCTTGTCCTTCTCATTTTTCGGATCAAAAGTCTGCTTTAAGTTGAATTCTTCTGTTCTCTTGAACTTAATGTCAGCAATTCTCTTGGTAAATTCCTGATCCTGCTCGTCAGAAAGAGTTTCTTTAGCTTTCTTTGCAGATTCAAGTTCAAGAATTTTTTTGTAAGTATCTGCTCCAAATTCAAGAGAAGAATAAGCATTAAGCTTATCTGTTATCGAATTAAGTTCTCTTCTGCCTGCTGAATTCAGAAAAACAACAGTATTGGATAACTCCTCATCATTAAAGAGGATATCACCATTGCTGATAAATCCGTTGGAATCAAGCATTCCAGCAAAAGTCTTGGTAAATACAGACTTACCTGAACCTGACTCACCTACGATTGCAATGGATTCGTTTTCGTATATATCAAGTGAAATACCGCGGATAGCTGTAAGGATACGGCCTCTAACGCGGAATTTTACTTCCAGGTCTTTAATTGATAATAATACTTTCTTATCTTCCATCCTCTTTAGTTTCCTTACATGTGTGTTCTAGGGTCTGATGCATCGCCCAAATTCTGTCCTGTAACATAAAGTGCTACTGTGATGATTGAAGCAATTACAACTGGGCTCCAGAACTCAAACTGCCAGCCTGGTGTAACCATCGCACTCTCAGCTTCATAAATAAGTCTTCCAAGAGACATATCTGACATAGCCATTCCAATGAAGGAAAGGAAAACCTCATATGAAATATATGAAGGAATCTCTACAGCAAGAAGTGTAACGATAACTGATGTCATAAATGGCAGAATATTCTTGGTTGCAATTCTTGTTATAGGTGTACCAAGACATCTGCTTGCAAGGTTATATTCTCTGTCTCTGATAATGATAACCTGAGTTCTGATAAAGTAAGCAATAAACAGCCATCCTGTAACTGTCATGGCAAATACCAGTGTCCAGAAGGTAGGTGACATAATAAGTACCAGCACGGAGATGAGAAGAATTGAAGGTACGTTACCTACAATGTTGTATACTTCCATCATGAACATGTCGATCTTTTTGCTGAATCCCCAAATAGCACCGATGAGAACGCCTAAAGTCATGTTAATGGCTGCGCACACAAATGCCAGAGAGATTGAAATTCTTGAACCGTTCCAGATAGCATCAAATGTTGACTGTCCTGATGCACCTGTTCCCAGTATCCAGTGGATGCTGAAGCCGAATTTCTTTATAGCTGCCGACGGTTTAAGGTGCTTGGCAGAAGCATCCATAAGGTTGCCGAATCTGTCATAACTTACAAATGAAGGATAAATGTATGCAAACAAAATAACGAATGCCAAAATTGAAAGAATGATTATATTTATCTTCTTCTTAAAAAATACTCTGAAAACTGAACGCCAATATGAATATCTAGGAGCTGTGATCTTCTCTGAATCAAGGCTGTTATGATCTACAAGAGAAAAGAGCTCTTCATCGGTCATTCCCTCTACTTTAAAAAGAGAATCTTTATTTTCCATTATATCTGTCTCCATTTCCTAATATCTTACCTAGCTTTTCCGGAATAGCTGATTCTTGGATCTACGATTGAAATCAGCACGTCACCGGCAATAACACTAATTACTGAAAGAAGTGCATAGAACAAAGTCACACCTACGATTACACCGTTATCATACTGGTTGATCGCAATAGTAAGAAGGTTACCGGCACCGGGAACAGTATATACACGCTCTGTAATAATAGCTCCAACCAGCGCTGACAGGATTCCTGCCGGAATACCGTGTATGATCGGAATTGAAGCATTCTTAAGAATGTGCTTTCTAAATATCTCTCCCTCTGTAAGACCGCCTGATCTTGCAAACTTTACATAGTCTGAATTCATCTGGTCGATCATATATCTACGAAGCCACTTCATAAGATTACCTATTGAAGGAAGTGCAAGTGAAATAATAGGAAGTACATAAATCAGCTTACTTGTAGATTCCATATCAAAGGTTGTAGGAAGTCCAATCTTACCTCCAATTGCCTTGAACAGGAAAATATATGCAAGGGATGGAACAGCGATAATAAATACTATGTAAATTGTTCCAATCTTGTCGATGAGCTTGTCCTTGTTTTTTGCCATCGCGATACCCATAGGAATACCTATAAGATATGAAAGCAGAACCGCAATAATACCGATGGAGAATGAATATCCCATCTTGGATTTACCTGATTTAAATGTAGTAACATTTGTGTAGTCATCAGTAAATCTATCTGAATTAACCTTGTTGGCACTCATAGAACCATAAACAAAGGTAGCAGAATGAAGATCATCCGCAGACTCTTCTGTAAGGCCTGTAGGGAATGTCATTGTAGACATTACATATGATCCCTGCTTTTTGGTCATGGTTTCGAATACATCAACGCCGGCATTGACAGCGTATGATTTGCCAAGGTTAAGAGTAACCAAATTCTGGTGAAGATAAGGGAATACCTTATCTACATATAATAAGTACTTGTGATATGTTCCATTACCTATAATTGCAGGTGAAAATTTCTCACCGCCATATACCGGATCATGCAAAGTAAATGTAATGGCTCTCTTTCCAATATCAATGTCTTCATCAACATAATGAATATTATCAATAGAAACAAGGCCTGTAACATACTTGATAAGTCTGTTGGTAACAGGCAGATCTTTTGATGCAAAAAGCTGCTGCGCACCACCATTTGCATATTTCTTGGGTGTAACCATAATGGCATTAAGTCGTGTTACTGTATAGCCATTTGCACTGCACCAGTCATAGAATTTCTGTACATACTCAGCTGTAGCTTCACTGTCATTCTCAGGCTTCTTGCCGATTGAAGCGACCTTCTTCTGAGTTTCCTCATCGAGTTCCCCCTTATCAACGAGGTCAAGAAGAAAATCATTGTAAGTAATAAGGTCCAGATAACCGTACTCTTCCCACTTTCTGTACATGTATGCAGTCTTCTCATTGTTACCATAGTTCTTGAAGACATTATCCGTAGCAAAAATAAGGTTTCTGTCCAGCATGGTATAGATCATTATCATTACAATAGTAACAACAATGATTGATGATACGAGTCCATGCAATAGTCTTTTCAATACATACTTTGTCATAGCTTTTTCCCTTTGTGGAACTTATTTTTTTGCTTGTATAACCATAGCCTAGTCACATAGCCACAACATTATACAATATAATGGAGAAAGTGGGAAGTATTTTTTTCCCACTTTCTCCAATTTATTTGCAATATACTATTACAAATATAATTAGAAGATACCGATACTCTTAACCATGTATCCTGCGTAGTCAGGAAGCATTGTGTCAAGGTATGTCTGAGGATCACCATAGTCAGGGCCCCATCCGGATACATCACACATATCGCAGTTGAACTCGTAACCTGTCTCTGGATAGTATGCTGCATAGTACCAGTCATCAGCAGACTCGCACTTTACAAGGTTGATAACAACGTTTCCGTCAAGTGCTGTCTCAAGAGACTGCTTGAATGCATTTGCTCTGTTTGTGTAAACCTCTGATCCAGCGAAATATGGAAGGTCGATCTGGATAGGATTCTCTTTTGAAATTTCTACACCCTGTGCAGCGAGCTCTTCTGTAGCCTGTGCAAGATGAGCCTTAGCTGCTGTAGGATTGTACCATCCGTCAAATCCGTCAGATGTCTCGTTCTCAGCATCCCAAACCTTAAGTTCTACACCGTCAGCATCGATCTGAGCCTGTGTGATCTCTCCGTTGTATGTGCCAGCCTTGAATGTTGTTGCTGTTCCGTTGATATCGATTGTAACATCCTCAGGAAGGCTTACAAAGTTACCTGGGATATATGAGTTTCTAAGGCTCAAGAGCTTAAGCTCTTCACCCTGTGTCTGAGCATTGTATGCAGCTCTGTCAAGTGATGAAACAACTGCAAGTCTGAATGCCTGATTCTGCATAGCGATTGTTGTTCTCTGTGCCTCGAATACAGTCTTATCAGAAACAGCTACAGTAGCATCGTTAGAGTTTGCAAATGCCTTACGGTTGATGTTAAGGAAGCCGTTGAATGTAGTAGCATCTGTGTTAGATGTATATTTGTACTTGTCAAAGTTTCCATCAGCCTTTGCTGTCTCGATTGTTGATGTGTTAAGTACGCATCCATCAACAGTGCCTGCAAGTGTGTCATTGTATGTCTTTGTTACATCTGTACCATCTTCATAAACGTATGTAAGGGTCTTGATCTCCTGGTTGTCCTTGTTCCAGTAAAGAGGATTAGCCTTAAATACGATTGAGTTCTTCTCAGTAAAGCTTGTGATGATGTAAGGTCCGCAGTATGCAATGTGATCCTTGTCTGTACCGTACTGGCCAGCTGAAGCGCCCTGTCCGAACTGACCGCCCTGTCCTTCATAGTAAGATCTTGAAAGAGGAGCAAATACGCCATAGCTGAGCATTGACATAAAGTAAGGTGTTGGCTGCTCAAGTGTGTACTCAAGTGTGTAATCATCAACTGCCTTAACACCAACTTCTGAGAAGTCTGTTACTTCGCCGTTGATATAAGCATCAGCGCCCTTGATAACGCCCTGTACAAGGTACTCAAGTCCGCCCATAGCATCCATCATGTGCTGCATGCCGGCAACAAAGTCGTCAGCTGTAAGATCAGCAACTTCTCTGCCCTGAGCATCAACCCACTTAACACCTTCACGAATCTTGAATGTGTATGTAAGTCCGTCCTCAGACTCTTCCCAGCTCTCTGCAAGTGCAGGCTGCTGAACGTTCTCAACATCATATTCTGTAAGTCCGTCATAGAGCTGAATAAGAATTCTGCTGTCAGCCTGTCTTGATGTTGCAAGAACGTCCCATGTTACAGGGTCTGATGTACTAGGATAATTATAAGAATCTTTTAATGTATAGCCCTTCTCTTCAAGGTACTTCTTAGCTTCTGCTACATATGTACCTGTTCCTCTGAGCTCTTTAAGCTTATCTCTAAGAGCCTGAATGTCCTCAGATGCGATAAGATCTGTTGTTACAAGAGCATTGTGCCATCTCTCATCATCGTTGCCCCAAAGAGTTGTTGTAACAGATCCGGGAGCCATACGGCTAATGGCATAGCTACCACCACGAGTTGAAAGTGGAAGGAATACACCTGACTCAAGAAGCTTAGCCTCAGCTACAGCCTGAAGAGCATAACGCTCTGAAAGGCTTGTTGCCTCTAAAGCCTTCTCGTATGTCTCGTAGTACTCACCAAGAGCTCTGTTGTAGAGTGTTGATGACTCTGTCTGATAGCTGTCCATGTCCCAAAGCTCTGAGAATGCTTCAGCTGCCTTACGTGTGTCAGGCTCTACTCCTACAAGTGATGGAAGATCTGATGGAGCCTCTGTAGCTTCAGCAGTCTCTGTTGATTCTGTAGTCTCTGCAGCTGTTGCGTCAGTAGACTCAGTTGTCTGCGCAGGAGTATCTGTTGTCTGTGCAGGAGCTTCGCTCTTGCCGCATCCAGCCATAAGTGAAGCTGTCATTGTGGTAGCAGCAAGCAAAGCAATAACTCTGTTGTACTTCTTCATAATTTTCCTCCATTTAAGAAATTATTTCATATATAAAAATAGCCATTTGTATCGTGAAATACAAATAGCATTTTTATCACTAATATATATCCCCCGAAATCGTAAAAACGTCTCTGTCTTTACTCTTCTTCAAACTTGTATACAATTATACTACTGACGATAAAATAAATCAACTAGAGATTAATTATGCTACGTAGTATTTTAGGGCATCTTTTATTAAATTAAAGTTTAACAGTTTAAAGTGATACCCTATTTACTTAATTAATCATAATACAAAAAAATAGAAACTGCCACTGTTTTTTTTTCAAACAATGACAGTTTCTACTTATCATTTCCTATAAAATTAAATTATCATTTTTATTTTATATACGTTTTCCTTGAATCATGTTACATGTCATGAATATAAAGATCACGAATATTCAGGCTTAAAGGCAGCTCTTATATGCCTCCTTGGCTCCATCTGCATGGATCTTCTTAAGATCACATACAACCGCATCTGTAAGACCTTCAATCTTATTAAGATCCTGATCCCACATCTTCTCGTTTCCAAGAACTGCTTTTACAAGTTCCTCCTCTGAATCATTTCTGTGCTCATAGAAGAACTCAAGAGCCCATCTGTCGTCACTTACAGTATATGTGTTGCCGGCAGGTCTTTTGCAGACAAGGCCTGCATCAGTAAGCTCCTGAATATCATTTGAATAAAAGGCAATGTATGCAGCAAGAGACATTGTAAGACATACCGGAAGTTTGCCGTTCTTTTCAATATACTGAAGGAATGAAGGCATATTTCTGGCCTTCCACTTACTTGTTGAGTTAAGTGAAATACTCATAAGCTCGTGATTAACAAACGGATTGTTGAATCTGTCCTTAACAGCTGCTGCAAATTCATTGAGGTCATTCTCATCAAGGTGGTCTACAAGTGTAGGAATAACTTCTTCATTAAGCATCTTGTTCATATAGCCTGCAACTGTTTCATCATGCATGCAGTCACGAACAATGTCAAAACCTGCAAGATATGCTCCGAGAACAAATCCTGTATGAGCTCCGTTAAGAATACGAACCTTGCGGTGCTTGTATGGCATTACATCAGGAACAACATGAACATTAACTCCTGCCTTCTTGAAAGGAAGTCTGTCCTCAAGACCCTCTGGTCCTTCAATAATCCATACACCAAAGATCTCACCAACATCGATGAGCTCATCATGATAGCCGTTTGCTGCTTCAAGCTGCTCAACTTCCTTAGGATCACGGATTCTGCCGGGAACGATCCTGTCTACAAGAGTTGAGCAGAAAATATTATCTTCGCTGACCCACTTTTTGAAGCCATCTTCAAGTTTCCACTGGTCAATATACTGGTTAACGCACTTTAACAGCTCTTTTCCGTTATTATCTATAAGTTCGCAGGAAAGAACAACCAGTCCCTTCTTGCCGGCTTTGTATCTCTTATATAAAACCTGAGTAAGCTTGCCCGGGAAGCTGTTTGCAGGAACATCTTCAAAATTGCATGAAGGATCATATGCAATACCTGCCTCAGTGGTATTGGATGCAATAATATCAAGGTCATCACTTACAGCGATTTCCATCATCTTGTCAAAATCTGCCTTGTCATATGGATTAAGACAGCAGTCTACAGCTGAGATCACACGCTTTGCATCTACCTTCTGTCCGTTCTCACTGCCTCTTAAATATAATGTATAAAGACCTTCCTGCTTGTTGATAAGCTCTGTAAGTCCCATGTTAATAGGCTGAACCAGTGCAACTTTTCCGTTAAAACCTGCCTTCTCATTGCTGATGTCAAAAAAGTAATCAACAAATGCACGCATGAAGTTGCCTTCACCGAACTGAAGAACCTTTACAGGCGCATCCTTAAGAACATATCCTTCGTATCCTGACTTTCCCAATACCTCATAGTTTAATAGTTCCATTTGAAATCCTCCTAAAATGTAATTGCTTACAATTCTTTTCCGAAAGTTTTTTTACTAAATATGTTATAACACATTCATGTAAGCGTTTACAAGAATTATTTCAAATATCTTTTTAATTTATAAAAATTTCCATTTTACGGTACAAAATTTGGATATAATAAAATGAGTATAAAAAATTTAAGGAGCTATCGCATGCCAGAAATAGGAAAAGTAACAACAGCAGAATTTACAATGGATTATTTTAAATTCGGTAACGGTCCAAGGTCTTTGGTGATCATTCCGGGTCTTAGCATTCAGAGTGTAATGGGCGCAGCTAATACTGTTGCAGCTGAATATACTAAAATGCAAAATGATTTTACAATATATGTCTTTGACAGAAGGCAGGATATTCCACAAAGCTATTCCATAATCGATATGGGAAAAGACACAGCTGCCGCAATTAAGAGCCTCGGCCTTAAGGATGTGGCCATCTTCGGTGCATCACAAGGCGGTATGATTGCCATGGTAATCGCAATATATTATCCCGAACTTGTAAGTAAACTTGTTCTTGGCTCCACTTCATCACACATAAAGGATGAACAGGCTGCTGTTTTGAAAAAGTGGATTGAACTTGCAAAGAATAAAGATGCTTACGGACTGTATCAGAATTTTGCAAAAGAAATTTATCCTCCAAATGTTTACGATGAATATAAGGATTATTTTTCTGATATAAGCAAATCGGTAACAACAAAGGACCTTGAAAGATTTGTAATTCTTGCAAGTGCCATACTGGGATTTGACATCTCTAAAGATCTTAAAAAGATTAAATGCCCCACTCTTGCTATAGGCGTATACGAAGACGCTGTCCTTGACTCGGACGCCACAATGGAGATCGCAGAAAATCTTGATTACAGGCCTGATTTTAAGCTGTTTATGTATATTGGTTACGGGCATGCGGCCTTTGATACCGCGCCTGATTATCGCGACAGGCTTTACAGTTTCCTCATGGAGTGATCTTTCTTAATGTTTATATGTTTCACACATTGATGTTTGTAGTACATATGGAATTAGTGTAAAATTGTTTCCAAGGCTTTTTTACTGCCAAAGTGTAGTGAGCCTTGGAATTTTTTTACCAGTAATAAAATATTAAATGATTAAGGAATAAAGAAGTTATGGCATTTGACGGAATAACAATTGCAAATCTGACTAAAGATTTCAGCGACAGGTTAAGTGGCGGTCGCATATATAAAATCGCACAGACTGAGAGTGACGAACTTTTTATCACTGTTAAGCTTTCTTATGAGAATGCAGAAAAATTCGGGATCAAACAGGAAAAGCTCGTGCTTTCAGCGGATGCTTCTCTCCCACTTGCTTATCTTACAGATGAGTCCAAGGCTTCTCCAATGACAGCGCCGAACTTTTGCATGCTTTTAAGGAAGCACATTCAAAATGGGCGCATTATATCTGTGACTCAGCCCGGTGGACTTGAAAGAATAATACGCTTTGAGGTTGAACATCTAGATGAAATGGGCGATCTTCGCCACAAGGTGCTGCTGATAGAGATTATGGGCAAATACAGCAACATCATATTTACCGATGAGGATAACATGATCATCGACAGTATCAAACATATTCCGGCTTCTGTAAGTTCAGTCAGAGAAGTTCTCCCCGGACGCGAGTACTTTATTCCGTCCCAGGATAAGGCCAATCCCCTTACAACAACTGCTGACGAATTCTCAAGTTGCGTACTCGGCAAGGGAATGCCTCTTTTCAAAGCGATTTATTCCAGTTATACCGGTCTTTCTCCGATAATTGCGCAGGAAATCTGCTACAGGAGCGGCGTTGATGCGGACAAATCTGCAGTTGCCCTTGATACATCAGAATCAATATCAGTTTACAGGGCCTTTGACGATGTTATTCATTTGGTAAAAGAGGGAAATTTCCTCCCGTCAATCGTGTACGAGGAAGGTGCTCCCAAGGAGTTTGCATCTATTCCACTTACGCTTTACGGTGAGCCGGAATCTGCCGGTTCTGCAGCTGACAGTGATAGCCCAGGAAGATATTCCTATGAATTTACATCAAGCATTTCAGTTCTTCTTCAGAAATACTACGCAGAGAAAAACGTCGTAACACGTATCAGACAGAAATCTGTAGACCTTCGCAAGATCGTTCAGACAGCCCTTGAGAGAAATGTACGTAAGTACGATCTTCAGCTTAAGCAGATGTCAGACAGCGAGAAAAAAGATAAATACAGAGTTTACGGGGAGCTGTTAACCGTCTATGGTTACAGTGCAGAGCCCGGCGCTAAAAAGATCACCGTTAACGACTACAACACGGGAAAAGATGTGACAATAACCCTTGACCCTACTCTCACACCGGCGCAGAACGCCAAGAAGTATTTTGACAAATACACCAAACTCAAAAGAACTGCAGAAGCCCTGGAAGAACAGATGAAGGAGACAAAAGAAGCTATCGATCAGCTTGAGTCCATTCAGACATCGCTGGAAATAGCACAAAAGGAAGCCGATCTTGCACAGATAAGGCAGGAGCTGGCTGATTCCGGATATATCAAGTCCCATGTCTCCGGCAAGAACGGGCGCAGGGAAAAGATAACCAGCAAACCCTTCCATTACCTTAGCTCCGATGGTTTTGATATTTATGTGGGTAAAAACAATATCCAGAACGATGAGCTTACATTTAAAATGGCAAATGGCGGAGACTGGTGGTTCCACGCCAAGAAAATCCCCGGTTCTCACGTAGTTCTGTTAACCGGTGGCAAGGAAGTTCCCGACAGAGCCTTTGAAGAAGCAGCTGCTCTTGCTGCGTTCTATTCAAAGGGCAAAAATCAGGAAAAGGTAGAGATAGACTATGTAATGCGCAAGGAAGTAAAAAAGCCCGGTGGAGCCAAACCCGGATTCGTCGTTTATTACACCAACTACTCCATGGCAATTTCACCGGATATCACTGCTCTTAAACTTATCAGTGACTAATGTTAGTCTATTCCAAATGTGACTTAGAACAATAGAAATAATTATTCCAAAACAAATTTTTAGCCAAGGCCCATAAATGTGATCAAAGCCGTTTCCAAATATATAAATTATTACAGCACTAATATAATAAAATACCACATAATGAATCAAAAAGAGATACTTCGAAATATCTCCTAGATATATTGTTAGTTTATTGGTAAACATAGCGGAAAGTCGCCATTCATTATGAGCAAAAATGTATACAAATAAACAGGCACTTGGTATAAACAATAATACATACGTCCACCATCTTTCAGTGTGGACAAACGAATCGATTTTTCCCTGAACAGATGCAGGTGTATTAATTACATAGATAACGATTCCAATAATAGATAAACAAACGGCAACCGCAGACATTATCCTGCACATATAACTATGTTTTATTCCTTGCTTCTCATTAACATATATATAGCCAATGTTACAGCCAATCAAAAAATCAAGGCTTCTACTAATAGGATGCTTATAAACTAACCATTCAGTCATATCTGATCCCAAAAATAAAGAATCACTTAATGACTGGTTAGGTAAAAGGCCTCCGATAAATCCGATCACAATCTGCAAAAAGAATAAAACAAAAATGCCCCTGATAGGTAATCTTATTTTTCTTTTCTCATAAAATAATAAAATCCAGGGAAAAACAAAATAGCAAAATGCGCTAACGCACAGATACCACGCTACCCCATTTATGGATCTTTCAGTAAATGGTATCCATTCTTGTAAAAGCAACATATTGAGCACAATCCTGCAAACAGCTGGTAATACCGGAGTCTTATGATCCCCTAAAAACATAAATACAACAAAAGCCATAGTTGTTATTATATGTAAAGGATAAATACCTCTTATCTTTTTCCATGCAAATTTAATGTTGTCAAAAACAGATGCTTTTTCTATGCGTTTTTTTCCATAATAAGAATACATCAAGACAAACCCAGACAAAACCAGAAACACTGAAACTCCCCATTTGCCAAATCCATCTACAAAATTAATTCCACTGCTTGAAATAAATGCTGAATGAGAAAGCATAACTGCAATACAAGCTAAAGCTCTTAAAGCTTGTAAAGAATGAATATGTGAATTAGCTTGTCTTTCCCCCACGTAAACCTCCAAAGGCAAATCAACAAAATTTACCCATTCATTTATTATAATCAATAACCTTTATATATATTTCGTTACTCACAACATGTAGCAACAACGCAGAAAACATTATAGCCAGAATAATTAGTACAAAATTTAAAGGAAACACTAAAGCCTTAATATTTGCAATTAAAACAAACTGTACAAGATACACTTCCAATGTGCAACTACTTATAATATACGTTAGCTTCCCCAAAGCACTATTTCTCATAAAGCGCTCAATTTTATCATTAAAATATGAGAGACCAATAAATGCAGCTGTTGCAAAAAGCATAGAGAATACTTGTGTCAAAAATTGCATATATAATGCAAGCTTTATTCCTTCTGAGATTCCAAGTTTAACTCCCAAAAATCCAATGATTCCAAATATGGATACAGTAATCAGGCGTAATGCTTTTGTTTTATCATGTACTGTGATATTTTTCGACTTAATGAAAGCTCCAATCATCATAGCAATAAAGCCATACAAATATCTAAAAATAAGCTGTTTCTCGACAAAAAAGACTTGTAAATCAAATCTACAGTACAAGACTACATATATAGCAAAATCTATTACCAGATATAACCAAAGAAAAGCCTTATATTTTATTGCAAAATAATATGCAAAATAAAGAAGAACTATACAAGGGATAAACCAAACCTCATTAATTGGGAAAAAGAATAATTCCAAGCTAGGTTTCCTAAATCCAACCGAAACAGTAATGATATTGATTATAAATAGAGGAATATATAATCTGAGTACTTTAGGTATGAACCAAAAAACAAAGCTCTTTTTTTTCCCTATTGAGTCAAAAAGCAAAAAACCTGAAATCATTAAAAACAGGCAATTTCCCGGACATCCTCCCCAAGATATATTTAAAGGATATACTCCATCAAAATGGGAATTTGTTATCAATACGCACGCTATAAATCTAAGAAAATCCAAGTAGAATAATCGTTTTTTTTCAACATTATCCATGAAAATCTCCCAATAATGTGCAAAAAAGAACTTATTTTTTCTTTTTTAACACATTACTATAAACACTGATTATCTTATCTCTCATAACAAAAGCAGCTACAAAACTTGCTCCCAATAAAGTAAACCTAATTATTGCGTAATCGTTAAGGTTATAGAACAGGATCATAACACCGGTAAGTATTGATGTGATAAAAATGATCCATTTAGACTTGATCAAGTGCCTACCTTCATTTTTGAAAAATATATGTTCCATAAAAGCGTAATGCCCAATACAATAAACTCCATAGCAGAAAAAGGTTGTAAATCCGGCTGCCCAGAAGCCAAGAAGATTGATGAATATATAGTTTAATACTATATTCAAAATCGCACCTATCATAGAAATATACATTGTAAATTTATTGTTGTCGTAATACAGTTCTATATTTGCAAACAAAATAAACAAGAACATGAAAACTATACTTGAAGTAATTGGCGCAATAACACGAACTGCTTCATGGTATTCAGGCCCCGCCAAAACAGAGACTATTTCAGGTGATAAGGCCATAAACATACTTATAGGGACTAATATCATGAACCCCAAAGAAACTATAATCTTCTGAATACCTTCATATTTCTTTTCATCAAGTTGTTGGTATAACCACGGTACTAAAGCCTGATTAATACTACTGGAAACAATAGTCAGAAGCATTCCCGCACTATATGCAACAGCATAAATGCCGGCTTCACTAAGCCCTACCAGTTTTTGAATCATGATTCGATCCGATTGATTCAATATATATTCTGAAAAATAATGTGGAATAAGTGGAATGTTAAACTTGACTGCATATAAAGCATATTCTACTTTGAATTTGAACTTACCTTTAAATAAATTTATTAAGTAGAAAACTAAACCAAATACAACCTGAACTGCTGCTTCGGAAGTAATCCTGGCTATTCCTTTATTATCAGTTGATAAAACAGCTATTATCCCAATACAAGGATTTGATATGGCCAAAATAAGCGTTGCCAATAATACACTCTTATATTTGAATTCATATCTTTGACTAACAGTCCAAAAGGGAACACTAGGAGTTACCAGCAATTCCGCAAACATTAATACCATGACAAACGTAGGTAATTCAGTCATAGCATTTATCTGCTTATGAAAAATCAAATATATAGCAAAAACTATAATTGTGATAATCGTTGTTGTATATTGCATAGATAGAGTAAATCCGGCTCTATCATTCCTATACTTTGAAAATCCCTTATTGTATACACCCGCATATAGCCTAAAGGATGTGATTATATAAAAAATATTCATCCAGGACATATACACACTAAATTGTCCATATTGTTCAGTGGACATTATCCTGGTGAAGATCGGAACCGTTATTATTGCTATGGCCTTTTGCATACACATGCCAAAAAAAGTCCAAATTGTCAGCTTCGCCTGAATAGGAATTTTTTTATATTTTCCCCAAAGTAAACTAATTACATTTTGCATAGTACTATCTAGATAATTAAATCTTCATTCTCCTGTTGCTAATAAAATCAACTGCAAAACCTTGCTCGCTTAATCAATAACACAAACATAACCGGAACCATATATAATTGATTATTTGCCATAATACTAAAAGTGGTTGCGCCAACGATAGAAAGAAATATATATGATAAATATGGTCCGGAATACGTCGTTCTTGAATTCGCCATTAGTACCATTATTTTCTTTATGTAAACAATAATGAAAAATGTATACCAACCAAGTCCAATAACACCGAATGTATTAATAAATCCCAAGAATCCTACATCACTCCTGAAAGCTCTTCCCCAATCTCCCATAAGAAGCGTATAGGAAGTAGTATTTTCGATTGGCTTAATAAGGCCAAGACCAAATAAAGGATTTTCTATGATCTGATCAAAATACCATTTCATGGTCCTTATTCTCCAAATAACATGATTGTCACCAGAGTCTAAAGCAACCATTGCCGCGTCTTCACTTACCATATCCAAGATTATCAGTCCAATGGTAAAAAGAGATAATAAAACAATATATAAATTCACATGCTTCTTCTGCTTATGAATTTCAAAGAATATCAAACTGGCACCAATATATATCCATAAGCCTCGAGTTCTAACAGCAAATATGAAGCATAATAGAATTGTTATGAACTCCATCCTGTATACCAGGGTGTGATATTCTCGCATTTTAGTATATGCCATCAGAATTCCGCAAATCTCTACAGATATGCCTATAGCAATTCTAGCTCCGCCATATCTTTCGCCTTCTATAACATTTAAAATATCAATGTTAATGGCATGCAAAAGAACTTGGACTAGAGATACCAAAGAAATAACAACAGCAAATTGAATTATCATATTTTCAATTAATTCACAATCATTTGCTGACTTTATAGCCCGATTTAAATAAATAGCTACTAATGGAATTACGAGATAAAGATAACTAACACTCAAAACCTGATTAACTGATTGATGATGCCTCAGTAAACTGTAAACAAAATTACATAATAATATTATTGTAAAAGAATACACAACCCATAATTGATTTGTATTATTTGGCTTAGCAAATCCAAAGTTTTTAAATGATAAAAAGAATACAAGTGTAAGTACAATTAATCCGGCATAAATAAAATCGAAAACTCCAAGATTAGGGTATATCGGAAGATTCCTATAAATCCCTAGTAATTCACTGGATACCAATAAAAATATGAAAATATAGATTTTTAACTTCCTGTTATCTTTTTCCATTCAATGCACCTACAACTATTCTTCGTTCAAACGCCCAAACCTTAATTGCAAGTTTTAGAACGGAAACCCTTAGCTTTGAAATCTTGTTGTATGTTCGTTCATAATATAATATAGATTGTCCCATTAAATGCACCATTCTGATCTCACTAAGAACACTTTTTATAGAAACAGAATGAGCATGAATATATGATACTCTAGTCATTAAACCACTTTTGAAGTTTTTATCTTTTAGCTTTCTTGCTAAAATACTCTCTTCGCAGTATAAGAATGTATTCTCATCCAAATATCCAATTTCCTGCATTTTATCCGCTCTAATAATCCAAAGCGATCCCGGTACAGCCTCAACTTGTTGTATTCTTTCATTAAAATCAATATGATAATTTTTCTTATTCAATCTTCTGAGAATATAAAAACACCTGCATATATCGTCCCAATAAGTAGGAATATCCCAATATGGTAAATCTGCTATGCTACCATCAGTCTTTTTCATTATTGGACTTAACAATGTAAAATCTGTTGCCCCCAAAAGCTCCATCGCTTCGCTAAAAATATCTTCAGTTATTACTGTATCAGGATTAGCAACCATAAGATATTTGACAGAATACTTATCTATTAAATATCTCATTCCAAAATTGTTCCCATATGCATATCCGCCATTTTTTGGAGCCTTGATAATATCTACATTGCTTAGCCCCTCAATGTAATCAGATATGATGTCAAAAGAATTGTTTGTTGAACAATTATCTACTACAACAAACTGAATATCATTATTAAAATTTTTAACATTATCGATAAAGTGCTGAGTAGTTGCATAATCATTATAGTTTAAAACAACTACTCCAAAGATTTTATTCATAGAAAAAGTTACCCTTGGATTTCCAGATATTTATTTGAAATAGTTCGGCAAATATTATCCCAATTTATTTCATGATGAGCATAATTATATGCTTCTTCTTTAATTTCTGAGTAGTATTCGCGATTATTTAACCATATGTCTTTTACTTTGAGGATCTGCTTTTTTAATTCGACAACATTTTCTTCAGAATTCTCAAAATCGTATGCATAAACAAAACTGCGATTACTTATTTCTTTTATTGCTCCAAATTCTGAAACGATTACAGGCAATCCTTTTGAAAAAGCCATTACAGCCACTCCGGAATTATACATACTTTCTTTTTCATAAGGAAGAATTACACAATCACAAACAGAAAAAAGACTATCCATCTCCTCATCCGGTATAAATCTTTTGTCAAAGATTATATCTGTGCCAACAATCGCTTCATCTATCTCTTTTAACAAGTCCTCATTTTTACTACTTCCGGCAATTATAAGCTGAAGTGATTTATCATTTAGCTCTTTATAGGCTCTAATAAGAAGTGGTATATTTTTGTACGCTACAATATTACCAAATGTAACTATAGTAAACTTATTATGATCAACGATTTCTGATAATTGCCATCTTTTTGGTGTTACGCATTCTTCTTCATATGCGCCGTGTGGAACATTTAATATTTTATCTCTTGGATAACCATATTCTTCTACAATAGAATCTTCTGTTTCCTTACAATGAACCATGACCATATCGGTTCTACGTAACATCTTCTCATAGAAAATATGAGTGTTCTCGACATCACCTGAATAATTATGAGACGTTTTATTATGAACTGTCCAAACTATTTTCGCACCATATATCTTCATGAGATCGACCCATCTTAATACAGCCCACCCCAAAAAGCGATACTTCAGCGTTCTATCCTGCGCACATGTTTCAATCCAATTAACGTGAATAACCTTAACATGTCTAAGTGGTACTTCAAACACACTGCGTAATATGGTCTTATACTTACTGGTAATTCCTTTATTTAAAATATTAATCCTATGTTTCTCCAGGTAATCTGATACAAGAGTTGTGTAATGATTTCTGGGATCATACGGAATAAAATATGCATTCATATTTCAAAACTGACCTTTACTTACTTTTCTATAAAATCTATTATCATATTGCTGATTCTATCATTATTGGATATAAATGGAGTCGGATCAAACAAATCAATATTTTGAATCTGTTTTTTTAATTCTTCTTTTGTTTTTGCCACTAAAACATATCCTTGTTTTGAAAACGATTCAGCCAGTTCAATCTGATGATTATCATAGTGCTCGTCATATTCAACCAAACGAGGAAAAACGATAACTTTTTTTCCTCGTTTAATACTCGATGTGACTGTACCGGTACCAGCATGTGTAATTATCAAGTCAGACTCATCTATCATTCTTTTGAAGTTCTCATCAGAAGTCATATCAAAACAGTCATAATACTTTGATTTATAACCATCAAATCCAACCTGAGCTACGACCTGTTTACCATCAATAATACCTTCTTCACATATTTCATCCATTATTTTAAATAGACGTGTGAACTTCTTTTCAGACATTGATCCAATTGTTACTAAAACCCTCATCAGTATATTGAACCTCCATAAACTGCGTTTGGATAGTATTTTT
Organism: Butyrivibrio sp.; assembly: GCA_015056585.1. GTDB lineage: Bacteria > Bacillota > Clostridia > Lachnospirales > Lachnospiraceae > Butyrivibrio. The sequence goes on along the minus strand of SVFZ01000102.1, from coordinate 764 downwards.
TTAACGCCTCCCATTGGATAATAAACAAATCAGCAAACTTGTAAATTAACAATCCTGTTTTATTTGGAGTTGTCATACGTGCATAGCTCTCGATATATATTACTTTTTTGTGAAAAATTTTACCAATTATGCACATTGGAATAGCTACAGCAGCACCTGTAGTAAGAACAACATCCGGCTTTTCTTTAAGAAAAATCACTAGCTGTTCAATCATCATGCGAGACATGCGTAACGCTTCAACAAACTTATTGGTTCGTACCAGATCCGAAACTATATAATGCTTTTGTTTCATAGCTTCTGTTGCCTTAGTTCTGGTTACCACATAAAAGCAATCATATTTCTGACTTATTTTATTAAGCTGTCTGATCTGCTCTAAATGGCCGCCGGAAGATGCAATTAGACATATTTTCTTTTGTTTGGTTTTCTTTTTATTATCATTCGAATTCATAATCATCTCTTAAGCTTATGTTGACTCCAATACTCTGTTTTCGCTTGGCTCAGCAGCTTCCACATTCATTTGATGTTCATAATAAAGCATTTCTTTTTTATACTTCTGAATCGAAACATTCTTAGTCAAATGCTGCAATAAATACTCATGAGCACGCCTGCCCATTTCTGTAATTTCTGATTGAACAAAATCGCTGCGCGATGGCCTGCCTAGGCTGTGTGCAGTGATTTTCTTTTTATCAAAAAGGCAGTAGAAAGTAAGTCCTAATAGTAGTATTGTTGTAGTCGCGAAACTTAACAATCAAACAGGATCATTA